>NC_017039.1:3000000-3300000 GCF_000284455.1 Synechocystis sp. PCC 6803 substr. PCC-P
TCGGAGCGTTGAGGCCCAAACCATGGCAGTCCATGCCAAAGACGTCCTCGCCCAAGCGAAGGTAGTGGATGATTTGGCCACAGCCCTTGGCGATCGCCAGCGCATCATTGCCACCAGTGCTAGGGAGCGAATATTGCAATCCCCCATGGAAACCCCCCGCCAAGCATTGCCTTGGTTGTTGGCTCCAAACCTCAAAAGCGCCCTAGTATTTGGTCGGGAAGACAGTGGCCTAACCAATGAGGAACTCAACCAAGCCCACCGTTTTGTGCGGATCCCAGTCCATCCCCAATATCCCTCGTTGAACCTTTCCCAAGCAGTGATGGTCTGTACTTATGAATTGTACCAAGCTAGCCTAGCCATGGAGACAAATAACCAAGTCCCTGGCGATCGCCTGGAGGATGGGTCAACCATGCCCTTGGCCACCAATGCTCAATTGGATAGTTACTGTCAGCACCTGGAGAAAACTTTGCTCAATATCGAAGTTTTATATCCCCATACTGCCCGTAGTAAAATGGCGAAATTTCGCAGAATTTATCAGCGAGCCGCCCTAAACAGCGAAGAAGTGGCCCTATTGCGGGGAATTTTGGGCCAAATTGATTGGTTAGCGCAACAAATTAAGCCTTAAATTAGTCATTCCGAGCAACCAAGGGGGGGATTGTGATGGCCTGGCCAATAAACTTTTGCCAAGTTCTTGTCCTGTATGGGTGCTTCGTTTTAGAGTGTTGAACTAATGGAAAGGCCGCCCTCCCTAACGACCGATCCTCCTCTGGGTTAATGCCCCTCCAGCCTCACCATGATTACTTCCATGCCCCGCCGTCCTAAGTCTCGTCGCACCCAACGCCGTAATCTCCGGGTTATCTCCGGTACATCTACCCCCCCCACCGGCGTCACCATTGCTGAGGTTGGGGAACAGGCCGGTGCTTCCACAGAAATAAACCAAGAGCAGTCAAACCAAAAGCCAGGGGAAACCAAGGTCAACCCCCTGAAGGTTGTTAGCGCCACCGGGGTTAAATCCGTAGCCAAGGGTAAAAATGTCGGCCTACGGCCCCGCAAACCCAGTAAACCCCTCAGTTGGTGGCAAAAGAGTGTGTTGACCTCTGTTCGCCTTGGCATTGTGGGTATTGGCATCGGGGCGATCGCCGGTACGGCCATTACCACCTTCAGTCCCACTAAATTTATCCGGGGAGACCAGAATGGTGCCCCCTTGGCCACTGCGAAAGAACCCCATCAAACCCAGCCGGACCAGCCAGCTATTTACCCCCAAAAGGTGTTAGCTTCCATTGCGGGTTGGGTCACCACTGAAACCGATAAATTGCGGGGAACACCGGCAACGGCCACACCAGAAGCGACAGAAAGTCAGGAAACGACCGTGGCCACTGCCCCCAGTGCTGTCTCTGACCAGGTTCAGCCTACCCAAGAGGATCAGGCCCTAACCCAAAAATTAACTACCCTGGGCACTTCCAAAGCTCCGGCCATTAATTCCTACTCCTATTTCATTGATGTGGATAACGGCCAGTTCGCCAATGCCAAGGGAGAAACCCAACTCCCCGCCGCCAGCACCATTAAAATTCCCGTGGCGATCGCCTTTTTTGAAGCAGTGGACCAGGGCAAAATTCAACTCCACGAAGAACTGCCCCTAACGCAAGATGTGATTGTGGGGGAAGCGGGAACTATGCAATATGACGTGGGCAAACGCTCCAGCTATCCAGCCTTGGAGGTGGTGACCAAAATGATTGTGATCAGCGATAACACCGCCACCAATATGTTAATCAAACGGCTGGGGGGTAAGGAATTTCTCAACCAACGCTTCCAGGCTTGGCAGATGCCCCAAACGAAAATTAATAATTACCTGCCGGATTTAGAAGGTACCAACACCACCAGTCCCCAGGATCTAGCTTTATTGCTGGTCAAACTCCAGGGAGGGGAATTGTTATCCCTTAAATCCCGTGATCGCCTGTTGGGGATCATGCAACAGACCAAAACCCGCACCCTTTTACCCCAGGGGTTGGAACCGGATGCCCAAATTGCCCATAAAACCGGCGACATTGGTACCGTCTTGGGGGATGCGGGCATAGTGGATATGCCCAATGGCAAACGCTATGTGGGGGCCGTCTTGGCCACCAGACCCCATAACGATGTGGCGGGCCGTTTGCTAATTCAAGATATTTCTCGCACTGCTTACCAACACTACAAAGGTATTACCCCTCCAGCTAGCAGTCCCGCCCAACCCCCGGCTAAGCAGGAAAGCCCTGCTACTGCTCCAGTGGAGCCGAGTAATTAATCAAACTGAACGTAGTTCCGGGTCTTCCGTAGTTTCGGCGATCGCCTGGGCAGTGAAAATTGCCTGGGAACTCTGGCTTTGTTCCGGGGAAGCGGGACGGCGTTGCACATAGGTGCCATCGGGCTGTAGCTCCCAAGCTTGACGATTATCGGCCAAAAGAATGCCCAAGATGGACTGTAATTCCTGTTTGAGATCCGGCTGTTCCACCGGCACCACCGCCTCCACCCGTCGGGTTAGATTACGACTCATCCAATCGGCACTGCCAATGTAAATTTCCTCTTCACCGCCATTGTGGAAATAGAAAATGCGGGAGTGCTCCAACAGACGACCAATTACACTGATTACCCGAATGTTTTCACTGACATTTTCCACCCCCGGTCGGAGGCAACAAATACCCCGCACAATCAGATCAATCTGCACCCCCGCCTGGGAAGCTGCGTAGAGGGCACGAATGATCTGGGTATCTACCAGGGAATTCATCTTGGCCACAATGCGGCCGGTGCCCCCATTTAAACAATGGTCCGCTTCCCGCTCAATCATGGCCACCATTCTTTCCCGCATATTAACCGGAGCCACCAGCAATTTTTGGTAATCCTTTTGGCGGGAATAGCCGGTGAGAAAGTTAAATAAATTGGTCAGGTCATTGCCCAATTCCGGACGACAGGTAATCAACCCCAAATCGGTGTAGAGCTTAGCGGTTTTGGGATTGTAATTACCAGTACCAATGTGAACGTAACGACGGATATCAGGGCCTTCCTGGCGCACCACGAGGACGGTTTTAGTGTGGGTTTTTAGCCCCACCAGTCCATAGACCACATGGACGCCGTACTGTTCTAGCTTTCTAGCCCAGTTAATGTTATTTTCTTCATCAAAACGGGCCTTGAGTTCCACCAACACCGCCACCTGTTTGCCATTTTCCGCCGCCGCAATCAGAGCGTTAACAATGGGGGAATCCCCCGAAGTGCGGTACAGGGTCATTTTAATGGTCAATACATGGGGATCGTAGGCCGCCTGGGTAATAAATTGTTGCACCGAAGCGGTGAAGGATTGGTAGGGATGGTGAACTAAAATATCTCCCTGGCGAATCAGAGTAAAAATATCTATCCCCTCCTGCTGGACCCGGCCGTCTTCGTCCCCATCGACAAATTCATAGACATGCTTCAGGCGGGGAGGAATAACCGAAGCCCAGGGTTCGTCCTTGAGGTGGGGAGCAGGTAAAGAAAGGAAAAAGAACAGATCCTTCAGCCCCAACAGGCCGTCAATGTCATAAACGTCAATTTCTTCTAGCCCTAGATCCGTCATCAGGCGATCGCGAATATTTTTCGGAGTTGAAGCATTGATCTCCAAGCGCACAGCGGATTTCCCCACCCTACGTTTACGCAATTCCTCTTCGATCGCCAGGAGTAGATCATCAGCCTCGTCTTCTTCCACTGCAATGTCTGCGTTACGGGTCACCCGAAATAAATGACATTCCTGGATGATCATGCCGGGAAAAAGGGAAGCTAAATTGTGGGCGATGACCTGCTCCAGGGGCACACCGGTCCAGAGCCATGGTTTGTTGGGGTCTGGCTGACACACGTCCTCCGGCAAAGCCACAAAGCGGGGCAGAGTGGGGGGCACTTTTACCCTGGCAAATAATTCTTCATCCGTATCCGGGTCTCGCACCACCACCCCCAAATTAAGACTAAGGTTGGAAATGTAGGGAAAAGGATGGCTGGGGTCCACCGCCAGGGGAGTTAAAACCGGGAAAATATGGTCATCATAGAATTGATGCAAATACTGTCTTTCTTCTTGGCTTAGATCTACATAATCGTTGAGGAAAATGCCCTCATCCGCTAATTTTTCCTTGAGCACATACTCAAACACCTGGTTTTGTTGATATACCAAAGGCCGCAGACTTTTGCTAATTTCTTTAAGCTGTTGGGATGGAGTACGACCATCCGCAGTCAACTTGGTGACATTCGCTTCTACCTGTTGCTTGAGCCCCGCCACCCTGACCATAAAAAATTCATCTAGGTTGGAGCAAAAAATCGCCAAAAACTTTAACCGTTCCAACAAGGGGGTACGGTCGTCTAAACCTTCATGGAGCACCCGCTGATTAAAGGCTAACCAACTCAATTCTCGATTGAAATAGTAAGCAGGATCTTTAAAGTCAACGGTGGGAGCAGAGGGCATAGCTTGGATCATGGGGGCAGGACACCAATGGCATAGGGATAGGCGATCAGGTTGATCTTACCCCAGCTTAACCTGACGAAAATTATGGCCAGTTTAAGGACGGTAAAAAACGAAATTAGCTGGAAAAAGTAGCAGATGGGGAGCAAGGGACATTGAAGTGATCCTTCGCATATATTTCCCATGGAAAATATAAACTATGAGCGGCTTTTGGATATAGATGGCTACTACAAAGAAAATCTGGAATTGATTGAGTCCCTAAAAAACAATAGACAGAACATAGGCGAGATTGAATTGCAGGGAGTTTTTAATCAAACGTTCAAATACAGAAAACAGCCAGATAAAGTTGGTACTGGTGCAACCGTCAATCACAGTTAGCAGAGCAAAAGACTGGTGCAGTCCATATTTCCCAGCAAAAAAACACTAATTGCCCAAATTTTTCTGGGATTTGAGCACAATGGCTGCCACCAAAGCTGGAGTGCCACCGATTAAACCGATCGCCAACCAACGACGGAAATTACGACCCTTCCCATAGGCGATCGCCGTGGCGGTGAGTCCCAGTAAACAATGGGCCGTACCGAGGATAATAACCTGGGTGACAATGGGTAAATTGGTTAACTTTGTTAGGGCATCAGTATTTGTCAAGACCAACCCCTAACTTTCTTGTGCTTCTGATTTAGCTTTGGTTCGACGTACCCGACGCACCGGCAAATTGGCAATTAAAGCTGTCATCCGTTGGTCACTTTCCAAGGAAAACTCCATCTCTCCGGGGTCAATTTCCACATAGCGACTTACCACCTCCACGATTTCCCGTCGCATTTCCTCCATCATTTCCGGGCTTAGCCCTGATCGATCATTGGCGATGACCAGTTTGAGCCTCCGACGGGCATCTTCGCCGCTATTTTTGCCACTCCGGCTAAAGAGCCTTTCAATCAATTCCAAAATCATGCTGGTTTTCGCTCACTGGCTGTTAGGTCATAACGGAAAAAGGGCAAATCCATGGGATTAACCCCCCAAGAGACGACGGCGGATACGGTTGAGTAGGGTATTGTGGGCCGCCATGAAATCCAGAAAAGGAATGTCTTGACCTTCTAGGCGACGGGCAATGTTTTGGAACGCTAACCCCGGTACAGAAAGCTTTTCTTCCATCACTAAAGGTTCCCCTTTGTTGGTGGAAATAATAATTTTTTGATCGTCTGGCAAAATGCCAATGAGCGGCACCGCTAAAAGGTCTAAAATGTCCTCCACACTAATCATTTGATTGAGTTGTACCATCTCTGGTCGCAGGCGGTTAACAATCAAGCTAATTTTGCCGATGTCTTCCGCTTCCAAAAGACCAATTACCCGGTCTGCATCCCGCACCGCCGACATCTCTGGAGTGGTGACAATGATTGCTTCCTGGGCCGGAGCCACGGCATTGCGAAAACCAGCTTCAATACCAGCGGGACAGTCGATGATAATGTAGTCAAACTTATCTTTGAGTTGTTCCACCAAAGACTGCATTTGTTCAGCATTGATGGCATCCTTTGACCGGTTTTGGGCGGCAGGGAGCAGGACTAAATTGGGCAGACGCTTATCTTTTACTAGGGCTTTGTCGATGGTACATTCATCAGCTAAAACGTCGATAGCGGTGTAAACAATACGTTGTTCCAAACCCAGCAATAAATCCAGATTTCGCAGGCCAAAGTCCGCATCAATCAGGACAACCTTTTTTCCCAATCGAGCTAGGGCCGCTCCTAAATTGGCGGTGGTGGTGGTTTTTCCGACTCCACCTTTGCCCGAAGTGACAACAATAATCCGATTCATAGTTGGCTGATAACGTGCGGTAATAACTTGGACTCGAAACTGTTAGCGGGCAGTTAGTGAGTAAGGGGTAAGGATTTTATAGCAGAGCAGAACGCTGAAACTGACGCACCGGGGTCAGACGGATACCTTCTGAAGTAATATAAGCGATTTCGGGCTCACGGCGATCAACGGCATCGGCCCCTACCCTAGCTAGGCGATCGCCAATGCGGATCTGACAGGCGGCCAACCGCAGAATCATAATAACAGCCTGGTCATTGCCTTTGGCACCGGCATGGGCCATACCCCGCAAACATCCCCAAATAAGGATGTCACCGTCGGCCACAATGCTACTGCCCGGATTGACATCGCCAATGATGACTACATCTCCTCCATGGCGAATTTCCCCCCCAGAACGGAGGGTATGGCGTACCACTAACGGTTTGGGGAGAGAAGGGGTCTCGGAAGGATCCACCAGGGGCTTGTCGGCCATGGTTTGATCCACGGAAAGGCCGGCACTGGCGGCGGCCACAGCGGTTTGACGACGGTTGGTTTCCACCCACTGCAAGGTCAGGTTCTGTTCCTTCAGGCCAGCGGCGATCGCCTGGAGTTGTCTAGCATCCAACAGTTGATTATTCACCGCTAACCGCACTAGGGTCTGGTCTTGCCATCGCCCCGCCATAATACGCAGATAATTACCCAAGCTTTGTTCCAGTTGTTGATGGGAAAACACCAGGCTAGGGGAGTCGGGAGCCGTCGTTACCGTCGGGAGAGTTAGGGATAATCGGACAAAGTTTCCCTGGGGGACTAATTGCCACTCAGGATGGGGTGTGTCGTCACTCATCAAAAAAATTTAGAATTTTGCCGTAGGATCGCCCTTTACCTTAGCACTTCACTTTCCCCGACCGTCCTCCTCCCAGGGGGTCAATTCGAGCTGGGGTGGAGATTTTTTGCCCTGGGGCCGGGAGGGTTAGGAAAGACAAATTTTTCGCTACGATTGAAGAGAATCCTGCCATACTCCGCTGTGGTATTTAACATTAATCCCTACATTATTTATGGCTGTCTGTCCCACCTGTAATCACACCAATCCAGAAGGGGCCATCCAGTGTGAGGCCTGCTTTACCCCCCTGCCCACTCTGATGCCTTGTCCCCACTGTGGCAGCTCCGTGCAAAGTGATGCTACTTTTTGCGGCAACTGTGGACAGACCATTGATCCCCAACAATTAGTAGTAAGTGCTCCGGAGGAAGAAGAGGTCCCCATCCCGATCGCCGTAGCTCCAGAAAGTGCTGAACCCATTCCGGCCATTCCCGAAGTTTCCTCCACACCGGCCCCATTTCCCGTGGGCACCCAACTCCAATCCCAGGGAGCTTCCCTTGTCCATGTGCAGACCCAAACCACGTTGGAAATTCCTGCCGGCCTAACGGTAATCCACCTAGGAAAACCCAACGATAAGGTACCACCAGACATCGATGTATCGGGTTTTGCCAATTCCGATGTGGTGTCTAGGGTCCATGCCGATATCCGTCTGGAAGGCAATGAGTATTTCTTGGAAGATGTGGGCAGTGCCAATGGCACCTACGTTAACCACACGGCCCTCCTCCCAGGCAACCGTCATTTACTGCGTCCCGGCGATCGCCTTGCTTTGGGCAAAGGGGATTTGGTCACATTTATATTTCAGTTGCATTAGGTTGCCCCCAACTTTGCTCAGGAATTAAATCCACCATTGAATATTGAGATCCCCTAGGCGCATGGAAATTCCCGTCCGCTATCAACCCCGCCTTTTAACTCCGGAGGAAAGGGCAGGTTATCTAGATTGGTCTTTGGATTTTTTTACCGACGATCGCCTATTGCAAATTCCCTACATTGATTTGACGTTGCAATTGGATGTGACCAATGCCTATGGAGTTTACCAACAACAAAAGGACAGCCCAGGCAGTTTTTTTGCTTTTTTGCTCTGGCATTGGATGCAATGTTTGCAAAACCATTGGGAATTTCGGCTCCGCTATTACAATCAACAATGGTATGTGTTGGATAATCCGCCGGCCATGGTCAGCGTGGCGATCGGGGGCAAAGAACGTTTTTCCGAAATGCTATTGGAGAATGTCTCCCAACTTAGCTATGGGGATTTTGCTCAACTTTACAGTGAGAAATTAGCCCAAATTCGGGCAGGAAACTACGAGAGAGCTGAATATAACACCTTCTGTTTAGCTTGTATTTTTGGTAATTTACCCAACTTAAAATTTACGACTTTGAGTGTACACTATCGCAGAGAAAAAATCCAAGGACAACCCTGGTTTTACTTCGGGCAACGCTACTGGCAGGATGGCAAATTATTAATTCCCCTTTGTTTTAAAATTCACCATGCGAATGCAGACCCCTTTGTGCTTGATCAACTAATCAGCCAATTCCAAACTCTTTTTTCTCCTATGCCATGTATTCCACCATCCTCAAGCTAAGGCCAATTATTTCGCTAACAGATCAGCAATTTGTCGCTCTCTGTCAACAAAATCCTGATTTAAAATTTGAACGTAGCTCCAACGGAGACCTAATTATTATGCCCCCCACGGGTGGAGAAACAGGCCGTCGCAACTCAGAATTAAACACGGATTTTAATCTTTGGAATCGTCGGACTCAATTGGGTGTAGTCTTTGATTCTTCTACTTGCTTTCGTTTGCCTAACGGTGCTTTGCGCTCCCCCGATGTGGCGTGGGTAAAAAGGTCGACATGGGAAGCATTAACTCCCGCAGAAAGGGAAAAGTTTCCCCCGCTCTGTCCAGATTTTGTGTTGGAACTACTTTCCCCCAGTGATGCCCTAGCTGCAACTCAAGCAAAAATGCGTGAATATTTAAGCTGTGGAACGGAGTTAGGCTGGTTAATTAATCCGATTGATCAACAAGTGGAAATATATCGCCCTGATTCCCCGATAGAAATATTAAACAAACCCCAAACACTCAATGGCGATCGCCTGTTGCCGGACTTGGAACTCAATGTGGCTTGGTTATGGGGGGCAAACTAATTCAGAATCTCCATGACACTTCAAAGACTTGCCTATTACCTTCATAAGAAAATAGGGATATTAATAATTGCCGAGTAACAAGGCACATATGGGTATGATAGCGCGAATTTCCACCCTAGGACAATTTTTTAATAATTAATTAACACTAGATTTAAGAAACCTATCAATTTATAAATAATTACCAACAAAATAAAGTTTACTATATCAACCTCGATAAACTGAAGGTATCGATTAGGGGTAAATAGATATGGTAAGTTCAGTCGTCGAAAAAACCTCTGTAGCCCATAAAGAAACGGCTTTAATCCTCTGGTTTGAAGAGGTGGGCACCCATGATGTTGGTTTGGTAGGGGGTAAAAATTCTTCCCTGGGGGAAATGATTCAGCAGTTGACCAACAAAGGGGTGAATGTACCTTCTGGTTTTGCCACCACTGCCTATGCTTACCGCTATTTTATCCAAGAGGCGGGTCTGGAACAAAAACTGCGAGATCTCTTTACAGATCTCGATGTGAATGACATGGCCAATCTCCAGGAGCGGGGTCATTTAGCTCGGCAATTAATCTTAGACACCCCCTTCCCCCAAAATTTACAAACGGCGATCGCCGAAGCCTATGGTGCCATGTGTGAACGCTATGGCCAAAAAATGGGTCGTACCGGGGTGGACGTGGCGGTGCGCTCCAGTGCTACAGCGGAGGATTTGCCAGAGGCTAGTTTTGCAGGACAACAGGAAACCTACCTTAATGTCCACAGCCTTTCCTGTGTGTTGGAATCTTGCCATAAATGCTTTGCTTCGTTATTCACTGACCGGGCTATTTCCTATCGCCATCACAATGGTTTTGACCATTTTGCGGTGGCCCTATCGGTGGGCGTACAAAAGATGGTGCGTTCTGATCTGGCCACCTCCGGGGTGATGTTTTCCATTGATACGGAAACGGGTTTCAAAAATGCCGCTCTGATTACTGCCGCCTATGGCCTAGGGGAAAATGTGGTGCAAGGGGCGGTTAACCCCGATGAATATTTTGTGTTTAAACCTACTTTGAAAGAGGGTTTTAAACCAATTCTGGAAAAACGTTTGGGTAGTAAAGCTATCAAAATGGTCTATGACGTGGGCGGTTCCAAACTGACCAAAAATGTGGAAGTAGCGGAGCCGGAACGGGAAAAATATTGCATTAATGATGAAGAAATTCTCCAATTAGCCCGCTGGGCCTGCATCATTGAAGACCATTATTCTGGGGTGCGGGGAGTTTATACCCCCATGGATATTGAATGGGCTAAGGATGGGCAAACGGGGGAATTGTTCATTGTCCAAGCCCGCCCAGAAACGGTGCAGTCGCAAAAATCCGCCAATGTGATTAAAACCTATGAGTTAAAAGATCACAGCCAAGTGTTAGCCACGGGCCGCAGTGTGGGGGCGGCGATCGGCCAGGGTAAAGCCCAGGTAATTCGCAATGTGTCCCAAATCAATCAGTTTCGTCCCGGCGA
Organism: Synechocystis sp. PCC 6803 substr. PCC-P; assembly: GCF_000284455.1. GTDB lineage: Bacteria > Cyanobacteriota > Cyanobacteriia > Cyanobacteriales > Microcystaceae > Synechocystis. The sequence continues at coordinate 3,010,732 of NC_017039.1, forward strand.
GGTGTTAATCACCAACCGCACTGACCCGGATTGGGAACCGATTATGAAACAGGCTTCGGCGATCGTCACTAACCAGGGGGGGAAAACCTGCCACGCCGCAATTATTGCCCGGGAAATGGGTATTCCGGCGATTGTGGGTTGTGGAGATGCCACCGACACAATCAAAACCGGGGAAGATGTCACCATCTGTTGCTCCGAAGGGGATGAAGGTTCGGTTTACAGCGGCATTTTGAACTATGAAGTTCACGAAACGGAACTGTCCAATTTGCCCCGCACCAAGACTCAAATTTTGATGAATGTGGGTAACCCAGAACAGGCCTTTGGATTTGCTAGTTATCCCGCCGATGGCGTGGGTCTAGCCCGGTTGGAATTTATCATTGCTAACCACATTAAGGCTCACCCCCTCGCCCTGATGAAATTTGATGAGTTGGAAGATCCCTTGGCCAAGGCAGAAATTGCCGAACTAACCAAACTCTATGCTGGCGATCGCCCCCGGTTCTTTGTGGACAAATTGGCCCATGGTATTGCCATGATTGCGGCGGCGTTCTATCCCAAACCTGTGGTGGTGCGGATGTCGGATTTTAAATCCAATGAATACGCTAACCTCCTGGGTGGTCGTCAGTTTGAGCCGAAGGAAGAAAACCCCATGATCGGTTGGCGGGGCGCTTCCCGTTACTACGATCCCAATTACCGAGAAGCCTACGCTTTGGAATGCCAAGCTCTGAAACGAGTGCGGGACGAAATGGGTTTAACCAACGTCATTCCCATGATTCCCTTCTGTCGTACCCCCGATGAAGGTCGCAAAGTTATTGCGGAAATGGCTAAACATGGCTTGAAACAAGGGAAAAACGGCTTGGAAATCTACGTTATGTGTGAATTGCCCAGTAACGTCATTCTGGCCGATGAATTTAGCGAGGTATTTGACGGCTTCTCCATTGGCTCCAATGATTTAACCCAATTAACTTTAGGTTTAGACCGGGATTCTTCCCTCGTTGCCCATCTGTTTGATGAACGCAATCTAGGGGTCAAACGGATGGTCAAAATGGCCATTGAAACGGCGAAAGCTAACGGTCGCAAAATCGGTATCTGTGGCCAAGCCCCCTCGGATTATCCTGAGTTTGCTGAATTTTTAGTGGAATTGGGCATTGATTCCATTAGCTTAAACCCTGATTCTGTGCTGAAAACTGTTCTACGCATTGCAGAGGTGGAAAAAGCCCTAGGCTAGGAAATGGTGTTTATTTTGCCGACTAAGGCTAAACCATAAATACAGCCCCTTCTTTCCCGCTGGTTCAATTCCAAGGGTAAGGAGGGGTTAAAATGCAGTCAATATTAAGAGTGGATGGTTCATTTTGGGCAAGGGTTAAAAACCTTTAAATTTTGGATGATTGCCAGGGCAAGTCTTTGACATCCCGCAGAGAAAATTATGGGAAGTAATGGCTACATCAGTTGATTCAAATCAGTTAAAGGGGCTTCGCCCGGCAAAACCATGAGCGATCGCCACAAAACCAAAGCTCAATTACTCCAGGAAATGGAGAGGTTGAGGGCGGATTTAGCAGATATTCAACGCATTGCTAAATTAGGCTTCTGGCGGTTTGACATTGCTTCCGGTGAGATCACCTGGTCAGCAGAAACTTACCAACTATTTGGTCTAGAGCCCCATCAATTTTCCCCTAGTTATGACTGGTTAGTCCAGACCATTCAGCCCGAATTTAGAGAACTGCACCAGAGTATTGCTGATAAGGTTATTGCCACCGGAAAAACCCAAACCATAGAGTATGCAATAACTCGGGCCGATGCTTCTATGGGGTGGATTTGGGCCAGGATTGAAGCGATTATCGATGACCGGGGCCAAGTCAATGGATTGCAAGGGGTGGCCATGGACATCAGTGATCGCAAGATGGCCGAAATAGCCTTAAGGGAAAGCGAAGCCCGCTTTAGGAATTTGTTTGAGTCGAATATTGTCGGGATGTTTTTTGCTTCCAATCAAGGGGAAATTTTCGATGCCAACGACCGTTTCCTACAAATGATTGGTTTCACTAAAGAAGAATTGGACCTCGGGCTGGTGCACTGGGATAGGTTAACCCCCCCCGAATATGATCAAAAGGATCAAGAAATTATTGCCCGTTTGCGGAATCATGAAACCCCAGAGCCTTGGCAAAAGGAATATTACCGCAAGGATGGTAGTCGCATTCCTGTGTTGGTCGGTGTTGCCAGCATAGATGTGGAGCTTGAATATACGGTCTGCATAGTGGTGGATATGACCGAACAGCAGAAAACCTTAGATCAGTGCCGATTAACGGAAGCAAAGCTGGCGGAACTCAATGCTCAGTTGGAGCAGCGTGTTTTAGAGCGGACCAAATCCCTCCAGGAAAATGAAGATCGTTTGAAGTTAGCGTTTAATGCGGCCAATATGGGCTATTGGGATTTGGATCTTCTAACTAATGGCATTGTGTGGTCAGAAAGCCTGGAGCAAATGATGGGACTTAAGCCGGGAAGCTTTGATGGCGACCTAGAAAAAGTTGCACAAATGATGCATCCCGATGATCGAGGCATTGTCTTGAAAGCTCTGGAACAAAGTATCCATAATGATGAACCCTATGATTTGGAGTTCCGGTTTATCAAACCCGATGGAACCCTGCGCTGGGCGGCAAGTCAAGCTACTGTGATTCGAGATCAGAACAATGTGCCCCTCCGTGTTATCGGTGTAGATGTGGACATTACCCGCCGTAAACAATTTGAGGAGGAACTACAAAAAGTCAATCAAGTCCTAGAGGAGCGCCTCGGTGAATTGAAACAGCGTAATGCTGAGATGTTAATTCTTTCGGGTATTACTGACTATCTCCAGTCTTGTTTTACGGTCAAAGATGCCTGCGGAGTGATTGCGGCCCTGGCTCAACCCCTATTTCCCGATTGCTGCGGGGGAATTTTTATTCTGTCTGCCCAGAATAATTGTCTAGAACGGGTCACTTTTTGGGGCAATCCGTTTTGCTCCGATGATGTGTTTACCCCCCTAGATTGTTGGGCTTTGCGACGGGGACGGTCCCATGGGGTGAAGCAGGGACAACATGCTTTGTTTTGCAATCATGTCAATGACCAACACTTACCACTGGCAAGTTTGTGTATTCCCCTCATTGCCCAGGGGGAAACTCTTGGCTTGCTGTTTCTTTGCACTTTCAAAGGGGAAATTTTGCCCGACATACGGCAACAATTGGCAAAAACAGTGGCGGAACAGCTTGCCCTGGCGATCGCCAATTTGAAGTTACGGGAACAACTGGAAGAACAAAGTCTGCGGGACCCACTGACCAAACTTTTCAACCGTCGTTATCTGGAACAACGCTTAAGCCAGGAACTGGCCAGGGCCAAACGTCATCACTATTCAGTCGGTGTTTTGATGATTGACGTCGATCACTTTAAGCGCTTTAACGATTCCCTTGGTCATGACGCTGGCGATCGTATCTTGGCTTCCATTGGTACTCTGCTGAAAAATAATATCCGGACTTCCGATGTGGCCTGTCGTTATGGAGGTGAAGAGATAACTATAATTTTGCCTGATGCTACTCTGGAAGAGGCTTCCCAAAAAGCGGAATTTTTACGCCAGGCGATCGCCGAAATGAAAATAGAATACAGTGGAAAAATTGTGAATAGTGTCACCGCCTCTTTTGGGGTTGCTTGTTATCCCGATCACGGCGAAACGGGACAAGAAATTATACAAATAGCGGATAAAGCTTTGTATGATGCCAAACAAGCAGGCAGAAATCGGGTCATCGTCGCCCCCAAAGAGGTTTCCACTTAAGTATTTATTCATTTGTGGCAGGATTTGACTATCATTCAAAAACACTGTAGGAAAGTGTTTGAAAAGTGCAAGGCTAGGTATTTATCTCCCTAAATCCCCACTTAACAAGGGAGACTTTTCTGACAGTTCCTCCCTTGGGCAGGGGAGTTAGGAGGGATTAAACAGCCAGAATTCAACTTTCCAAACAGGCTCTAAGGGATAAATTTAGAGTAAATAAAGTCAGAAAAAATATTTTTGATTTGGTGGATAATTAGTCAAAATTTATACAGTTATTGATGTAATAATTGGAACTATTATTGTTTTTCTTGTTGACTCACATTTCTCCACAACGCTATAATCTGGGGGCAACTTTATTTTCTACTATCCATTTTAAAGAATGGTTAGGAAAATTTTTTATTAAAATCTATTCAATCTAGAATAAAAAGGGTAATTTACCAATTCCAGCTCAATTATTGAATTATTAAATTTCTAAACATTAACTTCACTATGACCTATCTGCAAACCACCGCCGACTTTTACGCTGAAGTTGCCCAGACCCCAGAAGTGGGACTCTGTTGTGTTCAGAGTAGCCCTCTCCAACTGCCGGGGTTAGTGATTCCCGCTGTCATGCAGGAAATGAATTATGGCTGTGGTAGCACCGTCCATCCCAACGAGTTGGGTAATAAGTCTAAGGTGCTTTATGTCGGTGTTGGTGGTGGTCTGGAGGCATTGCAATTTGCCTATTTTTGCCGTCAGCCAGGGGCCGTGATCGCAGTGGATCCCGTGGAAGCCATGCGCCAGGCCGCCCAGCGAAATTTGCAGTTAGCCGCCGAAAAAAATGATTGGTTTAGTGTCGATTTTGTCGATATTCGTGCAGGGGATGCTTTTACTTTGCCGGTGCCGGACAACTCGGTAGATGTGGTGGCACAAAATTGCCTATTTAATATTTTTGAGCCGGAAGATTTATCCCGAGCTTTGAAGGAAGCTTATCGGGTTCTAAAACCCCATGGTCGGTTAATCATGAGTGATCCCATTGCTGCCCGGCCTATTCCCCAACATTTGCGTCAGGACGAACGGTTACGGGCCATGTGTTTATCCGGAGCATTAACCTATGCAGAATACATTCAACATTTAATTGATACTGGTTTTGGGCAAATAGAAATTCGCGCCCGCCGTCCCTATCGTTTGCTCGATTCTGTCACCTATAAACTGGATGAAAATTTATTATTAGAAAGTTTAGATTCCGTTTCTTTCAAAGTGCCTATTCCTAGTGATGGAGCCTGTGTTTTTACTGGCAAAACCGCTATTTATGCTGGTTCAGACCCCCTATTCGATGACCAAGCTGGCCATATTCTTCAGCAGGGAGTTCCTAGTGCGGTATGCGATAAAACAGCGTTGAACTTAGGTTCTACCTATCCAAACAAAATACTCATCACTGATTCAACTTGGTACTATGACGGTGGCGGCTGTTGTTGATTTTAGTTTTGACCGGATATCAAATTATTCCTGCAGTTAATTTTTAAACAAAATGGTTCAACAATTAGAACGTAGTCAGCAAAAATTAAAAATTACGCCCTTTGCAAAAAAGTTGGGTAGTCCCCTTGGTAAACAAACTATTTCTACCCTGCAAATCAATTTGGGTAAACGCTGTAATCTAGCCTGTAGCCATTGCCATGTGGAAGCTAGTCCCAAACGCACTGAAGAAATATCACCGGAGGTTTGTGAACAACTAATTGCCATTATTCAAAAATTTCCCCAAATTAAAGTGGTAGATCTCACCGGGGGAGCACCGGAAATGCTCTACGGCTTTAAGCCCCTGGTGGAAGCATCTAGGAAGATGAGAAAAGAAGTCATTGTCCGCTCTAATTTAACCATTTACTTTGAAATGGGATTTGGAGACATTCCCGCATATTGTGCCCAGCATCAGTTGAGAGTTGTGGCGTCATTGCCCTGTTACCTTGAAGATAATGTGGATAAAATGCGTGGCAACGGGGTTTATGAAAAATCAATTAAAGCTCTTCAATGGTTGAATAATCTCGGCTATGGGAAGGATGCTAATCTAGTTCTAGATTTAGTTTATAACCCTCCTTTACTAACCTCAGATAAATTTTCCCTCCCCCCTGCCCAGGAACCCCTTGAACAGGATTACAAAAAGTTCCTCAAAGAACATTTTGATATCAATTTTAATCACTTGCTAACTATCACAAACTTACCCATTGGCCGGAGTAAATTTCATCTTGACAAGCATCAACTGCACCAAAAATATTTGACTTTCCTAGAAAGCAATTTTAATCCAGATACGGTTAATAATCTAATGTGTCGTAATGAACTTTCCATTGACTATTTAGGTAACGTTTATGATTGTGATTTTAATCAAATGGAAAATATTCCTGCGGAAGATAAATCCAGCCATAAGTTAACCGTTGCTGATCTACTAAGAGCTGACAATTTAGACTTAATTCAGCAGGTTAAAACCGCCGATTATTGTTATGGTTGTACCGCTGGTTCCGGCTCTAGTTGCGGAGGGGCATTAATTTGATTTTGACTGATATTATTCCTGCTTTCCTCATACATTTACACTGCAAATGGCCGATTATCTACTAAATGCTCTGCAATGGATTGATGGCTTGGGAACTTGGGCGGCGATCGCCTTTATGTTGCTTTACACAGTGGCCACGGTAGTATTTTTGCCGGGTTCCATTTTGACCCTAGGCGCTGGGGTAGTGTTCGGGGTAATACTCGGTTCAATCTATGTTTTCATTGGGGCTACACTTGGGGCCACGGCCGCTTTTTTGGTGGGACGATATCTGGCCCGGGGCTGGGTTGCCAAGAAAATTGCCGGCAATCAGAAATTTAAAGCCATTGATGAAGCCGTGGGGAAAGAAGGCTTAAAAATTGTTATTTTAACCAGACTTTCTCCGGTTTTTCCTTTTAATTTATTGAATTATGCCTATGGCATCACCAATGTTTCCTTAAAGGATTATGTGATTGGTTCCCTGGGTATGATTCCCGGTACTATTATGTATGTTTACATTGGCTCTTTAGCTGGTAGTTTGGCCACCCTTGGAACGGCAACTAACCAAGCTAATCCGACTTTACAATGGACAATCCGAATTGTTGGCTTTATCGCCACGGTTGCGGTGACTATCTACGTCACTAAAATTGCTAGGAAGGCTTTAAATGAAGCGATTTTAACATCGGAAGTAGATGAATAAAGACTTGGTTTTTAGAGAAAAATGTAGGGGAAGTGATTTTATTGCTTAGTTACGGTTTCCATAATAGGCTTTAGAGCCTGTTTTAGCAGCCCCCCTTCCCCCAAAATTTGGGGGGAAGCTAAGTGAAAGTCCCCAGTATTTCCGGAGCTTTAATGAAGAGATTTAGAGGGCGGAATAAAACTTTCCAAACACGTTCTTATTGATCATAAAAACCTCGAATCATTAATTCCCTTTAACTTGCTACTATCAACTAATTGGTATATTACCAAGAATTTCAGGGATGTTATTAATGGAGTAAAGGAGTTAAGGTTAATTTTATTTTCGTCCCACCACATAAACAACGCTATCGAAGACTTTCTACCGCACAATGGAAGGGTTAGGAATGTGTTGATAAGATTCTTTTCACAATCATGGTTAAAAATCAAGGGGCTTGGCTATCTCGGGGACTGTGGAGCGTACTGATTTGGGGCGCTATGGCAACGGTCTGCCGAGCAGAAACTATTCCCTTTACCCTGCTCCAGCTTAACGATGTGTATGAAATTGCCCCCATTGATAACGGCCGTTGGGGCGGTTTGGCCCGGGTGGCTAATTTACGCCAACAGCTAGAACAAGCTGATCCCCACACCTACACCGTGTTAGCAGGGGATTTCCTCAGTCCTTCTGCCTTGGGCACAGCCCTTTACAATGGCGATCGCCTGGCGGGGAAACAAATGGTGGCGGTGTTGAATGCCATGGGGTTAGACTATGCAGCGGTGGGAAACCATGAATTCGATGTTAATGCCCAACAATTTCAGCAACGGATTACGGAGTCAGATTTTCAGTGGTTATCGGCCAATATTGCTGATGGTACCGGCAATCAGTTTGAGGGCATCAAACCCTACGAAATTTTAACTATTCCTGGAACGGAAGGGGGAGAATTAAAAGTGGGCATTTTGGCCCTGACCATTGACAGCAATGCGGTGGACTATGTCACCTACAGCGATCCCATCGCCACGGCCCGCCGCTACATAGACAATCCCCAAGGGGAAGTGGATGTTTGGGTGGCCCTGACCCACCTGTCCCTGGCCCAGGATTTGGCCTTGGCCCAAGCTATTCCCGAATTAGATCTGATTTTGGGGGGCCATGAACACGAAAATATCCAGCGCAACCATTTAATTATCAAGCCCGACAGTTCTGCAAGTTGTCCCCAGGCCAAAACGCCAATTTTTAAGGCCGATGCCAATGCCCGCACGGTTTACATTCACCAATTAACCTACGACACGAACCGGCAATGTTTACAAATTAATTCCCAACTGCAACCCATCACTGCGGCGATCGCCAGTGATCCGGCCACCGAAAAAGTGGTTCAGCAATGGCAGGAAATTGGCTTTAATGCGTTTCGTCAACAGGGATTTGAACCAATGGCCGTTGTGGTCAACTCTCCCATCGCCTTAGATGCCCTCGATGCCCATGTACGCAGTGGCTCCACCAATCTCACCCGGTTAATTACCAGGGCCATGGAGCAGGAAAACCCCGATGTGGCCATGGTGATGTTTAACGGTGGCATGGTGCGCCTTGATGATCTCCTCAGTGCCGGAGCCATCACTCAATACGATATTATTCGCCTCCTACCTTTTGGGGGTCGGGTAGTGACAGTGGAGATACAAGGGGATTTGTTACAAAAAGTTCTGGCCCAGGGAGAAAAAAATAGTGGTACCGGTGGTTATCTCCAGCTAGGGGGCATGGCTCCCAACAGTATTGAGCCAAGCAAAACTTACCGGGTGGCGTTAATGGAATATTTGTTAAGCGGTCAGGAGGTGGGCTTGGATTACCTGACGACAAATACCCCTGGGTTGAAGGTGATTAACTATGGCCGGGATATTCGCTCGATTTTGGTGGATTATCTACAAAACAATGCCCAGCAAGCTTTTACCGATTTGGGGGAGTTGTGAACAAATAAACTTTTGGTTACGCAGATTCCATCCCAATTGAAATAACTATGTTGAAACAACTATCAAAGTAGTTAGTCCGGGTACCAAAACATGCCCTTAATGCCTTCTGGGTCGAGCACAAAGCCCAAACGCCGGTAAAAATCCACCACCTGGGGATCGGCGAACAGGGTGATATTGCTAATGTCGTAATGGCGTAATTTACGGATGATGTATTGCATCAGGGCCTTACCCAAGCCCTTGCTCTGAAGACTAGGATGGATCACCACGTCCCACACGGTGGCATTGAAAGCATGGTCGGAAGTAGCCCTGGCAAACCCCACCAATCGACGCCGATTGCCCTGCATTTCCCACATGGTAACCACCAAAAAACTACACTCTACGGCCTTTTTGACTTTGCGAATTGGCCGCCGGGCCCAGCCCACCGCATCACATAATTCCTCCAGCTCGTAAAGGTCAATGTCCCGCTCAGTGGTGAAAAATATCCGGGCTTTATCGCCGTTATCGGTGGGAAATTCTTCTGCCCCCGTTGGGCCCAGGGATGGTGAACTAGTTGAATCGGGATTAAAAAAGCGTTTCCAAAAAACCATGCCGTTGGGCGTTCAAGAACAAGCTGGGGTGGACAAACGGAAAAACGGTGGGGGCAATGAAAATGGTGATAATTACCTTCAAACCTTAAGTATAAGCTTTGATCGCTTCCCCCTGGTGAATCTCTAAAAGCCCAAATCCTCCCTGGCGATCGCCGCTTCGGCCAATACTTCAGCATCGGTCTTGTTTGGCCAATCTTGGCAACCAATTTCACTGTAAAACTGCTGGTCGTAGGGCCGGGTCCGCACCACCACCGGCATGGGTACTGCATGGCCTAACACTAAAGCCTGTTGTTTGGAATCTAGTTTGGCCAGCACAGAGCGTAAATTTTGCCCCCCCGCCACCCCGGTAAAAATGGCTTCAATGTCCTTTTCGTCGTTGAGTAGACAGGTAATACGGGTGCCAATTTGGGACATAACTTCATTGTCAATGCCCGATGGCCGCTGGTCCACCACCAACAAAGTAACAAAGTATTTCCGCATTTCCCTGGCAATGGTGCCAAAAATAGTCTGGTGGACAATGGCAGAATCCAAAAAGCGGTGGGCTTCTTCAATGGTAATTACCAATTGCCTGGGGCGATCGCCAACGTGTTTAGTTTGGAGAAATTTTTCTGCTTTTTTAACGTAAATGCTATGGATACGCCTGGTGATCATATTGGTGGCCAGCATATAGGAAAGCAAATTAGACTGGGAGCCAAATTCAATTACCACATGTTTGCCTGCTTCTAAACATTGCAACAGTTGGTCGATGTAATTATGGGTGCTGACTTGTTTGAGATATTTTAAATTTTCTAGTCGTTTTAACTTGCGTTGCAAAGACATGATGGAGCCGGGGTGCCCTTGTTTTTCTTCACAAAAAACCTTAATTTCTTCATTGCTCATCACCAGTAAACGGGAAATCCAACTAGAGCCAAACTCAGAAAATAAAATATTGGCATTGTCCAACGCCGCCTCTGACAAACCTAACTCAAAACCAACTAAACGAATATCTTCAATTTCAATTTGATCAAAACTTAAATAGAGTTCCTGGGCTCCCCTCACTCCCCGTCGCTTGGTGGACTCCGCATCGAGGGTAAAAATTTCCACTTCCCCCGGAAACAATTGCCGCAGACCCTTAACAGTGGAAACGGTTTTGCCTTCCCTCATCGCCTCCCAACCATACTCCGAGTGCATGTCAAACATCAAATTGACCGCCGCCTGTTTGTGGATAATGCCAGAAATTAATAATCTGGTTAAAAAAGATTTCCCTGTACCCGATTTGCCAAAAACTCCATTGCTCCGTTCCACAAAACGGTCTAAATCTAAACACACTGGCACCGCCATATCCAACGGTTCCCCAATGGCAAAATTGCGTCGAAACGGATCATCTTCCCAACCAAATACCAAACGAAAATCCCTTTCACTGGCTTCAAAAACCTGGCTGAAATGGGCCGGAATAGTTTTCACCGGCAGTAATTCCACGTCTGCATTACTATTAGCTTGATAGGAAGCCAAACCATTGCCATTACTCTGGCGATCGCCTTGACCGTTCATCTGTTCAACTGAACTTTCCCCATAACTCGAGTCCTTTTCTGACTCCGTTAACATTAACATGGGTGCTAATTCTAACGTGCCGTAGGTGCCACTGCCGGCCAATACATCAATTAAAAAATCATCGTTAATGTTAGGGGGATTAGCCAAAATCCTTGGATTTGCCGTTCCTAAAGAAACATCGGTGAGCAAACAAAAAAAGCGCGATCGCCTACCCTGAATAACTAAAAATTTCCCCACCCGCATTTCTTCCACGGAAACATCCGCATGGAGACGCACTTCCAAGCCTTTACTGAGGGAACCTTGGGTAACGGAGCCGAGGGCATGGTCTGACATAAATTCTGGGGCGGGTCAAAAATGGGGACAACGGTGGCGATCGGTTAATATTCAAACCTTGTGGTTAGTACTATTTTGTCATCCTACCACCTTAACCTCATCTATCTTGCGTAAGTCCTGACGAACTGATTATTGATTTACAGAGCTTTCGTCTCTTCATTGCTATGTAAATTTTTGCTAATCTTGAGATGCCATTGCTTCTATCATAGTCATTTTTCATAAACTAGACCTGAGAATTATTCATTCGGCTCTTGAGTTGCACCACATTCTTTACAATGGGGCAAATGTTGATAAGTAAGGGCATGACAGCTCACGCATTCAACATATTGATAATAACCACAGTGGGGACAATAGGAATCCTGGGGACGAATTCGCTTTGCACACTTTACACAACTGGATTTTTGAAATCGTTTAGCTGCTTGACTTTTAGAATTAAAAACAACCCTTTGGAAAAATTTGATAACTCCAAATCCCACTAAAGGAATAAGTAGAATATATAGGTAACTAATAGCAAAAATTAATCCACCAAAGACAGCTTGAACAAAATTTAAAATGAGGTCAAAAATAAGACCAAATTGTAGAAATTCAAAGACCTTTAAAATTAGCGGTATAAGAAAAATAACTAGCAGGTGCCAACTAATCAAAGCTACTAATCCATAGCCTTTTTTCACTGCAACGCTATGAACCCAAAGAGCAGTTAAAATTAGGGGGGTTAAAAAGAGAGCCTGGAAAAAAAAACGAATAGTGGGATACCAAAATACTGCATTGATATAACTCTGATTTAATTCCTCCCAGATATCTTTTTGATTAATAAATTTAAGGAAATTAATGCTTTCTGGCTTTGCCAAAATTTGCTGTTCTAAGCTAGCAATTTCTTGTTCAAGGCTAGCGATTTTAGCAATATTTTGATTTAATTGTTGCTTGGCTTTTTCTGGGGGAGTTTGATTAATTGAATTTTCTTTGCCTTGACCAGCAATTTTTTCTAATAGTGTCGAGTCATATTGGGAACGAATGGTATTATTAGATTCTTCAAGCTCATTAATTTGAGCTACGGTCTGGTTAATTTTGATAATAAAATTTTGATTGTCAGTGGTTTGAATTTTATCGTGATATTGGGCGTAGGTTAAACAAACTTGGCTAACTTGACCAAGATGGCCTCTTTCTGATTCTCTGAAACTCTTCTCTAAACTGTATTGATCAATAGGGTCAGTGGCAATAGCTTCGCGAATAATTTGAAGGTTTTTGTCAGAAATGGTTTGGCTTTGATAATTTTGCCAAGAAGCATGGCAAGGATAAGCTAAATTAGGGGCAAGATACCATTGGCCAATATCTTCTATTCCATTAAAAACATTGATAAGGATAAAAATATCAATAAGAATGATTACGATTAAGCTAACCTTGTTGAGAGGTTCATTCTTAACTGTTCTGGATTTATTCCAGAATTGATCAAATAGCCGACGAATGGAATTAAACATGGGGGTAATTAATTGTTACGTTAAGTTTTTAAATTAAACGTGGGAAGCCATGACCCAGTATCATGAATAAAAATCAGAATTGCCCCAGGGTTATTGCTAGGCAAAGTAAGGATAGGGATCTTCGCTTTTGCCCGGTTTCAATTGCCAAAACTAATTAGTTTATTAATTGTGCCATCTAATTTGTTATCCCCTACCATTCTGGCAAATAGCTTAACAATTTTTTTCAAATACTTGCTTTTTTTTAACTAGCTCCGAGAATTACTCCGGCGATCGCCATAATCTCATTAGCTAGAAAACTAGGAGTGCCTAACAACAGACTTACCCGGATGGAGTTACAGTTTTGTTAAGATTAGTTACAGGTTAATCCGGCAGGGAAAAGTTAATATTCTTGACGACATTGCAAGAACGGTCGAGTTAATGCCACATAACAAATTAAATGTAGTAGACAAAGAACAGAGTTAGGATACAAACCTTGAAATACCATCTACCATGGAGCACAAGCCAAACGAGTTTGTGAAACGAGCCATGAAAATCGATATCATTATTGTCTACATTCAGCGATATCGAAAGGGACATGAGGTTCATTTTGTCCCGCCGCTGACTGGTATCCATCTTGCTGCCCTGACCCCGGCAAAACATACTGTTCGAGTTATTCACCAACAGGTTGAAACCGTAAATCTAGACAGCGAAGCTGATGTAATTGTCCTCTCCTTCTTCAGTGGTTTTGCCCCGGAAGCATATCGCTTAGCAACGGAATATCGAAAACGGGGCAAGATAACAATCGCGGGTGGTCCTCATGTAACTTTTGCCCCAGAGGAAGCTCTGAGATTTGTGGATAGTATTGTCATCGGCGAAGGGGAGTCGGTCTGGGAGCAAATTTTCCAAGATATCGAACAGAACACTCTTCAGCAGCGATATATTGGTGAAGCAATTCCCCTCACAAATATCCCCACTCCCCGGTACGACCTGTTACCTCCGCAGTACTTCATTCGACGGGTTGTTCAAGCCACTAGAGGATGTCCATTTACCTGCTCATTCTGCACTGTACCCGTTCTCAATCCCGGCTTTCGTACTCGCCCTGTCGAGGCGGTGCTGAACGACATCCGATACAACAAATTCAAATGGTGGTGGCAACGAAAAACTGTCTGGTTTTGGGATGATAATTTGACGGCAAATAGACCCTATATCAAAGAACTTCTGCGCCAGATGATACCCCTGCGAAAGTGGTGGTTGACCCAAGCAAGTATGGATATTACCAAGGATGACGAGCTGTTAGATTTAATGCGAGACTCTGGTTGCATCGGAATTTTTTTCGGGATTGAGTCATTTGGCCAGGAATCCTTGGAGGATGCGGGAAAACGCCAAAACAAAGTCGCAGAATATCAAGGCAAAATCAAAAAATTGCATGACCGTGGCATTGGCGTGATGGCTGGTTTTATTTCCGGTTTGGATGGAGATACCCCAGAAAGCATCCGGGATATGGCCAACCAACTGGAGGAAATTGGTGTTGATGTGCCATTTTTGAGCATTCTTACTCCTTTTAAAGGCACGCGTTCATACTCAAAGATGATGGATACGGATCGGTTGCGTTCGGATTTGGGGTGGGAGTTTTACAATGGCTATAATGTCACATTCGTGCCCAGTAAAATGACCCCTGCAGAGCTTTTAAAAGCCCACCGAGATTTGTGGAGATCAGCCTTTAGCCTGCAAGCAATCTTTCGTCGGATTGGTAGATCCTTATTTACTTTGCGCGGGGGGGCAATGATGATGTGTAGCATCATGAATCTCTTCTACGGGCTAAAAGCTCTCACAAATAATGAACCGATTAGCTTTGAAGGAACGGATGAATATAAATCAATTCGGGAAACTATCGATTTGATTCCATACAGTCGCCAGAATTCACTAAGTTGATGAGCGCCAACATCTTTGCTGGTTACTAATGGAAAGCAAAGTCCACCCCGCTAAAACTTAGTTTTTTGTGGGGTCATTGGTCATGGCGATCGCCAAAAACTCTACTATGGGTCAACCCTTAACTGTTTTGATTAGCGACAAACCGATCAACCAGTTCAACATCAATAAATTGTCTTGATCAGCTCAGGGGCCAGCAGAATCCCTCCCAAAATAGAAGATGTTAATTGTCCTTGACCTCCTCCTTGAGTGTCAATTTTTGTTCGTTTTATCTATTTTTTTAGGGCACTTTTCGTCAAACCTATTTCCCTTGCTATTTGGCTTATAGGCTTTCCTGAATCTTCGACAATTTTTACTGTCTCCGATTTCTGTTCATCTGTAAATGTTCGTCTTCGTTTTTGGCTCATTTGGACATTCTCCTTGATTTTCGACTCTTTGGATTTGTCCACTTTTTTCAGTCAAGTTCAGTCCTCGTTAAGGGTAGGGAAATGAATTTGTGAAGAAAGAATTCCTTGACTAGGGCTAAAAATAGGTGGCGTTTGATAGACCGTTAATTGCGATAAAACTTGAATAACAGGTTGAATTGCACTCATTGTGATATTCCTCGTCTTTGGCAGAACTGTAGAGTTATCGGCCCATGGGGGAAAAGTTATTCAATGTACCTCAACAAAATTAATTTACTGGGCTGAAATCCTTACCCTATCAAAGCTTTGGACATTAATATTTCACTATTAATTTACTGGGCTGAAATCCTTACCCTATCAAAGCTTTGGACATTAATATTTCACTTATCTAGGGCTCATTCAATGGGAGAGAAAAAATATTTTACTGATTTTGCATAACTTTTTAGCCCCGCCCCCGATAACTATTTGACGGTGGATCAAATCCTGGACCCGAGGCGATCGCCTGTTGGAAGGAAAGTTGCAGATCGGGGATAGTTACCCCCTGTCGTCCTGCAAATAACATCGCTGCTAGTTCTTGGCCATAGGAGGCTTCACTGTGGCCAGAGTAAACAAACAGATCAAAACCTGGCGATCGGCGCAGAGTACGACTAAGTTGGCCATAGTCTGGCTGTAATAGTTCGGTAACTTGCACCCTCAAGCCCCTATTTTTAGTCAAATTAGCCAATATCTGGCGATCGGGTTCGAGGTCAATGCCATCACTGTTGCCAATCAGATGCAAAATTCGCAGTTCAGGGCATAGGTAACGGTGGAGCTTGGCGGTGAAATTAGTGGGATGGGTAACGGAAGTTGGGGCAGGAGTGAACGAGTATTGACAGGTATTAACCGCACAATGGATTTTTGGTGAGGCTGATTGCAGTAGGGGCCATTCCTGCCAGGGTAATTTAGCTAAAATCGCCGCTGTTTCTGGGCTGGTTTGATACAGAGATTGACCTATCTGCAAAATCAACAAAGTTTCCCCATCGGACTGGGAAAGACAGCGCAGTATTTCCTTTTCTAAATTTTGCCAAGCGGGTAGGGAAGAACTCAACCATTGCACCATGGCTTGGCGGAGGAGCTTTCTTTCCGTTCCCTGGCCTTGATACTGGTAACTGGTGGCAACGGCTTGGGTGCTAATGATCCTAATGCCCCGACGGCGATGGGCTTGCCCAGGGCGAGGACTGGTGATTTCCAAAGCCCAATCTTGGTACAGCTCCGCTAAGGGGGAAGTTATGGGGGGTAAAGTGCCGTAGAAATCCCTTTGCACCGTGGTGACCGAGGAACCATCTATCCGTTCCACATCCAACGCCACCGTAAAACCAGACTGAAAATCACCATTAATGACCTTGAGCAGAAGAAATTGCATTGCCATCAGATTTTTTTGCACCCTAAAGATGAATATCTTCCGTTACAGCTAATTCTCCCAGGGATACCCGAATGCGAAAATCACTGCCGGGGTCAATCTCTAGGCTCATTTTGAGGAGATTTTTTCCCCCTTGTTCTTCCTCTCCAACCCCAATACTGTCAATTAACTGGTCATCGGTGGTTAACAATGCCAATGCTAATCCTGCCGGTAAAGTTTGTGTTGATTGCAAAGGTTGCAACGTAATCAAACCGGCAATGGTATGGTCACCCCTAGGCATCAAAGAAACGGTTAACGTCAACGGGATTTGCCCTAAAGCCAGGTCATGGGCAATGGTTTTGGTAACACTATGCACCGCCTGGGGATGTTTGGCATCAATGCGGGCTAGGGTGCCAGCGGCTAACCAGCGGGTATCTTCATTGTTCGTGCCATCAATGATTTCCACCAATTTGGCGATCGCCTGGGGTTGATCATTTTCGGTGGCTAATTCCCCCAGAGTAATAATTAATCTTTGCTTGGTAGCCTCATCCTTGGCTCCCTGAAATTTGTCGATAATGCGCTCCACTGTGCCCAAGCTACGGACAGGAATTAACTGGGGTACCCATTGCTCCGTTCCCAACTGCCAAGTGGTAGTGGTAACCCGTTCCACCCAAGTTTGAATCACGTCTGTCACCCGATTAACGGCATTTTGCACTACTTCCACTGGGGCGAGAACCATTGAAGCTTGTTCCGCAGTGGCAATAACCCGGAATAGTCCTTCTATGGGTTGTAACTGTTGTTTAGGCACTATTTCCGCAGTAAAAGATTCTAAAAAACCGAATATTTCCCCTTGGCGCAGGTCTTCACTAATTTCCACCACCGCATAGCCTAATCTGTCCTGCCAACTTTCCGCCCCAAAATAAATTTCCTCTTCTTGGTGACCAATGCCCCGACATTCCAAACGACCGAGATTAGGTAGGTAAAGATCAGCCACTGTTTCCCCTAAATGGATTGGTGGTTGACGGCTATAACTTTCCCCCTCGTCATAATCAATGCCGTAGATCTCCAACCAATGGGCGATCGCCCTAACGGCCAAAAGGTTTTTAATGAGCCGTTGAAGTTTTTCTCCCTGGCAACCAGATTGGAGGGCAATGGTTTTCACCCATTGATGATCCGCTGAAGTTAGGGGAATTTTCAAATTATTATCGATGGCAACCATAAATATTTCCTAAAAGTAATTAATAGCGAATACAAATACTACAAAAGTGATTTAATCTTCTACAATTAGTTATCGGCTCTGGCTCAAATTTTTATGCACAAATTGCAAAATATGGGGCAGTAGCTGAAATTCGTAAAACCGCTCCAGTTCCCCCGGCTCCACTCCTAACGATTGCGCCACTTGGGTTAGTCCCTGCCTCGGCTTTCGGATGGTCAACAGTAGCTCCTGCAACAGCCTTTGCCCTGTAATCCCTGGTTTTTGAGCCAAGCGAAGTTCCCTTAAAGTTGACTCCGTTTCTATCCATTCCTGCAATTGTTGTTCAAATTGGTTTTGCCTCAATTCTTTCTTTCCCAACAGTCCCCGCAGATGCTCACAGGGATTAATGGGGGTATCGGGTTGGATAAAGTCATAATTGCTTTCCATAAAGGCGATTAACCTACCGCGGCACTGACGCTCGTAGAAACTGCTCAAAGTGGCGATCGCCACCCCATATTCTTTTGCCAACTGATTCCACTCCACTTCCTCGATAAAACGCTTTTGCAGTAATAATTGCGCTGTTATTGTTGGCTGGTTTTTAACCGTCACCCCAACTAATTCCTCCTCTAATTGCAACCAGTCTTCTATGCCCCGACGCATAATGTCAGCGTCTTGTCCGTAGGAAGGGGAGGTTATCATGGCCAGCAGATCTTCCCGATCATCCTCGGATGTACTGGATTGGACTTGTTGCCGTTGTTGATATTGCTTTTCCCGTTGGGTCTTGAACTCATTTTTGAGCCGGAAGTTTAACCAAGTAGCTACCTGGGCTTGCTGGGCGTTGTAGTCCCGATAACGACGATAGAAATATTCCAGGGTCTTCAACCACGCTTCAGCGTAGGCATCCTGGTACTGCTCTTCGTAATTACGCCATAGTTTTTCCGATGCTTCCAGTATTCCCATAGCCTGGGCGAGTATTTCCCTTTCACACAGGGTTTTTTGGATAGGGTCAAGGCCATCCCCGGACAATTTTTTCGCCTGTTCAATGAGGAGTTGGAGTTGCAGGTTTACATCATCCCCAGCAATGCGGACTACTTCGCTGAATATTTGTCTCAGAATTTGCTTCCGCTTAGCACTAACAGGAGATAACTGTCCCAACCTCTGGCGATAATAGTCGAGGGAACAATGATCTTTTTCCATGGCTACATCCCCAGATATTACCGTTGCAATTCAAAACTGCTATTTTACTTTGTTGGCGATCATTTCTTTTTGGGGTGATATACCAAAACTTGCTATACGACATCCGATACAACAAATTCAAGTGGTGGTGGCAACGAAAGACCGTCTGGTTCTGGGATGATAATCTAACCGCAAATAGAAACTATATCAAAGAACTTCTACGCCAGATGATATCTCTGTGAAAGTGGTGGTTTATCATGCTCCCTGTTATACTACAGAGGAAGATATTACTTAATCTTTACTTTATTTACTAAAGTGATCTTTTAGGCATTTAAGTCTAAAAGGTCGTTGTCAAAAGTTTCCTTAGTCAGGGATAGTAAAGGCTCTGAGAGGAAAGATTCAGATAGTTCTGGAGATGATAGAGTTGAGACTTTATAAGCAGATTTTAAATGCTTCTCACTCACTGTTCAGTCCCTATCATTATCATCAAGCTTTACAAAACGCTGTTTTGGCAAGTCAACATTTTGAAGAGGTTAGAGCCATGACGGTTTTATCTTTATTCTATTTGTACTATTCTACGCCATTTTTGAGCCTAGTGCATGGTGATTCAAGTTCTGAAAAAGCAGCTTGGCTCAGTTGTGTTAATACTAACCAAGAAAAGATGCAAAAATAGGCGGAACACGCCCCAATGAATTACTTGCACAAATATCATCTAGTTGAAGCAGAAAAAGCGCGGGTCTTAGGGCAATTCTTTGAGGCTGAAGAGTTTTATGAGCGAGCGATCGCAGGTGCTGCTGAAAATGAGTTTATTCAAGAAGAAGCATTGGCTTATGAATTAGCGGCTAAACATTATCTAGCGCGAGGTCGAGAAAAAATTGCTCGAACTTATATGAAAGAAGCGCACTATTGCTACGATCGCTGGGGCGCAAAAGCTAAAGTTAAAGACTTAGAAAAACGGTATCCACAATTACTCAATTCCAACTTGATTCGGCAATCAACTTTGACTGAGGGAATGATCAGTCATTCGACCGCCGTGATGAAAGCGGCTCAAGCCCTCTCAGAAATTATCCATCTTGATCAATTGATTGCCAGGTTACTGTTGATGGCTCAGGCAGCAATTTCACTAGAAAATGCTCGGCTGTATGAACGGCTAGCAAACTATGCCAAAACACTGGAAAGGAAACTAGAAGAGCAAACTCAAGCATTACAGCAGGAGATCATCAATCGCGAACGAACAGAAGACGCATTACGACAAAGTGAAGCGAATTATCGCAATCTGCTACAAACCGCGAATTCAATCATCATTCGCTATGATCCGCAAGGACGGATTCACTACATCAACGATTATGGGGTAAAACTCCTCGGCTACAAAGAACATCAAATCTTAGGACGAACCTTATTTGAAACCATCATTCCGGACATCGAAATCTCTGGGCGTGATGTCAAACCTATGGTTCACAATTTACTTCGCAACCCTCAATCGTACCCGCAAGGTGAGGGTGAAAACCTGTGTCGAGACGGTCGGCGCGTTTGGGTTGCCTGGTCGAATCAAGCTATTTTCAACGATCGGGGAGAGGTGGTTGAAATCTTATCGGTGGGCAATGACACCACTCAGCGTAGACAAGCAGAAGAGGCATTACAACGTAGTGAAGCTAAGTTCCGCAACATCTTTGCAAATTCGCAGGTTGGTATCTACCGTAGCCGTATCGGTGATGGCTTAATTCTCGATGCCAATCAACGCTTTGCCGATCTGTTTGGCTTTGATTCACCCCAAGAGATGATTGGGATTGAACACACTACAGGCTATTGGGTCAATCTCAGCGATCGCCAACAAGGCATTGAGGTGATAAAGCGGGATGGGGAAGTGCGAAATTATGAAGCACAGATGCGAAAACGAGATGGGACAGTGTTTTGGGGACTTTTCTCTTCTTATCTGAATGCAGCCGATGACTACATCGAAGGGGTGATTGCAGATATTAGCGATCGCAAACAGGCAGAAGTCGCGTTGCAAGCCTCTGAAGCGGAACTGCGGGCGCTCTTTTCAGCCATTCCCGATCCGCTATGTATCATCAATGCTGAAGGGCGATTGCTCTGCACAATCAAAGGAACTTCATCTTATGGAGAGGAGTGTACTGGCAAAACGCTGCATCAACTTTTTGCCAAAGAACAAGCTGATGAATTTCTGGATTACATTCAGCAGTCGGTGAGAACTCAACAAGTCCTCACCGTTGAATACAGTGATTGGATCGCTGGACGAGAAGTTTGGTTTTCGGCTCGCATTGCCCCGATTCGACATGAGCAGGTGATTTGGCTGGCGCGAGATATTACGGCGCAAAAGCAAGCAGAAGCCGCCTCGATTTTAGAAGAGCGCAACCGCATGGCACGCGAGATTCACGACACACTGGCTCAGGCGTTTACAGGCATTCTGGCTCAGGTGGGAGCGGCAAAGCAGGTGCTAACGGATGATGTAGAAGCATCTCAGGCACATCTAGATCTAATCAAAGAATTGGCGCGAACTGGACTGACTGAAGCGCGGCGATCGGTAGTAGCGCTCCGCCCTCAGCTTTTGGAGGGGGGCAGTTTACAAAGCGCTCTCCATCATCTCGTCGCTCAAATCAGAACTGCCGCAATGGATACCACTTTGTATTGTGAGGTCAAGGGGACAGCCTATGCTCTATCAACTGAAGTCGAAAGTAACCTACTGCGGATTGGGCAGGAATCGTTAACTAATGCAATTAAACACGCCAATGCTGACGAAATCCGAGTGCAGCTAGTCTACGATTGTGATCGATTCTGCTTGCGCGTGAAAGATAATGGACAGGGATTTGGAGTTGGTAGTATTCCAGCCTCTGAGGGCTTTGGCTTACTCGGCATGAGCGAGCGAGCAGAGCGCATCGGCGCACAACTAACCATTAGGAGTCAACCTGGACAGGGAACAGAGATTATTGTCACCGTCATTCGGGAGTAAAATCACGATGAGCCAAGCCACGACTATTCGGGTTTTGATTGCGGACGACCATGCTATTTTTCGGCAAGGATTAGCCACGATTATTAACCGTGACCCAGATATGCAGGTGATTGCCCAAGCCGAAAATGGGGAACAAGCAATCGCGCTATTTGAGGAACACCAACCAGATGTAACGCTAATGGATCTGCGAATGCCTGAAGTGGAAGGAGTTGCTGCTATCAGTGCAATTTGTGCGATCGTTAAATTTGCTCGAATTATTGTCCTGACCACGTATGATAGTGACGAAGATATTTATCGGGGATTGCAGGCAGGAGCAAAAGGATATCTGTTGAAAGAAACTGAACCTGACGAGCTTCTGAATGCGATTCGCACCGTTCATCGGGGTCAGAAGTATATTCCGCCCGATGTAGGAGCAAAGTTAGTTCAACGTCTCAGCAATCCGGAACTGAGTGAAAGAGAACTAGAAGTACTCGGCTCACTGGCGCAGGGCATGAGTAATGCCGATATTGCGACCGCTTTAAGTATCGGTGAAGGTACTGTTAAATCCCATGTCAATCGGATTTTGAATAAGTTGGATGTCGGCGATCGCACCCAAGCTGTGATTGTTGCCGTTAAACGCGGCATTGTCAGTTTGTAAGGTGTACTTTCGATCAGACTAGGATTCTAACTTAAGTTATAACCAGCCTTTTACTCTACGATGGCATGGTTGCTCCATCAATTTATACTATAAAAATTTTAACTTGCTGTAGAAGACGGTTTGAAGGCGATTGCCTATATTGAATTTATGCAAATAGAGACGCAGTCAAGTAATCGAGCAAGTTAATTGCAAGGTTTCATGTCTGATATAGATGTAGAAAAATGAGCAAAGATCGCAACCACGGTTCCTTACTTGTACCACCTTCAACCCAAGATTGGATGCAAGGTGTGCTGAGTGCCAAGGTCGTACTGGTGATGTATGGAGATTACCAAGACTCCAGAAGTGCGGATGTTTACAAGCTGATTAAAGTCATCAAACGAGAGCTTAGTGCTTCTTTTGGAGAGGATTATTCATGCTTTATCTTCCGTCATTTTCCGCAAGTACAGATCCATCCTCATGCTCAACGAGCCGCCCAAGCTGCCGAAGCCGCTGCTGCCCAAGGACAGTTTTGGTTAATGAATGATACCTTATTTGACCATCAACAAAGGTTGGAGAATGGTTATCTTGTCGAGTACGCCAATGATTTAGGACTTGATATTCCTCAATTTCTCAAAGAGTTGGCTAAACAAGTGCACGTTGATCGCATCAAGAAAGATATTGAAGGCGGTTTACAAAGTGGAGTGATGGCTGTTCCAGCACTTTTTGTTAATGGAATTCTCTATCGCGATTGCTGGAATATTAAACAGTTGATCGCAACCATTATTGCTTCAAGTTACTAGTCTCCCCAATCTTTGCCTCCAATTCATACTTAGGAAATTCCAATGCCTTACGTTACTGTTGGTCAAGAAAATTCTGCAACCATTGATATCTATTACGAAGATCTTGGGGCCGGTCAACCCATTGTTCTGATTCATGGATTTCCCCTCAACGGCGATTCCTGGGAAAAGCAGGTCTTGGTGCTCCTAAATGCAGGGTATCGAGTGATTACCTACGATCGCCGAGGATTTGGTGCTTCCAGTCAGCCCTCATCTGGCTATGACTACGATACCTTCGCCGCCGATTTGCATACACTCATGACCAAGCTTGACTTGCAAAATACTGTGCTGGTCGGTTTTTCAATGGGAACAGGTGAAGTCACACGTTATCTTGGCAAATACGGCTCAGAGCGGGTGCAGAAAGCTGTGTTGATGGCTCCAGTACCGCCCTTTCTGTTAAAAACAAACGACAATCCTGAAGGCGTTGACCAAAGCGTTTTCGATGGCATTATGAAAGCGATTGTTGACGATCGTCCAGCTTATTTCTCTGCCTTTTTCAAAGAGTTCTTCAATGTTGATGTGCTGCTGGGTGAGCGCATCAGCAATGAAGCAATTCAAGCCAGTTGGAATGTAGCAGCAGGGGCTTCTGCTAAAGGGACTTTGGACTGTGTACCATCCTGGCTCACCGATTTTCGTGATGATCTGCCCCGCATTGACGTGCCGACTCTGATTATCCATGGCGATGCAGATCGCATTTTGCCCCTGGAGTCCACCGCTGCAAGACTGCCAAAGCGGATTAAAAACAGTCAGCTTGAGATTATCCCTGGCGGACCGCACGCCATCAACTGGACTCATGCTGATCAGGTAAATCCCCTGTTATTGAACTTTCTTCAGTAGGAATAATCAACTACTACATTTCTGACTTACGGGAGAACTCTGTGATTCATCCATTGAATCAGGCTCACGTTAGTCTAGATGGAGTTTTGTAAATCAACAAGTTGAGTTCTGAGGACAAAAATGTTGGCGGTGCAATCGCATCTTTACTTACTGAAGATAATTGCTGAGTAAATGCTCAGAGAATTTAAGTCTTTAGCGGCATATTTCTTTAATTCACCCTCACTAAAACACAAGGAAAACTCACCATGTTAAATATAGAAAATAAAGTAATTGTCATCACTGGAGCCAGTAGCGGTATTGGTGAAGCCACCGCGAAACTGCTCGCCCAAAATGGTGCAAAAGTTGTTTTGGGGGGACGGCGGATAGACAAGCTAGAGAAGCTAATTAAACAGATTCATGCATCTGGTGGGACAGCAGAATTTAAAACGGTTGATGTCACCGATCGCCACGATGTAAAAGCATTTGTTGAGTTCGCCAACGACAAATTTGGCCGTGTCGATGTCATCTTTAACAATGCTGGCGTGATGCCCCTGTCGCCGATGAATGCCCTGAAAGTCGAGGAATGGGACAACATGATTAATGTGAATATTCGTGGCGTGCTTAATGGCATTGCAGCGGGCTTGCCAATTATGGAAGCGCAAGGGGGCGGGCAAATCATCAATACTGCCTCCATTGGTGCCCATGTGGTAGTGCCCACTGCAGCAGTTTACTGTGCAACCAAGTATGCGGTTTGGGCAATTTCTGAAGGACTGCGGCAGGAATCACAAAACATCCGCGTCACCACCATCTCTCCGGGAGTCGTTGCCACTGAACTTGGCTCTGATATCACCGATGAGTCATCCAAAGGCTTGTTAGAAGAACTTCGCAAAACCGCCCTTACCTCAGAGGCGATCGCCAGAGCCGTTTTATACGCTGTTTCCCAGCCGGACGATGTTGACGTCAATGAAATCATAGTCCGACCGACGGCCAGTACGTTTTGAAGAGAATCAATCAAAGCATAGGAGCGTTATCACCAACACAAAGGACATTGTTGTAATGAAACCATTTCATCTTTTAGCTGTTATGGCGCTTATTCTCACGGTAGGCTGTAACGCTGTCGGACAAACTTCTGTTCACAATGAAACATCAGCACCAAGTAAAAAGAGCGAAGTTGCACTGGTTACAGAGGGTTCACGCGGGTTAGGAGCGGCGATCGCCACTGCCGAGATCTTCTGCTGTTATCGTTCCCGTTGTTTTCAACTTGCTTACAATCCCGACGATGGTAGTTGCTGGCATGAGCTAATAGGATAGATCATCTGGAGATTAAACCAATGGCAATTCTGAAACAATTAGGGATTTTATTTGGATTGGGCATTGTGGGAATTGTGATGTTCACGATCACATCTATTCCTTTAGTCGAGCAACAGTTAGCGAAACTGTCTCCAGAAATACTGGAAAAAGTGCCGCCATTGTGGATTTTAATGCTTCTGCAAGGAATACAGTATTCAATTCTGCTGACAATCAGCATTCTGATCGGAATTGGCTGTGCCTATCGTGTTGGATTAAGCTCCCATTTGATTGATCATTGGGTGTTTCATACTGCTAAGTCTCCATCTTTTGCTGTTGAGATGAAGTGGAGTCTGGGTATCGGTGCAGTGGCGGCCATTGTTATCTTGTTGCTTGATCGGTTGATGCAACCTGCCCTACCTGAAACGCTACGGGCAGCAAATAATACAGAACCAAATTGGTTGAATTTGCTCACAGCAATGTTCTATGGTGGCATCACTGAGGAAATTCTGATGCGCTGGGGCTTAATGTCGCTGCTTGTTTGGATAGCGTGGAAAGCCTTCAAACAAGGCACTACATTGCCCAGTCAAGGAATTTACCAGGGCGCGATCGTTCTAGCTGCGTTGGTATTTGGACTACTACACTTGCCCGCGACTGCCGCGATCGTTCCCCTCACTCCACTTGTGATTATTCGGGCGTTGTTACTGAATGGGATTGTGGGAATCGCGTTTGGCTGGCTCTTTTGGCAATATTCGCTAGAGGCTGCAATGTTAGCCCATATCAGCTTTCATGTTTTTACCCCTATTCTTAGCGGTTTACTGGCAAGGTTGGCTTAAGTTCTGAAATAGATCTCATAGAGCTATCACTGCCCACAAAGCTTTACCGTGAAAGGTTTTACAAAGAAAAGCTTTAAAGATGGTGAGCGATGCCCACTACTTGAATTGATGCTCAACTCTACAGTTTTAAGATGGCGAATCAAATGATTCAATACAAAGATTTTGCGCCTCGGATCACTGAACGGGGACCCTTCGGCGGACCTTCCGAGTATGAATCTTTCTTGGAGGTTGTTAGGGAGGTCAATCAGTGGATTGCAAGTACGAGTATAAGGATAATCAACGCTGAAACTATTGTTCTACCAGATAGCTTGAAAAGCACAAGTGATGGTGTCTACGGCGTGACGGTCAGTAATGGAGTTTATCCAGTGATGATTAGCCAGGGCGTTACAGTCAACTACTTTCAATGTGTGCGTGTGTGGTACAGAGAATGAGCTTCACCGGAGAACAAATAATGAAACGATTCACTCACTTTCCTGTACCTCGCACTGGAAGTCTGTCTGACAGCGATCGCGCTTGGATACCTAAATCTGCCTTCGGGTCTTCAAACCAGCCTATTCATCGTCGTTAATCCTGATCCCATTGCGACTGACTTTATCCAATAGCAATATTCCTGTACGAAACGTTAATTTGAGTCTTTAAGTCTTCATTTTTTAGTCAAAATTTACTACAACACCCCATCAGGAGGTTTCCAATGAACCGGAAGATTTTAGTAACTGGTGCAACCGGGAGCAACGGTACGGAGATTGTCAAGCGACTCGCAGCAAAGAACGTGCAAGTCCGCGCCATGGTTCGTGACTTTGATCGAGCAAAGAAGATTGCATTCCCGAATGTTGAAGTGGTGGAGGGGAACTTTGATCGCCCTGAGACGCTGTTGGAGGCGCTGGCTGAAGTAGACCGTGCCTTTCTCTTAACGAACTCTACAGAACGCGCAGAAGCCCAACAACTCGCGTTTGTTGATGCCGCTCGTCAGAATGGTGTCAAGCATATCGTTAAACTATCGCAATTTGCAGCCGATGCCCATTCGCCCGTGCGCTTTTTGCGTTACCATGCCGCAGTCGAAGCGGCAATTCAAGGATCAGGAATGACGTACACGTTTCTGCGTCCCAACCTCTTTATGCAGGGCTTATTAAACTTTCAATCGACAATCACGAGCCAAAACGCCTTTTATGCGGCGATCAGTGATGCAAAAGTCAGCGTGGTAGATGTGCGCGATATTGCGGACGTTGCAGTAGTTGCCCTAACAGAAACAGAACATGAGGGAAAGATTTACAACCTCACCGGACCACAGGCATTGACTCATGCTGAGATGGCAGAACAACTCTCGGCTGCGCTCAATCGTCAGATTGCATTTGTCGATATTCCTTCTGAAGTAATGCGCGATCAACTGCTCAACATTGGGATGCCACCTTGGCAAGCAGACGGCGTGATTGAGGATTATGCGCACTACCGACGCAATGAGGCTGCAGCAGTTTCGTCTGGTATACAGGACGCAATTGGTAAAGAGCCGCGCAGTTTTAATACATTCGCCTGTGACTACGCAGCAATGTTTGGCTAGACGAAGCCCAATCAGCCTAGGCCGAATAGTACAGATATAGAGTTGAAGTGCAACTCTGGGGTAAACATTATGATGGTGCAGCATGAAAAACAAGATGAAACAGGACAGTTGGCGATCGCGCCGCGCCTATGGCTCTGGTGGACATTGGCTACTACAATTGCAGGGGCGAAGGAGAAAAGCATTGCGCTGCAAACAGAAGATGCGATTGCTACATCCTCTAGTCAGTCGCCCTAGCGCCAAACCTAAGGATTTAGAAGCCCCTATCGATCATCGTACTGAACAGAGAAAAACCATGAATAAGCCTGAGTTTTTTGTTACCCCCGGCTATGGGGAATACATGCTGAATGAATTGCATTACTCGCAAGCAGTAAAAATTGGCGATCGTGTGGAGACATCAGGTCAAGGTGGTTGGGATGACAACCTGCAAATTCCCGAGTTGCTCGCAGATGAGATTGCCCAGGCATTTCAAAATATAGAGCGAACCCTGGCGGCTGCCGGGGCAGGTTGGGAGCACGTTGTCCATGTCAATTCTTATCATGTTGGTGGGTTGCCCCCAGAGGTGAACGATGTGATGGTCAGGCTATATCGCCATTACATGCCTAACCATGCCCCAATTTGGACACAGGTAGGAGTTGCAGCACTAGGGCTGCCGACAATGCGGATTGAGATCCGGGTTACCGCAATTGTCCCATGAGTTTTGCGTGGGCGGCGCTGTCGCTAGTGCTGCTACCTACACGTAGAACAAAAACTTTTACCGCAGCAACATGGCATTATGAATCATCGTTTCCTTTTACTTGTTTCTTTGGTCGTGGGTAGCGCAGAAATGCTGCTTACTTCACCTGTCTCAGCAGAGCTTAGTAATAGACTACATACTCCACAGATTGCGCAGCGACCGAAGATAAGTAATTCGACCACCTTAGATAATAGGTCTTTGGGCAGTGTAGAAAGGCAAGAGCGATCGGATTGGGCCAGTTTCTTCGATGGCGCTGAGGCTCAAGGAACCATTGTGGTATTAGATCAGCGCGGAGGTGCTCATCAGTTGTGGGTCTACAACCAGGAACGGGCTGACAGAGCCTATTCTCCAGCATCAACGTTTAAGATTCCGCATTCTCTCTTTGCGCTTGATGCCGGGGTTGTTCGTGATGAATTTCAAGTTTTTGAGTGGGATGGAGTGGAGAGGAACTTCGCTCCCCACAATCAAGATCAAACCTTACGCTCAGCAATGCGAAATTCAGCCGTTTGGGTTTACGAAATTTTTGCTGCCGAAATCGGTGAAGCGAAAGCAAGAGAATATCTGACGCAAATTGACTACGGGAATGTAGACTCAAGTACTAGCAAAGGTGCTTATTGGATTGATGGAGCATTAACAATCTCGGCACAAGAGCAAATTCATTTTTTACAAAAGCTGTATCAGAATGAACTCCCTTTTAGGATTGAGCACCAACGATTAGTCAAGGATATTATAATCGTTGAAGCAGGGCGAAATTGGATCCTACGGGCTAAAACTGGCTGGGAAGGGCGCTGGGGCTGGTGGGTAGGGTGGGTCGAATGGCCCACAGGTCCTGTATTCTTTGCTCTCAATATAGATACGCCAAACCGATTGGACGACCTCTATAAAAGAGAGGCAATTACACGCGATATCTTGCAATCCATTGATGCATTGCCTGCGGAAGAAGATCGGAAATAGCTTAAGTGCCAGAATTGAATACTCCATCTACAAAAGAAATAGGCATTGATGCCCCGATAGATGCTAAAGGTTTGCTGTTTACTGATGTAGCAAACTTTTTGAGTTACTGGGCTGCTGTCGGCGTTCTTGCAAAGCCTTGTCAATTAATTTTGCGACCAGCCAGGAGACAGACCGTTCATCTGTCTGTGCCCATTCCTCCAGTTCTCGTTTACGCTCAGCAGGAATGTAAGCAACCACTCGCTCTAAATCCGTTTTGCCCCCCATCTTAAGTCTCACTTTTGCTTTACCTGTTTCTAAGATACCAATAATGGCCCGGCTCGTATCATGCTAGGCTATGCTGTGCTAGCATGAACCAGCATGATAGGACGAGGCTTTAATCTGTGAACCATCAAAATTTGCTTTCAATCACTAGAAATCTTGTGCATCCCCCAATTAGCTCAGGGCTTGTCTTACTTTCGGCTAGAGAATTGGACAAGATGCGGCGGGTGGGACAGCTTGCGGCGAATCTCCTCAATCATCTTGAGTCAATGGTGCAGCCTGGAGTAAGTACACAAGCTTTAAATGATGAGGCGACGCGTTGGATGGAAGATCATGGGGCAATCAGCGCCACCCTTGGCTACGCACCTCCTGGTTATCCCCCTTTCACGGGGGCAATTTGCACCAGCATTAATGAAGTGGTTTGTCATGGAATACCGAACCCAAAGCAAATCCTCAAGGACGGGGATATTATCAATATCGATGTGACCCTCAGGTTGGCAGGCTACCACGGCGACACTTCGAGAACATTTCTAGTGGGTTCGGTATCCGCAACTGCCCGAAAATTAGTTGAAGCGACTCAAGAATCGATGATGCGAGGGATTGCTGAAATCAAGCCTGGGGCAAGAATTGGTGATATTGGTGCGGCAATTCAAGCATATGCCGAGGCAAGTGGATTCTCAGTGGTTCGAGATATGGTTGGGCATGGCATTGGCAGGCAGATGCATACAGAACTTCAAATTCCTCACTATGGCAAACGAGGCAGTGGGTTGAAGCTGCGTCCAGGAATGGTTTTTACGGTTGAACCGATGCTAAACGAAGGGACTTATGAGCTTACATTTCTTGCGGATGGTTGGACTGTAATTACGAAGGACAAAAAACTCTCTGCTCAGTTTGAACACACTGTTGTTGTGACTGAGGAAGGTGTAGAAATTTTAACTCTTGCCTAAATTTCAAGCCGCAATGCCTTTTACGTTTCAAGTAGATGACAAATTGGTACATCGTCTTCTGGGGAAAACGGCGGTAAACCCTTACCCGATAGTCCAACATCCGAAAACCCATGGTGGGCTCAGGCTCCGTTTGAAATTCCAGATGCAACACCAAGTCTTCCGATTGCTCCAAAATTAGGGAGTCAGCCCAAATTGGTTCCAGGGATAATTCCGTCGGACTAAGCTTAGTCAATTTGATTGGTCGTCCCAGCAACCAGGCGGCATAGTCTTCGGAAAAGGATTCGGCGAGGAATTTGCACAGATTGTCAAACATACCCAAATTCTAAGGGCGATCGCCATAACCATGTTTTGAGAGTCTCACAACTTTAGGGGTATGGTAAAAGGGACTATTGAGACATAAAAAGAGACGGGGTTGGGGAGTAGTCTCGGAAAGTGTACTTTCTAAGACCAACGGGCATAGTCATAGTGAGCAAGAATTTTTTG
The DNA here is from genome assembly GCF_000284455.1 of Synechocystis sp. PCC 6803 substr. PCC-P. GTDB lineage: Bacteria > Cyanobacteriota > Cyanobacteriia > Cyanobacteriales > Microcystaceae > Synechocystis. Next base: position 3,041,925 of record NC_017039.1, read on the forward strand.
GTCTTTAGTCAGCAGTAAACTGTCAGTCAACGCAGACTGGGCTGTAATCAGACGGTCAAAAGGATCCCTTGTCCAGTCCAGTGTTAATGCTTGGTAAACAACTTGGTCGAAGTTCTTGGTACAGCTACATAAGCCAATATTATTCTCCAGAGTGGTGAGAATAGCTTCTGGCGATGCAGTAATTCTTTCAATCTCAAGAAGATATTTGAGCTCTAGTCGTACTATGGGAGAGAAGGTTAGGTCGTTACTGTTAATCAGTGATTTGGCCAGGGAAGAAAACTTTTCCGTTAAACCACAGTAGAGCCAAACAACAATGTGGGTGTCAAGGTAAATCGAGCTCAATCTCTCCCTCCCAATCAATGGTGACCAACTCTTCCGGGTCGCCAATGATAACCCCTGGACGATGTACTAAGTTCTTGAACTTATCCGGCTCCTCCACTGGCAGTATTCGTAGGCGTTTACCCCCCCGATTAATTTCCAGCGGTATGCCGGTTGCCAGCACCTCATCTAGCAGGTTGTAAAGATTACCCCTCAGCTCCGTTGGCGTAATTTGTTTCATCCTATTCTGTTCAATGTACGTTCAAAATTAGTCTAACGTACATCAAAGCAAGATACTTTCCCTCAAAAGTCTATTTTCGCCCAGCCGCAGTCATCAGATGTTGCCATATTTTGGTGAAATCTACTATAATTGAGTCAGTCCTCGGGGAGAGGATGTTTACCATCCAGGGAGTCTGGTATGCAAACTAAATATCAATACGGGATCTACATTGGTCGGTTCCAGCCTTTTCATCTCGGTCATTTACGCACCCTTAATCTTGCGCTAGAAAAGGCTGAGCAAGTCATTATCATTTTAGGTAGTCATCGGGTGGCCGCGGATACCCGCAACCCCTGGCGATCGCCAGAACGGATGGCGATGATTGAGGCTTGTTTAAGCCCCCAAATACTGAAAAGGGTGCATTTTTTGACGGTGCGGGATTGGCTTTACAGCGATAATTTGTGGTTGGCAGCGGTGCAGCAACAGGTTTTGAAAATTACTGGGGGTAGCAATTCCGTTGTTGTTTTGGGCCATCGCAAAGATGCTTCTTCCTATTACTTGAATTTGTTTCCCCAATGGGATTACTTGGAAACGGGCCATTATCCAGATTTCAGTTCTACCGCTATTCGTGGGGCTTATTTTGAGGGTAAGGAAGGGGATTATCTCGATAAAGTGCCCCCGGCGATCGCCGACTATTTACAAACTTTTCAAAAGAGTGAGCGGTACATTGCTCTTTGTGATGAGTATCAATTTTTGCAGGCTTATAAACAGGCCTGGGCCACGGCTCCCTATGCTCCGACTTTTATAACCACGGATGCCGTGGTGGTGCAAGCGGGTCATGTGCTGATGGTACGTCGTCAAGCCAAACCAGGTTTGGGACTAATTGCTTTACCCGGGGGTTTTATTAAGCAAAATGAAACTCTGGTGGAGGGAATGTTGCGGGAGTTGAAGGAGGAAACCCGTCTCAAGGTGCCTCTGCCGGTTTTGCGGGGTTCCATTGTGGACAGCCACGTTTTTGATGCCCCTGGGCGCTCCCTACGGGGAAGGACTATCACCCACGCGTACTTCATCCAATTGCCGGGGGGCGAATTGCCAGCCGTAAAAGGGGGCGATGATGCCCAAAAAGCTTGGTGGATGTCCTTAGCGGATCTCTATGCCCAGGAAGAACAAATTTACGAAGATCACTTCCAGATTATTCAGCATTTTGTCAGCAAAGTTTAGCCCCATCCTGTTGATTTAACTACCATGAATACTAATCTCATTCTGGATGTGGACTCCTATAAAGTGAGCCACTGGTTGCAGTATCCTCCTGACACAACGGCAATGTATTCCTATGTGGAAAGTCGTGGGGGAAGGTATCCTGTCACTGTCTTTTTTGGTCTCCAATACATTTTAAAGCGGTATCTGACTCAATCCATTGAACCCTGGATGGTGGAGGAAGCTAATCGCCTTTTGACAGCCCATGGCTTACCTTTCAACTATGGCGGTTGGCGATACATTGCGGAGGATTTGCAGGGTCGTTTACCTGTACGTATTAAGGCGGTTCCAGAGGGCTCGGTCATCCCGGTTCATAATGTTTTGATGACAGTGGAATCCACGGACCCAAAGGTTTTTTGGTTAGTTTCCTGGTTAGAAACTTTGTTGATGCGGGTTTGGTATCCCATTACGGTGGCAACCCAGAGTTGGCATTTAAAACAACGCATCTATCAATCCCTATGCCGTACTGCGGATGATCCTGATGGTGAAATCAATTTTAAACTCCACGATTTTGGGGCCCGGGGGGTTTCTAGTGGTGAATCGTCCGGCATTGGCGGACTGGCTCACTTAGTTAATTTCCAAGGTTCTGACACAGTAAAGGCCCTGGTGTATGGGCAGCAATATTACAACTGCCCCATGGCGGCCTATTCGATTCCCGCCGCAGAACATTCCACCATTACAGCTTGGGGAAGGGAAGGGGAAGTTTTGGCCTATGAAAATATGTTGACCCAGTTTGCCAAGCCAGGGTCGGTGTTGGCGGTGGTTTCCGATTCCTATGATCTCTGGAATGCCATTGACCATCTCTGGGGCGATCACCTAAGGGCACAGGTGCTTGATTCGGGGGCTACGGTGGTTATCCGTCCGGATTCAGGTGACCCGGTGGCCATTGTGGCCCAAACTTTGGAACGGTTGGAGGCTTGTTTTGGCAGCACCCTCAACAGTAAGGGCTTTCGAGTTCTAAATGCTGTGCGGGTTATCCAAGGGGATGGGGTTGATGAAGAGAGTATCAGCGCCATTCTAGAGAAGACTGAGAGCCTTGGCTTTAGTACTACTAATTTAGCTTTTGGTATGGGGGGAGCTTTGTTGCAAAAGGTGAATCGGGATACCCAAAAATTTGCCATGAAGTGCAGTGAGGTAACGGTGGAGGACAAGGCGATCCCTGTTTATAAAGACCCTGTTACTGATCCTGGTAAAACTAGCAAAAAGGGGCGATTATCCCTGGTTAAAACTGACTCTGGTTATGGCACTGTACCCACTTCTTCTGAGGATTTATTGCAGGTTGTCTATGAAAATGGACATTTACTGCAAGACCAATGCTTGGATGCTATTCGTCAACGAGCCTGGCCATTAATCAGGGTCAATGTTCCCGCAAGCTAGTGGGGATAAAGCAAAGCTAGATAAAGTTCTGTCTCGAGATGATAAGTACATAAGGAACTACTACAATGTTTAATTTAGCACTGAGGTACCTAAGTTTCAGGGATCCACCTTATCATTGGCGGTGAATTGTTGCTGTTGTATGAGCATAGTTCATTGATGATCGCTCCCTGAAACATCACAAAAAAGGTTTAGGGCAGTCTTAGTTTGTTGACTATCACTCTTAAAGCTCAACATCAATGGAATAAATACTGTAAAGTAAGCTACTTTTTATTTGTCTTTTTGGCAAAACGTTATGTTATCTTAACTTTTGTGGGGCAATGACTCTCCTACGCTGGCTGGTTTATCGGCTCTGTTGCATAGTGCCAATCTTCGCTGAATTCGATGATTACTGTGCATAGCAGCGTACTTATTACTTTTTTGGCAGTACTTTAGGAGTGTTCAGTCCTTCATGGTTGACTACAGGAAAGCCCGATTAAAATGGGAAGACTATTGGTTCAAGACCTTACACAGATGGCGGTCCTGCCCTTTAACCTGCCCGGTTGAGAAGCCTCATCATGGCCACATTTTTTGGAGTTGGTTCGGTAGTTTTTTGGCGATCTCTATCTGTGCTTACTTGACGGTAAAAACGAATTCCCCGCTTTTAATGGCTCCCTTTGGGGCCACTAGTGTTTTGATTTTTGGTGTTCCTGATAGCCCCTTAGCCCAACCCCGTAACGTCATCGGTGGCAATCTGTTAGCGGCATTGGTGAGTCTAACGGTTTTGCATTTTCTCGGTTCTTCACCCATGGCGATGGGGGCGGCAGTGTCGCTAGCCATCGGCATTATGCAATTTACTGGAACATTGCATCCTCCTTCAGGAGCCGTTGCTTTGGTGGTTATGATGACCAGACCAGACTGGAACTTTATCCTAACGCCAACCTTGGAAGGTTCAATACTTTTAGTGCTGTGTGCTGTAGTTTTCAATAATTTGGCGGAAGAAAGAACCTATCCTAAGCACTGGCTATAATTTTGTTTCGGTTGTGGGATTGTTGAGGCGATCATCGTACCTGTCCAGTGATCAACGGCCATCTCAGCTGGGTTCCCATGCAGGGATCCCAGCGGTGCGGCTTAGAGTTAAAGCTTTAGGAGTCAAGATGGGAGTGCCGTTCTTCAAAATTCCAGATTTGGTTAAGCGACATAATATTCAGGTTTTTTCTTCCAATTACTGTTTGTACGGCGACTTATCCCACAGGATAATGACCAGCCTGCAATTATTTAGCCCCGTCGTGGAAATTTATTCCATTGATGAAGCCTTTCTCGAACTGACCCCAAATCAAAGTAATACGAATTATGGGGAAGAAATTCAGCTTTGTCTTAATCCATCAGATTAACCAGTCAGTATTCCTATGTGATCACACTTTTGAAAATATTCAACAAGACAAAAGTAATACAAGCAAGTTAGAAGTATTTTTTCTTTCTTAGAATCTGTTTTTCTATCCTAACTCTTTTAAAGAGTATTGATTAACTGCTTTACTGCAAAAAAGATTACCCTATATCGGGCTTTTCTCAATAAAATCTTTATTTTTTGAGGTGCTTTTTAGCCATAAATAATCACTTTAGTATAAAATTTTGACGGCGTAAAGTTGATAAAATAGAATTAAGAATGGACTATCGGTACAGAAAAAATGGGTAACTGGATGGTGAATAAACTTCCCTTACCCAATGCACTCTCCACCGTTAAAGACCCCCTATGCTTAACGGTGATCACCTGGGCAATGGCGAGTCCCAACCCTGTCCCCCCCGTTTTGCGCGAACGATCTCGATTAACTCGGTAAAAACGCTCAAAAATGTGTTCCTGTTGGTCGGGGGCAATGCCGATGCCGGTATCTTGCACGGTGATGATAGCCATCTGTTCATGGGATGTCAGGGTAATATCAACACGTCCCCCAGCAGTTGTGTATTGAATGGCGTTGGCAATTAGGTTTGAGACCAGTCGATAGAGTTGGGATTCATTACCCCAGGCGTAAACTTCCCCTGAACTCAGATCACTGCTGAGATCAATGTGGGCGGCGATCGCTAATTCTAAAAACTCTTCGGTGAGGTCACTGACTAAATCATTTAAACAACAAAGCCGCCAATCTTCGGCGGTGGTTTCCTGCTCTAAGCGACTTAGTAGCAATAAATCCGTAATCAATTGGCTTAATCGCCTTCCCTGTCGTTCAACGGTATGTAGCATGGTGTTAATTTCTGGGGAATGGCTTGAGTCGATGCGTAATACCGCTTCCACCGTGGCCAACAGACTAGCCAATGGCGATCGTAATTCATGGGCTGCATTCGCGGTGAATTGTTGTTGTTGTTGGTAGGACTGGTAAATGGGACGCATGGCTAACCCCGCTAAGCCCCAACTGGAGAAGGCGACCAAACCCAGGGCAATGGGAAAACTAAGCCCTAAAATCCAAAGAATACGTTTATTTTCGGCATCAAAGGCTGCCAGGCTCCGGCCAATTTGTAGATAGCCCCAGGAAGATTTGTCTGTATTACCGGCGCTATGCAAAATGGTGGTGAATTGTCGATACCGATCGCCGGTTGGGGGGTGAATAGTCTGCCAAGTTTCCTGGTTAAAAATGGAGGATAGGGAAGCCGGTTGATTAGGCGAAAAAGCCAGCAGGTTGCCTTGATAATCAAATAAACGAATGTAATATAAACTGCGATCACTAATGCCCAACGTGTGACGTTCAATCAGGGTGGGGTTGACCTGGCAGGGTTGGTTGACCAAACACAGATCGGGCAACATTTTTTGTAATACTCCGGTGGGACTAGCATTACTCGGCAACATCGGCTCTAAACTGTCATGCAACGTCCCGGCGATCGACTCCACTTCTCGCTCCAACGCCATCCAGTTGGCCTGCACAATGGCACGATAAACCCCCAACCCCAACAGGGTAAGAATTCCCCCCATTACTAGGGCATACCAGAAAGCCAATTGCAGACGACTACGGGCAAAGAGGCGACGGGTATTCATGGCGATAGGGTGAACCGATAGCCTTGACCGGGAACTGTTTTAATTGGGCAAGGACAATTTTGTTGAGCTAGCTTGCGTCGTATCAAACGCATTTGGGCCGCCACCACATTACTCATGGGCTCCTCATCAAGATCCCACAGTTGTTGCCGGATCTTGCTACCGGAAATGATCCGCTCTGGGTTTTGCATCAGATATTGAAAAATTTGAAATTCTCTTACGGTTAAAGCAATTTCCTGTCTTTCTAGGTTTAGTGGCTCCGAGATAGTTACCGATAACAGATTATTACTGGGATCAAGGCTGAAGTTGCCCAAAGTTAAAATTTGCGGTTGGAATTGTGGCGATCGCCGTTGTAGTGCCCGCAGTCTTGCTAATAGCTCTGCCATCACAAACGGTTTTGTTAGATAGTCATCTGCCCCGGCATCTAGTCCTTCGACACGGTTTTCCGGTTCTCCTAACGCTGTTAACATCAACACCGGCAAGGAATTACCCTGGGTTCTCAGTTTTTGACAGAGTTCCAAACCCGATAATCCCGGCAGTAACCAATCCACAATGGCAAGGGTGTATTCCGTCCATTGATTTTCCAAATAATCCCAAGCTTGGGAGCCATCCGTCACCCAATCCACCACATACTTTTCACTAACTAGCACTTTCTTAATAGCCATTCCCAAATCCGTCTCATCTTCCACCAGCAAAATTCGCATCGCCTCTGCCTTTTTTATAACGGTCTGATCTTAGCGGGGGAAGGAGATTTTCACCTGAATTTCATACCCCCTTTGGCAGACTGGGAAAATCTTGGACAAATTCCCAATTTGAGGTGGTGTGATGAAAACAATTCAATTAGCAAGTTCCTTTCTGGCACTGGGTTTGACCCTAGGAACTCCCAATCTCGTAACAGCCCATGTGGGTCACGGTGACGAGTTTCAAGCCGAGGGAGGCATTAATCGGGTTGCCGTGAATGCAGAAACCGATTCCATGTTGGGCATTGTGGTGGAGCCGATCGCCTCTGCGCCAGATGGTAGTGCGGGGGTTTATATTCCGGCGACGGCGTTGGTAGATGGGGGGGATAAACAATTAGTGTTTGTGCAGTATGGAGAATTTTATGAGCCGGTGCCGGTGAAAACGGGGGCAACCCAGGGGGAATTGATTGAAATTACCGAAGGGTTATCGGTGGGGGAAAAATTAGTTACCCAGGGTTCTTTATCCCTTTATGCTGAATCCCGCAAAACCCCAACGGCAGAGACGGAGACCAAAGAACCAGTTGTGGCTGAGGCTGCTGAAAATACGGCTCCTGCGGAGACGACAAGTATGGCTCCCAATGAAACCCAAGCAAGTCCCCCCGTGGCGGCGGAACCAGGATTGCCCGTTTTACCGATCGCCTTGGGAGGACTAGGGGTCATTGGGGCCGGAATTTTGGGATTACGGGCGTTTAACTTGAGTCGCAAAGGCAAAAACTTTTTTGGCAAATAAATTTAACTTCCTGCTCTAGCCCTTGCCTTTATTGACCTATGTTAAATACGCTTCTCAATCAAATTCTCAAAACCTCGATCGCCCAACGGTGGTTCATTGTTATTGCGGCCATTGGCATCACCCTTTGGGGGATTATCAGCGTGGGCCAAATGCCCCTGGATGTGTTTCCTGAATTTGCGCCGCCCCAGGTGGATATTCACACCGAAGCTCCTGGTCTGGCACCGGAAGAAGTGGAAACCCAAATTACCGTTCCCATTGAAAGTGCGGTGAATGGTTTACCGGGGGTGACAACGGTGCGCTCTTCTTCTAAGGTGGGCCTCTCCATGGTCAGCGTGGTCTTTGACCAGGATGCAGATGTCTATAAAGCCCGTCAAACAGTGACGGAACGCTTGCAACAGGTAACTAATCAACTACCGGAAGGTAGTCATCCCCCGGAAATTTCGCCTCTGGTTTCTCCCTTGGGAACGATTGTGCAGTATGCCTTTACGATCAAGGATGGGGGCAGTTCCAACCTGATGGACTTACGACGATTATTAGAAACCACCGTCGGTAACCAGCTCCTTTCTGTACCAGGGGTGTCCCAAGTCACCCTCTACGGGGGGGATGAGCGCCAGGAACAGGTTTTAGTTGATCCAGCCAAACTGCGTGCTCTCAAGGTTTCCCTCAATGAAGTTACCCAAGCCAGTGCAGAAGCGAATTCCAATGCCCCAGGGGGTTTCTTGATTGGCGGTGGCCAAGAGCTATTAGTACGGGGTCTGGGTCAAATGCAGTCCATTGAAGACCTACGGCGATCGGTGGTGAAAGTGGTGGACGGCAAACCAATTCTGTTGGAGGACGTTGCTGAAGTTAAAACCGGCAGTGCCCTGAAGCGGGGGGATGGGAGCTTTAACGGTCAACCGGCGATCGTCATGATGGTCAATAAACAGCCCGATGTGGATACGCCCACAGTGACTAAAGCAGTAGAAGCAGTGGTTGAATCTCTAAAACCCACGTTTCCTGCCGATGTACAAATTGCCCAAACCTTTCGTCAAGCTAACTTTATTGATTCCGCCATTCGCAACGTCAGCACTTCCCTCTTAGAAGGGATTGTCATCGTTTCGGTGATTATGCTGATTTTTTTAATGAACTGGCGCACGGCGGCGATTACCCTAACAGCGATTCCCCTCTCCCTGCTAATTGGTTTGATGTTCATGAAAGCCTGGGGATTGGGCATTAATACCATGACCCTAGGGGGGCTAGTGGTGGCGATCGGCTCCGTGGTAGATGACTCCATTGTGGATATGGAAAATTGCTATCGGGGACTACGCACTAACCAGGCCGAGGGCAATCCCAAACATCCTTTGCGGGTAGTTTATGAAACCTCGGTGGAAGTCCGATTAGCAGTGATTTTTTCCACGGTGATCATCGTGGTGGTTTTCGCGCCCATTTTCAGCTTAACGGGGGTAGAAGGGCGTATTTTTGCCCCCATGGGTTTAGCCTATCTACTCTGTATCGGTGCTTCCACCCTAGTGGCCATGACCGTTTCCCCGGCTTTGTGTGGGATTCTCTTGGCTAACCAACGACTGCCCCAGGAAGGCACCTTTGTTTCCCGCTGGGCAGAGCGGTTATATCGTCCGTTGTTAAATTTTTCCCTCCGCGCTCCCCAAGTGATTTTGAGCATAGCCCTGATCGCTGTGATTGCCTCAGTCTCTTTGGTTCCTAGTCTAGGACGGGTTTTTCTACCAGAGTTTCGAGAAAAATCCATGGTCAATTCCATGGTTCTTTTTCCAGGGGTTTCCCTCGACATGACCAATCGAGCGGGGATGGCCCTGTTTAATAACCTCAAGGATAATCCCCTCTATGAATGGGTACAAATTCGGGCGGGTCGTGCGCCGGGGGATGCCGATGGAGCTGGGGTCAGCATGGCCCACGTTGATGTGGAATTGAGCGATGAAGCCCTCAAAGATCGGGAAGCTAGTGTTAAAGAATTACGGAAAGCCTTCAACCAATTGCCGGGGGTAGCTTCTAATATGGGGGGCTTTATTTCCCATCGGATGGATGAGGTGTTATCAGGGGTCAGGAGTGCGATCGCCGTAAAAATCTTTGGCCCTGACTTAAAGGAACTACGGGCCATCGGAGAGCAGGTACAGGAAGCGATGAAAACTGTGCCAGGAATTGTTGACCTGCAACTCGAACCCCAACTTCCTATCCGCCAAGTGCAAATTCACTATGACCGTGCCGCCGCTGCCCAGTATGGGTTAAGGATGGCTGACATTTCTGCTGTTGTTGAAACTGCTTTAAATGGCCGGATTGTTTCCCAGGTTCCTGAAGATCAACAGTTAGTGAATGTGGTGGTGATGCTACCGGAAACTGAGCGGAATAGTCTTGATGCCATGGGGGCAATCCCCATTAGTACGCCCACCGGTCAAATGATTACCCTAGGGGACGTGGCTAAAATAGACTACGGCATGGGAGCCAATGTGGTTAACCGCGAAGACGTTTCCCGTTTAATTGTGGTTTCCGCCAACGTCGCTGAGCGGGATTTGGGAAGCGTGGTGGAAGATGTCCAGGCTCAAATTAAGGAGAAAGTACAACTTCCCCAGGGCTATTTCATCGAATACGGCGGGCAATTTGAGTCCGAACAACGGGCAACCAATAGCTTACTGTTGTTTAGCTTCGTCGCCGCTTTAGTGATTGGGATATTGATGTTCTTTTCGGTGAAATCCCTCCCCGCTACCATCGCCATTATGATTAACCTCCCCTTAGCCCTAATTGGGGGGTTGTTATCCGTTGTTTTCACTGGCGGTGTCATTTCTATTGCCTCCCTAGTCGGTTTTATTACCCTGTTTGGGGTGGCTGTACGGAACGGACTATTACTGGTGGATAACTACAACCAGAAATTCGCCCAGGGAATGAAACTAAAAGAAACAATCTTTAAGGGGTCTATGGAACGGGTCAATGCCATTTTAATGACCGCTTTGACCTCAGCTTTAGGGATGTTACCGTTGGCAACGGCCAGCAGTGCCGGGAACGAAATTCTCCAACCCCTGGCGATCGTTGTTCTTGGTGGACTGTGTACTTCTACGGCTTTAACCTTATTGGTATTACCCGCTTTGTATGCCAAATTTGGTAAATGGTTAATGCCCAAACAGCCTACCAATGGAGACCACATTGCTCCTTTTGTGCGTAACGATAGGGTCAGCACTCAAAAATCGCATTTTTAAACGTGAATTATTATCTCTTCTGGCTGTATTAACAACGGTGGGAGAGATTTTTTTACCACATTTTTTCTGGTTAATTTCCATGACCATTACCCAAAACACAACTCGCCACTATCATCATCGTCGAAGGTCTCAACAATCATCTTGGTCACGCCATTTTTTTCTGGCCACTTTATTATTTACTCTTTGCTTGGCAGCTTTTATTAGAAAGTCTCCTGAAACTGAAAACATCAATTCCTTTTTTGGCCATTTACCATCCCTAGCCATGGAAGGAGGAGATCCTTACATTAGAGCTTTAATGCGGACAATTTCAGCCAGTGAATCTAATGCTAAAAATCCCTACGTTTTACTCTATGGCGGTCAACATACCCATGATTTAAGTCGCCATCCCAATGCTTGTATTGCCATCAAAACAGATGTTAACCAAGGGCATTGCTCCACAGCGGCAGGACGTTATCAATTTTTGACTAAGACTTGGCAGGAAAAAGCGGCTTTGTATCACCCTCAACGTCATTTGGGAAAATCACACTATAACTTTGAGCCTGAATTTCAGGATTTAGTAACCTATCGATGGTTGACCGATAAACACCACTGGGGCATGGACTTTTCCACCCAATTACAACAGGGAAATATCGAACAAGTGTTGAAAAAACTTTCTGGCACTTGGACAAGTTTGGGTTACGGCATTGAAGACAATAGAATGACCGCTTCTTTACCCAAAATTTATCAAAAACTATTAGCAGAAGAACTTGACCAAGCTAATTAATATTCGATTCAGTACCAAGTACTATTGCGGGGACAGGACGTTTCTCAAGGCCCTCATCAATATCCCCCCTGGGGGCATAGAATAGAGATCAATTTTCTACCCCAAACCCCCACAATGGGCAAACTACCGCCTATCTTTCACTGCTTGCGGAACCGTCTATTTGCTCAGCTATACCTAGCCCAAGCCATTAGTTTGCTGGGGGATGCCCTGACCTGGGTAGGATTAGCACTTTTAGCTTTTGAATTGGCGGGTCAAGGGGCGGGGTTGATCCTGGCAGGGGCCTTAACCTTAAGGGTAACGGTGTTTGTCTTGCTGTCTCCCATTGCGGGGGCGATCGCCGACCGTTATGATCGCAAGCAAATGATGGTGATTACCCATCTGGCACGGCTGGGGATTGTCTGTTTATTTCCTGGGGTGACCCAGGCCTGGCAAATCTACGGGCTGGTTCTGGGGCTGAATGTGTTTAACGCCTTTTTTACTCCGACCTATACCGCAACCATTCCCCTGGTGACGAAGGAGGATGAATATCCCCAGGCGATCGCCTTATCCAGTGCCACTTATCAACTTTTGGGGGTTTTGGGGCCAGGGTTGGCTGGGAGTCTTGCCGCTTGGGTGGGAACAAAAACAATCTTTTGGGGGGATGCTTTAACTTTTTTGATGGCCGCTGGTTTAATTTTTACCTTGCCAGGAAAACTGTTAGCTAATTCAACCGCCCAGCCTGTCCGTAACTTGGCCCAAATTCGACGGGACATCGGCACAGGAACCCAATGTCTTTTCGGCGATCGCCTGATTCGTTATGCTCTAGCGATGCAGTTGGTGGTGTCCTTGGCCGGGGCAGGGATTTTAGTGAATACGGTGGGCTATGTCCAAGGCATTTTAAACCTGGGTAAGCTGGAGTATGGTTGGCTAATGGCGGCGTTTGGGTTGGGAGCGACGGTGGCTTCCCTCGGTTTGGGCAACACTCAGCAACAGAGAAAACGAATCTATTTAACGACAATTGGGGCTGTAGTAATGAGTCTTGCGATTCTACCCGTCTCGATGGTCAATCTTCAGGGATTATTGCTCCTGTGGGCTGGGGCTGGTATCGGCCAAACCTTGGTTAATGTCCCCACCCAAACCCTGATTGCCGACCGCGTAGCCAAAGAGCTTCAAGGCCGAGTGTATGGTGCCAATTTTGCCTGGAGTCATCTCTGGTGGGCGTTTTCCTATCCTCTGGCGGGATGGTTAGGCAGTCACTTTGCTCAAAATAGTTTTTTCTATCTGGGGATTTTAGCCCTCAGCTTATTTGCCCTGTTTTATCTGTTACGACCCTCCACTCCGATGGAACCAGGATTTTGGCACGAACATTCCCATCACCATGACTCCGAGCATAGTCATTTTCATCCTGCGACAACTGTGCTGAATTTTAGCCACAATCATCTTCATTTCCATTTTTATAAGGCGAGTCCTTAAACTACCCGCTTAAAAACCATGCGTCCAAAACTTTCACCATCCTTTCCCTATCAACCTTTACTGCACTAAAGACAAGTGAGATAGCAGTGGCAATCTGGCTTTGCAATCAATGTTTCCACTAAAGCGTTTAGCGTTACTGCGGCTAGAAGTCCTCCACCGAGGCTCCCCTGAATGGTGATATGGGGAATGGGACTGGTCATCAGTCGTCGTTTTGCCCCCGGAGCATGACTAAAACCGATCGGCATTCCGATCACAAGAGCCGGCTGAATATGTTGTTGCTCTATCAGCTTACAGGCAGTGAGTAAAACAGAAGGGGCATAGCCGATCGCCAGCACACATCCTTGGGGAATCTGTTGTAACCGCTGTTGCCAATGGTCATGGTGCCAAAAAGCTTGCTCGGCTTCCCTAAGCCCTGTGATGTGAGGGTCGTCAATCAGCGTTTTAACCGTACATCCTAAATGAGCTAACCGAGTTTGATCAAGAGCCGCAGCCACAACCGGAACATCGGTGACGACTGGACACCCTGCTTTCAGTGCATCTCGTGCCGAGGCGATCGCTCCCTGACTCAATCGAACGGCGTTTACCAAGCTAACATCACCACAGGCCAGCACTAATTGATGTAGTAAGTGAATGGTAATTTCAGAGTAAGCCGATAAATCCGGTAGCAGGTGTTTGAGGGATTCCTGAAAGGCTTCTGGATGAGTTGTTGTCTCCGCATCTAGGTTCGTCCACAACTGATCGAGTTTTCCTAACCCCTCCTGGACATCCACATCAAGCTGTTTCAGTTGGGCCAGAGCTTCCGCTTGGGTAATCTGGCAACTCTGGTCGCGTCCCAGTAATCCTTCTAAAGCAGATGCGGTTTGGCGGAGTCGAGTAATCTGCTGAATCACAGCCTGATATTGCTGTTGCAACTGCACCATTAGGGTGGGATCAAGGCTCTCTTCAGAATGGCTATCCAGCAGTTGCCGAATATGAGACAACTGAAAGCCCTGCTGTTTGAGGGCAATGACTCGTTGGAGCCGTTGTACGTCCTGCTGAGTATAAAGGCGGTAGTTGCCCTCTGAGCGTTGAACGGGGGGAAGCAATCCCAGGGTGTGGTAATGGCGCACCATGCGAGGCGTAACGCCACCTCCCACTGCATCTGTGAGTTCTTTAATCGTTAAGTGATTAGTCTTCATCCCTTTAGTTTACTCAAAACCTTGACATTGACACTAATGTTAAGGTTTAGGCTGAGAAGGTAAAAATCCAAGTTAAAAAGCATGGTTGTAACTCCCCCTTCTTCTGCCTTTCGATTTTCTAACCTTTTCAAAGATCATCCCGATGCAGTGGCGGCGATCGCCTGTGGCGGGCTGGTCTTTCTGGGCTGGCAGATGCTTAACTTGGGCTGGTTGGGAATTGCCTTTTTTGTCCTAACAGCGGCCTATGTGATTGGTGGATTTGACAATGCCCGTGAGGGATTAACAACCCTCTTTGAAGAAAAAGAATTTGATGTCGATCTGCTGATGATTGTGGCCGCCTTGGGGGCCGCCGGGTTGGGACTTTGGCGACGGGAATATACCCTCATTGTGGATGGGGCAGTTCTGATTCTTATTTTTGCCATCAGTGGGGCATTGGAAGGATACGCGATGCAACGGACGGAGCGGAGTATCCAGGGATTGATGAGCTTAACCGCTGATGTAGCAAGAGTGTTGCGGAACGGACAGGAGCAAACCATTCCCATTTCAGAACTGAAGATGGGGGATCAAGTCTTGGTGAAACCGGGAGAGTTGGTGCCAACGGATGGCTTGGTCATTGAAGGGTTTAGCACCCTGAACCAGGCTTCCATCACGGGGGAATCTATGCCAGTGGAAAAGGCGATCGGCGATGAGGTGTTTGCCGGCACGATCAATGGCAATGGGGTACTGCGGCTCAAAATCCATCAACCCCCGGAAAGTAGCTTGATTCAGCGTGTGATTCGTTTGGTTCAGCAAGCCCAAACCGAAGCTCCCCCGTCGCAACAGTTTATTGAACGATTTGAGTGCGGTTATGCCAAGGTAATTGTGATCGCCGGACTCTTGCTCGGTACGTTGCCGCCTTTTTTGCTGGGCTGGAGTTGGGAAGAGACGATCTACCGTGCCTTAATTTTTCTCGTGGTGGCTTCTCCCTGTGCGCTAATGGCATCAATTATGCCGGCCTTACTTTCTGGTATTGCCAATGGAGCGCGTCAAGGCATTTTATTCAAAAACGGGGCGCAGTTGGAGCGGATTGGACGAGTACGGGTGATTGCTTTTGATAAAACTGGAACATTGACCACTGGAAAACCTGAAGTTGTGAACATTCTCGCCACTCAGCCATCCACCGACAAACTTCTGCAAATCGCGGCGGCCCTGGAAAGTTTATCGGAACATCCCATCGGAGAGGCGATCGCCGACTTCACCCGTCAACAGAACCAAGCCTGGGCAACAGCCAGGAACGTTCAAGCGCAGGCGGGACAGGGCATTATCGGAGACATTGAGGGCCAACAGGCGATAGTTGGTAAAGCCGTGTTTGTTCAGGCCCAGGTCAATCATGTTGCTACAAACCTGATAGAGCAAAGTCAGCAGTGGGAAGCTGAAGGTAAAACCGTCGTCTGGGTTGCCTACGCTGGAGAGATTTTAGGTCTCATTGCCGTGGCAGATACTGTACGACCCACCGCCGCCCAGGCGATCGCCCGATTAAAACGATTAGGAATTGAGCGAATTGTCATGCTAACTGGGGATAACTCACGTACCGCCCACAGCATTGCTCAACAGGTGGGAGTCAATCAGGTTTATGCAGAACTTTTGCCCGAAGATAAAGTGGATGTGATTCGCCAACTCCAGAAGCAGTATCAATCCGTCGCCATGGTGGGAGACGGCATCAATGATGCACCCGCCTTAGCTCAGGCATCTGTTGGTATTGCGATGGGGGCCGCTGGTAGTGATGTGGCCTTAGAAACCGCAGATATTGTCTTAATGGCGGATCGTTTGGAGCGGTTAGAACACGCCATTCGTTTGGGTCGTCGCGCTCAAGGAGTGGTCAAACAAAACATTGTGTTTGCCCTTGGTTTTGTGATGATTCTGTTGATTGCAAACTTTGCGGGTAATATCACGCTGCCCTTTGGGGTTTTGGGGCATGAAGGCTCGACGGTAATCGTAACGTTGAGTGGATTGCGGTTACTAAGAGGGTAATTAATTAATGATGGAATTAAGAACCTGTTTATAAAGTCTGATTCTGCCCCCTAAATCCCCCAATACTGGGGGACTTTGACTTAGTTTCCCCCCAAACTTGGTGGGCCAGGGGGGCTTTTCAAACACGCTCTAAGCCCTGTTAGCATACATCATCACTAATACACCAACCAAGGCGATCGCCGCTCCAAGCCAGTCCAGGCGATCGACTACCACATTGTCTACTTGCCATCCCCAGATAATGGAGAGGATGATGAAAATTCCGCCATAGGCGGCATAGGCTCGCCCAAAGTTGGCAGGTTGAAGCGTTGCTACAAATCCATATACGGTGAGTAAAATTGCTCTAACTAATGCCAACCAAACACTTTTACCTTCCCGTATCCATAACCAAACTAAGTATCCGCCCCCAATTTCACACAAACCCGCCATGACAAAATAAAGCAGTGATCGCAGAATCATCGTCCATCTCCTTAATCCGATTCCTGCAAATGGTCTGCAACTTCCCGATACAAATTCATCACATGATTATCCGCCAAGCTGTAGTAAACATTACGGCCGACCCGGCGATACTTTACCAGGCGCTGCGATCGTAAAATTCGTAATTGATGGGAAACTGCCGATTCACTCACTTTCATCGCCGCTGCTAAATCACAGACACAGAGTTCTTGGCGGGCCAATGCCGACATTAAACGCAACCGACTCGGATCAGCTAGTGCACTGAAAAACTCCGCCATTTGCTGGGCCTGGTCCAATGACATCACCTCTGGTTGAACCTGTCGTACCTGCTCAAGATGAACAAGAGGTTGATCACAAAGGGGCATCTCTTCGTTCTGGCAGGATTGTGACTTTGACAACGAGGACTTACTCATAGAGGTTGGCGTTAGGAGCTAGGGAAAAATTTAAACTGGATTTAGAAAATGATTTTCATCCTAACATCTTTAATATCTGAGCATATCTTCAGGTGTTTCAAGATTTGTGCTACGGTTCAAGGAGGTTTTTCTTTAAATCACGTTGGCCGCCATGACCCAATCTTCACCGCTCAAAACTCAGCAAATGCAAGTCGGCGGCATGGACTGCACTAGTTGCAAGTTAAAAATTGAAGGTAGCTTGGAAAGATTGAAGGGAGTAGCAGAGGCCTCTGTCACGGTGGCCACGGGACGATTAACTGTTACCTATGATCCCAAGCAGGTCAGTGAAATAACCATTCAAGAACGGATCGCCGCCCTGGGTTACACCCTTGCAGAGCCAAAATCATCTGTAACGCTTAATGGTCATAAACATCCCCACTCCCATAGGGAAGAAGGCCATAGCCATAGTCATGGTGCTGGTGAATTTAATCTGAAACAAGAACTACTGCCCGTCCTGACGGCGATCGCCCTCTTTACCATTGCTATTTTGTTCGAGCAACCGTTACACAACACGCCAGGTCAGATTGCTGAATTTGCAGTGATTATTCCTGCCTATCTCTTGAGTGGTTGGACAGTGCTCAAAACAGCGGGACGCAATATTCTCAGAGGGCAGATTTTTGATGAAAACTTTTTAATGACGATCGCCACCTTGGGGGCCTTGGCAATTCATCAACTCCCCGAAGCCGTGGCCGTGATGTTGTTCTTTCGAGTGGGAGAGCTATTTCAAGAATACTCCGTTGGGCGATCGCGCCGTTCCATCAAAGCTTTACTGGAAGCACGTCCCGATACCGCGAACTTGAAGCGCAATGGTACAGTGCAACAAGTTTCCCCCGAAACGGTACAGGTTGATGACTTAATTTTGGTAAAGCCGGGTGAAAAAGTGCCCCTGGATGGCGAGATTTTAGGGGGAACTTCACAGGTAGATACTTCAGCACTGACTGGCGAATCGGTGCCCGGCACAGTTAAGCCTGGAGATACCATTCTTGCAGGCATGATCAACCAATCGGGTGTGTTGACAATTCGAGTCACCAAACTATTTAGTGAATCTTCGATCGCCAAAGTGCTCGATCTGGTTGAAAATGCGTCTAGCAAAAAGGCATCCACCGAGAAATTCATCACCCAATTTGCCCGCTACTACACTCCCGTTATCGTCTTTCTTTCGTTAGCCGTTGCCCTGTTACCACCTCTGTTCATCCCTGGGGCGGATCGAGCCGATTGGGTTTATCGTGCCTTGGTTCTGTTGGTGATTTCCTGTCCCTGTGGATTGGTGATCAGCATTCCGCTCGGCTATTTTGGTGGCATTGGGGGAGCCGCCAAACATGGGATTTTGATCAAGGGATCTACCTTTTTAGACTCCCTCACGGCCGTTAAAACCGTTGTGTTTGATAAAACTGGAACCTTAACCAAAGGCACATTTAAGGTTACTCAGGTCGTTACCAAAAATGGATTTTCTGAATCAGAATTGTTAACCCTAGCCGCAAAAGCCGAATCCCATTCCACTCATCCCATTGCCCTATCGATCCGCGAAGCTTATGCCCAGTCGATCGCTGACTCTGAAGTGGCCGACTACGAAGAAATTGCTGGGCATGGCATTCGAGCCGTTGTGCAAAATCAAGTCGTCATTGCGGGCAATGATCGCCTTTTGCATCGAGAAAAAATCGATCATGATACCTGTGACGTAGCCGGTACAGTGGTTCATCTCGCCGTAGATGGGCGCTATGGGGGCTATATTCTGATTGCCGACGAAATTAAGGAAGATGCGGTTCAAGCGATTCGAGACCTAAAACGCATGGGAGTTGAAAAGACCGTGATGCTGACCGGGGATAGTGAAATAGTAGCTCAATCCGTTGCCCAGCAAATTGGTTTAGATGCCTTTGTTGCTGAATTATTGCCAGAAGAAAAAGTCGATGAAATTGAGCAACTGCTAGATCCTTCAGGTAAAGCAAAACTGGCATTTGTAGGAGATGGTATTAATGATGCCCCCGTGATTGCCCGAGCCGATGTCGGTATAGCCATGGGGGGATTGGGCTCCGATGCTGCCATTGAAACAGCGGACGTGGTGTTGATGACCGATGCGCCCTCGAAGGTGGCCGAAGCGATTCATGTGGCCCGCAAAACTCGTCAAATTGTTGTACAGAACATTGTCCTAGCCCTAGGGATTAAAGCACTTTTTATCGCCCTGGGCACCATTGGCTTGGCAACCCTCTGGGAGGCGGTGTTTGCGGATGTGGGAGTAGCACTGTTAGCGATTTTGAATGCTACTCGGATTGCTAAGTAAAGTGCATTGACAGTATCCATACCCTGTTAGGTGAGATTTTTGGTACACTCTCGGGACTGTTGGTATGGTGGCGGACATATTGATAAGCGAATGGTGAATAAACTTCCCTGACCCAATTCACTCTCTACAGTCAAAACACCTTGATGCTTAACGGCGATCGCCTGGGCAATGGCAAGGCCTAATCCTGCCCCTCCCCGTTGTCGAGACCGGGCCGTGTCCACCCGATAAAAACGGTCAAAAACCCGGCTTTGATTCTCCGAAGCAATGCCAATGCCCGTATCTTGGACTTTGATGATGGCTTGCTGTTTATCGGTCTCAAGCATGACGGTTACCTCGCCCCCCGTTGGGGTGTAGTGAATGGCATTACTGATTAAATTACCCACCAAACGATAAAGCTGTTCTTCTTCTCCCCTGACCCAGATATTTGCTTGATTGTCTAACTTCGCAGATAACAATACCCCAGCGGCGATCGCCAAACTGGCAAATTCTTCGGTTAAATCTTCAACTAAATCATTGAGACAACAAAGGGTAAACTGGGTCGGATTAACTGTTGTTAAATCCATGCGGGAGAGGAGTAATAAATCATGGATTAAATGGCTGAGACGATAATTTTGTCGTTTTAAGGTTTGCAAGGTGCTATGGGTTTCTTCAGCATTAGGTTCTGCATTTAATGTCGTTTCCAACGTTGCCTGAATCGCCGTAATCGGTGTACGTAATTCGTGGGCAATATCAGCGGTGAACTGCTGGATTTGTTGGTAGGAACGATAAACCGGCTCCATGGCTAAGCCTGCTAACCACCAACTAGCACCACCGACCACAATCATCACAATGGGTAAACCCCAAACTAAAAAGCCTTGGATCGTGTGCAAATGATGGTCATATTCCACCAAGGAGCGCCCCACCTTTAAATAGCCCCAAGGTTCACCAGTGGTGGTTTTTAACAGCAAAGAAACTTGGTGATAGCGGTTCCCTTTTTGATCCGTTAATGGTTTTTGACGGGTGGTTTCCCGCTCAAAGGCTAAGCCTGGGGGATTTTCCCCTGCCGTTGCTAATAATTGACCGTTTAAGTCCAAAAACCGGACATAATAGCCCGGCTGTTGGGTTGCGTTGAGAATATGCCTCCGTTGAGGCGACCTAGGGCAAGCTACTGTACCTAAGCAAAGATTAGGCAAAATTTGTTTAACTGAGGGCTCTAACTGCCCTGGTTGTTGTAATAGTGGTTCCAATCCATCATGGAGAGTCCCCGCTAGGGAAGTAAGCTCTTGATCCAGCGATCGCCAATGATCCTGGGAAGTCATTTCATAGACCGCTAGGCCACAAAGACCCAAAATTAGCCCCATGACCCCAGCGTAATAACTGGCTAAACGCCAACGGGATAGATTGAATAATCTATTGTTCTGCATGGGTTGGATGGGGCTGAAAACGATACCCTAAGCCATACACGGTTTCAATGAGATTGCCATGGCTATACTCCTCTAATTTTCGCCGGAGCAAACGCACCTGGGCCGCTACGACATTACTGGTAGATTCCGCCGACAGCGCCCACAGTTGATTTTTAATCTGTTCACTACTAAGAATTTGCTGGGGATGTTTCATGAAGTATTCCAAAAGCTGGAACTCCTTGGCTGTGAGGGTAATTCTTGCTTGCTCTGGGGTTACTACCGCAAAAGTTCCATAATCCAACCACCATTGCCCCACCTGTAACTGCTGGGGTTGCAATTCTGGCGATCGCCGTTGCAAAGAACGTAAACGAGCTAATAGTTCCGCCATGCCAAAGGGCTTGATTAAATAATCATCGGCCCCTGCATCTAAACCCTCAACCCGATCTGCAATTTGATCCTTCGCTGTCAGCATTAGAATCGGTAAAGAACTCCTTTGGCCCCGGAGTTTTTGACACAATTCCAACCCTGATAACCCCGGCACCATCCAATCAAAAATAGCCAGGGTATAGTTCACCCAGCCCTGGTCTAAATAGCTCCAGGCTAGGTTGCCGTCCTGCACCCAATCAACTACGTAATTTTCGCGACGGAGAGCTTTTTCCAGCGCCATTCCTAGATCAGGCTCATCCTCCACCAGCAACAGTCTCATGCTTCCTCACTGACCATACCAGTTTTGATACCATTGCTTCATTTGCTTAATTTCCGCACTTTGGGAGCGGATAATGTCATCCATCAATTTATCCATCTCCGGCCGTTCCGTATTGGTTTTTAAATTGCTAGCCATCATCACTGCCATTTGATGGTGGGGAATCATCTGACGAATAAATTCCCGGTCAAAGTTTTGGGCGGTGGCCAAAGCCTCTAAATCCATCGCCATCATGCCGTGACCTTGGTGCATTCCCATCATTCCCTGGCTCGACAAAGCAGGCACTGGTCGTTTAAACCATTGCTGATACCAGGTTTTCATTTCTTTAATTTCCCTTTCCTGGTCTCGGATA
Organism: Synechocystis sp. PCC 6803 substr. PCC-P; assembly: GCF_000284455.1. Taxonomy (GTDB): domain Bacteria; phylum Cyanobacteriota; class Cyanobacteriia; order Cyanobacteriales; family Microcystaceae; genus Synechocystis. Next base: position 3,063,788 of record NC_017039.1, read on the forward strand.
ATATTCCGTGCCAACTTTTTGAGTTCAGGATGTTCGGCTTTTTGTAGAGCCATCTCCGCCATATCAATGGCATCTTGATGGTGGGGAATCATCATTTCGATAAAACTTTGGTCTGTCCATTGCATGTGCATGCCTTGTTGGGCCATCATCTGCGGTGGAGATTGATTGCGATAAACCGCTGTTACCCCAGCCGCTGAACCACTGAGGAGTAGTCCTGCCAACCCATATATCCAGAATTGATTACCCACGGGAATGCTTACCTCCTATTCCTTCTCTAATTCCAGTCTGGCAAAGCAAAATGAAATCAGGATGAAATTTAGAGCTCATTTATAAAGTCTTGTAATGGATAGCAAGTAGGAGAAGAAAAAAAGGAAAACTAAGAGTAAGAGCAGAAGGAGACAAAGAGCATGAAAAGTCGACAGCCTATGAAACAGACCTGAGCGATGCAGAATGGGCAATAGTTGAATCAATGATTCCTCCCGCAAAGCCCGGAGGACACCCACGAACCACAGATATGCGAGCGGTTTGTAATGGTATTTACTACCAACTAAAAACGGGTTGTCAATGGGCAATGTTACCCCATGACTTTCCTCCTAGTAGCACGGTCTATAGCTATTACCGTAAATGGCAACGTCATGGCGTGTGGGAAAGGCTCAATCTAAGGCTGCTGGAGCAATGCCGCCTCCAGAGTGGCAAGAGCCTTCAACCTAGCGTAATAGCGGCAGATAGCCAATCGGTAAAAACCACCGAAAAAAGGGGGAAGTCTACGGTTTTGACGGAGGTAAGAAGGTGAAAGGACGAAAGTGTCACCTAATCGTCGATAGTCTGGGCTTAGTCTTAAAAGTGATAGTGACCGAAGCAAATGCAAGTGAACGCATCGTCACAGCTTATGCTCTGATGAGTTTGCTTGAAGAAGGAACTCAACTCCTCGAGTCTGTCAAGAGCATGTTAGTAGACCAGGGTTATCGAGGTGATACCTTTGGGTTAGCCATCTGGCTCTTAATTCAAGCCAAAGTCCAGGTGATTAGTCGTTCAGGGAAGTCTTTTGAGATCTTACCAAAAATATGGATTGTCGAGAGGACGTTCGGTTGGCTGAACTGGTATCGTCGTTTGAGTAAGGATTATGAGCATCTACCAGAAATGAGCGAAGCGGCTATTTATGCCGTGATGACTCCCATTATGTTGCGTCGTCTTTCTGCTACTTCTACCACTTTATAAATGGGCTCTTAGGGCACTTTTCATCAAGCCCATTTCCCTTGCCACTTGGCTTATGGGCTTTCCAGATTGTTCTACTATTTTTACTGCTTCTGATTTTTGCTCCTTTGTAAATTGTCGTCTTGTTTTTTCGTCATTTGAACATTCTCCTTGATTTTCGACTCTTTGAATGTGTCCATTTTTTCAGTCATGGTCAATATTTTGGATAGTGACTTTGGGATCGGGATTGTGACTAAAACACTCTGCTTTTGTTTCAATTTTTTTGAGTTGGGCGATCGCCATCGAGCAGGGTCTGCCATAGACTTGCCGTACCCGTTCACTGGCAAGGGTTAAAGATTTCTGTGATCGCTGCACAAAATCTGCCAATTCGTAGGTTTGACCAGACTGAAAATATTGATTGACCACTGTGGAGGGTGAATAAAACTGATCCTCTGAACCATCGGGCCAAACGATGTCAAATGTAACTTCGGGCATTGTTTATGAATCTCCGGTAAAGCCAGTGAGGGGGTTTTGCTGCAAATCCCAAAATAGTTGGGACTCTGAACCTAGTTTAAGGGTGAGATTATGACCCGGTTGTATCGTGGCGATCGCCTCTGCTATTAAACCTTCAGCCTGAAAACAAGCCTTGACCGTTTTGACGAACTGAGGACGCACGCTCAGCAAAAAACCATAACTCGGAAAACTAAGTAGCCATTGCCTAAAATCTAGACCCGCCGGACAGGAAATGGCATCAAGGTCGAGGATTGCGCCACATTTTGATGTTTCTAAAAGCATTAATGCTGTACCAATAATGCCGCCCATACTGACATCTTTCCCCGCATCACATAGCTTGTTTTCGGCCAGGTAGGGTAAAAGATCCCAGTGTTTTTGCAAAGTTTCTGTTTCTGCCATCGTTGCTGCATCCCAGCAATAGGGCGCATTGGGTCGCGGTTTGCCTTGAAAATTGCTTACAAGAATCAGGCGATCGCCTACCTGGGCATCAAAGCTGGTGATTAAAGACTTTGCCCGACCTAAAATCGCCACTCCCAAGGCATCATAACCACTGTGGGTATTGGTATGGCCGCCCACAATGGGCACATTAAATCGAGCCGAAGCGGCTTGCATCCCTGCCCAAATTTGCTGAGCTTGGTCAGAAGACTTACTCCATAGGGCATCCACCACGGCGATCGGCCTGCCCCCCATGGCATAAATATCACTGACATTGACCAAAACACTGCACCACCCTGCAAACCAAGGATCTTGGGTAATTAAACTGGGAGCCATCCCCTCAGCCGCAAGGAGTAGATAGCCATTCTCGTCTGGAATTGCAGCGCAATCATCACCTAATCGAATCGCCTCACCATCCCCGATCAATCGCTGTTGACCTTGACGGGATGCCAATTGAATATCCTGCTTGTGCAAAATGCCAAGGGTTTGCTGTAGTTCAATAATTAAGTCAGTTAACATAACCGAGATTTAAGAAACCTGCAATAAAGCAAGATCGAGCTTCGGTCGACTATAGACCACGGGGGGATAAAAATCTAAGTCCGCTTCCATTAAATGATGGGGGCGATCGCAGATCTCAATTTCCTGAAGGGAATGCCAATGTTGTCGCTGAAAAAAACGCACATTTTGCAATTGCACCGTCGCGAAAAACTTAGTACAACCCCAACCATGGGCAGCGGTAACAGCTTTATAAATCAAACCCTTGCCAATGCGACCCACTCGCCGGTAATTTTGATGTACTCCTAGCCGACCGCCATACCAGACATTCGGTTCATTTTCATAAATCCGCACCGCACCTACTACTGTAGGTTTACCAGGAGTCTCCGTATCTAGGGCAACAATTGGATAGGCAAACTGATCCGTCTCATCAAAATCATGTCCGGCAAAAATGCCCTGTTCCTCACAAAAAATTGCTCTGCGTAGGGCAAAATACCCTTGAATTTCTGCCGCAGATTCTGCCAGTTCAAACTGAAAACGATTGTTTGACATCGTAAAAAGCTCTCTATTTTGCAAATGTTGATAATGCTGAACAAGCGCCACATTTCGCACAGCCGGCCTTCATATCTACTGAAGAAATCTGCGATTGCTTAATGATTGTGCCGACCCTCTGATACAGGGCAAACATAAAATCACTGTCCGGCGCAGGGTGATTTGCTAAAGGTGTTTCGGAAATGGGGACGAAGGGAACAACAAAAGGGTAAACGCCCATATTGACCAGCTTTTCCGAGGCTTCTACCAAAGTTTCAAAGCTATCTCCCAGCCCTGCTAAGAGATAGGTGCTGACCTGTCCCCAACCGAAGACTTTAACGGCGGCTTCGTAAGCTTCGTAATAGTAGGAAACTGGAACCTCGGCTTTTCCGGGCATAATTTTGGCACGAACATCCGGATCAACCGCTTCGAGATGCATTCCCAAACTATCGACGCCAGCGGCTTTCATGCGCTCGAACCAAATAAAATCATCGGGGGGTTCACACTGGGCCTGAATGGGAATATTGACCCGCGCTTTAATGGCTGCTGCACATTTTGTAAGGTAGGCTGCACCACGATCGCCTGAATTGGGTGTCCCCGTTGTCATGATCACCTGTTCGATACCGTCTAACCGGACTGCGGCTTCTGTGACCTCGGCTAACTGCTCCGGTAATTTACGGGTGATCGTGCGACCTGCATCAAGGGATTTTTCTATGGCGCAAAATTGACAAACAGTGGACTCATCGCGATAACGTATACAGGTTTGCTGAACCGTCGTCGCTAAAACATTGTTGCTGTGCAGTAGCGCAATGTGCGAATAGGGAATACCATCTGCTGTCTTCAAATCATAGAATTTAGGTTGACGGGGCAGGGCGATCGCCGCAATCTCTTCGTCCCCTTTGCTCAAAACCGTCTTTGGGGGCATGGATGCAAGGTTGATACTGTAGGGCGATGCCGCAGCGGTGGAAGTATAGATTGGCACCATCACCGTCGTCCCATCCACCGTCACTGCCCGATGATCTGAAGGCCCTGCACCGCCTTTGCGCCCAAGATCTTTGGCATTTGGATCCACCAGTCGCAACCCTTTGGATTGCAGTTCTGTGATGAGACGTTGCTTATTCATGTCGCTGGGATAATCCTTAAATTTTTGTACTTAATGGCTAAAAATCGGATTGTTGGGCAATGCCTCAATGGTTTCCGTCAGCTCTGGATCACTTACTGCCGGAATAGCATTGGGCGTAACTGGGTTGGCTTCTAGGGCTGACCAAGGCTGATTGTTGAGGGTTAGTTGTAATAGATCCGGTCGGGCATAATGTCCCACCGAATCCATCATGCGTTTGCGTTTAGCGATGAGGGAAAAATCTAAATCGGCGATCGCCAACCCTTCTCCCTCAGCAATTGGCTCACAGAGATGCTTTCCTTCGGGGCTAATAATTGCCGTATAACAACCACCACTCAAGGCTTGATGCATTTTTTCGTCGGTGGTAATTTGTAACTTTTGCTCCGCTGTCAACCAACCCGTTGCATTAATCACAAAACAGCCGGATTCCAAAGCATGATGCCGCATGGTCACTTCCATTTGATCCGCGAAAATCTGACCCACCATCGATCCGGGGAATTGCCCACAGTGGATTTGTTCATGTTGCGCCATCAGCGCATAACGGGCTAAGGGATTGTAATGTTCCCAACAGGCCAAGGCTCCCAAGCGTCCAACCGTGGTATCTACCGTCCTCAGACCTGCACCATCCCCTTGTCCCCAAACCATCCGTTCATGGTAGGTGGGCGTGATTTTGCGACGTTTTAGCACCAGCGCACCATCTGCATCAAAAATCAGTTGTGTGTTGTACAGCGAGCCTTCTTCGCGCTCATTAACCCCTAACACCACGACCATTCCATGGGTTTTCGCGGCTTGGGCGATCGCCTGGGTGACTTTCCCCGGCACAGTAACGGCTTCTTGATAAAGCTTTAGGTGACTTTTCCCCATCAAAACCGGCGGTTCAACAAAGGAAAAATAAGGGTAATAAGGCACAAAAGTTTCAGGAAAAACAATCAGTTCTACCCCTTTCTTTGCCGCATTGGCGATCGCATCGAGAACTTTCTCCATAGTCCCTTGTTGACTAAAAAGAACAGGACTAATCTGTGCCGCTGCTGCCCGAATATTTTTTGTATAATTCAGCATGATTTTTCCCAGCACAACGACTGGAATAGTTTCAGAAATAAAAAATGATTTGAAAACAAGTGATTGATATATTAGACTTCAAAAATCAAAAACAAAATTTTCAAATCATCCCTCCTATCAATAATTCACCAAATATTTAATCAAGCACATTTTTACATTGTCCAAGTATCAAGAATAAACGCACCATCCCTACGGTGCATCAAGATTAAATCCATCACATCTAGGGGATTAATCGGACGAATACCGGGGATTAGAGAAGGCTCGCCATGACCATAAAGTGCTTGCAGTGCAAAGCGACAAGCATAAACCTTACCCCCTGCTTCCATGATTTTTACAATACGCTCATTCATGGTCAGGTGACCCGGAAAACCTTCATCCCCAAGCTTAGGAAAACCCCTTTGTACACCGAGAGTAACACCGGGACCATAGAGCAAAACAGATGTTTCAAAGCCTTTTTTAATTAAGCGGCTAGCTTGCATTAAATTTACTAAGCCAATGGAGCCTTCAAACGCCACTGTATGAAAAGTAATCAGCGCTTTTTCACCGGGTTCAGCTTGGACATCAGGAAAAACTTTTTCCTCGTAATCTACTAAGAAATCACCTGTTTGGTGAGCTGGCTTAGTTACCTCTGGCATGGTTGTAGTTCCTTAAATTCAAATTCTGATTTGACTTGAGATTAGTCATGTATCAATGTAGAAGCGAAGTTTCCTTATTCTTGTATCATTTGTCACAAAAAAATAGTTTTAATTGAAAGTCATAGGTTTAACCATTCTTAATTTCTTGTATGAAGATTATCTTTTCTTAATAATCTTAGCCAGAAAAATGCTTCTTATCTAGATACAGTAAGAGTTTCAAGGCTTGGAATTTTCCTGGAAATGGATTTCTGTTCAGTATGTCCGCTTAAGATTTAAATGATTAGACACCTATCTAAATCAACAGGTCTGTCTATGTAAAGCTTATAAATACAAGACTATTGCGATGTTTCCTATTAATAGAATCAGAGATCATCAATTTGTAGCGAAACATACAAGTGTTAGAAATTTCGAGGCTTACAGTTGATGATTATCAGGAAAGATAGAGTTCAATACAGGTAGATAATATGAAAAAAAGCCACTATTCCGTCATTATTGTCGGTGGAGGACAGGCGGGCTTAGCGATTAGTTATCTCCTAAAACAAGAAAGCATTGACCATGTTATTTTCGAGAAAAATCAAATTGGTCATGCTTGGCGTAATCAACGTTGGGATTCTTTTTGTTTGGTTACGCCTAATTGGCAATGTCGGTTACCCGGCTTTCCCTATGCGGGGGGTGATGATCAGGGTTTTATGCTGAAGGACGAAATTGTCCAATATCTTGAGGATTATGCGGCATCTTTCCAAGCTCCTATCCTTGAGGGGGTAGAGGTTTCTAAGCTGAGTCAACGGACTGATGCTTTTGAGGTGATTACCAGCCAAGGAATCTACACCGCTGATCAAGTGGTGGTTGCTACTGGGGGCTACCATACGCCAAAAATTGCGGCGATCGCCAAAAAACTACCTCCCCATATTGTCCAGTTACATTCGGTGGACTACAAAAATCCGGAAACCTTACCAGATAGAATTTTATTAGTTGGCACAGGTCAATCGGGCTGTCAAATTGCTGAAGACCTACATCTAGCAGGTAAAACCGTCCACCTTGCCACAGGCAGCGCACCCCGTTCACCCCGCCGCTACCGAGGGAGAGATGTGGTCGAGTGGTTAGAGTTGATGGGTCATTATGATCTGCCCATTGATGAGCATCCCCAAAAGGAAATGGTACGCCACAAAACAAACCACTATTTAACCGGTCGTGATGGTGGCAGAGAAATTGATCTGCGTCAATTCGCCCTTGAGGGCATGCATCTCTACGGACGGCTCAAGGATATTGATGGAAATCAAATTCTATTTGCCGATAATCTCAAGGAAAATCTCGATCAAGCAGACGCAACGGCCGCCAGAATTAAACAAAGCATTGATGAATATATTGCCAAAAACCAGCTTGATGCGCCCATCGAAGCACCCTATCAGCCCGTTTGGGAACCAACTTCCATACCCCTTACCCTAAATATTGATGAAATTGATGCGGTTATTTGGTCCACTGGTTTTAATTTTAATTATGCTTGGGTCGATGTTCCTGTATTTAATTCGATGGGGGAACCTCTACATAATCGGGGTGTAACTAATGTGGCGGGGCTATATTTCTTGGGTTTACCCTGGTTATATACTTGGGGTTCTGGGCGATTTTCAGGGGTTGCCCGTGATGCGGAATATTTAGCGGAAAAAATTAGAGAAACACTGCCCGCTAATCAAATAAATCCTTGTACGGTGGCTTGATAAATGGCTTGGTAGCGATTTTTGGCGTTGAGTTTATGGAGGGTGCCATTAACATGAAACTTAACGGTACTTTCGCTGATGTGAAGCTCCTCGGCGATATCGCGATCGCGTAAACCTTGGGCTAATAGGCTGACGATTTCCTTTTCCCGCTCCGAGAGGAGATGTTTGTTGAGCTTGATGTTTTGAAACCCGTCATAGGGGAGTTGCAGCGAAATTTGCAGGATTGATTGATTTACACTGCTTTGACTCCTAAATTCACCGCCAACATGGTGGGCTAAAAATTCTATTTCTTTAAAAGGCGATCGCCCATCTGTGTTGAAGGCTTCTGACACGGATGCTTCGACAATGGCTTCGATGGTGACCGAAATCTCCCCATAGATGAGACGGCAATAATTACAGGAGAGTCGATTAAAAATTTCTGTGGTTCTGATCAATAGATATGCAAGGGTGGGAGAGAGCTTTTTTTCTGTGCCGATTAGGGTCAGCTTTGTCTGAGATAACAGCCTTGCCAAAACGTCCGGTAAAGGGATTTGATCGTCTAAAAATTGGGTTGTATTAATCGTATTTGTTTCGCTCTGGAGTTGTCGGACGGCATCAATGGCGATCGCCACTGCCATACAGAGAACTTGTAAAACTTCCAGAAATTCTGCGACAAAGGGAGCCTCGCTAAAGACAGCCAAGACACCAATCACACGGTCATGGCCTACCAATGGATAACCGGCGAAACCGCGAATATTATTGGCGATCGCCCAGTCACGATCCTTTACCCAGGTTTCATTGGCGAGATGATTGCTTAAAAAAGGAATACAGCTTTGGGCAATTTTACCGACCTTATAAGCCCCCATCGGCACACGGGCAAAACTACCATTCGTACTGGTATGTAAGCCTGACGAAGCAACCAGTTTTAAACTCGCACCATCAGGCTCTGTTAACCAAATACGTGCAAACACGCAATGAAAATCATGGATTAATGCTTCGGTGATTTCTTTGGTAATCGCCGTTGTGTCAAGGCAACCAGAAATGCGCTTGCTAGTCGTATTTACTTTTTGGAGATCAAAAATTAGCTGGGCAGAATCTAACACGAGCGGCTCAGAACACTATCAAATCCACGCTATCAAAGGAAGCTATCTTGAAAAGTGCTGCAAGCAACATTATGGACACCGAACCATAGGATAAATTTTCGCCATGATCCCCGGGTTTATTGATAGTTCAAAACTGCTGCGACTCAAAATCTGAAGTCATTATATGGACAAGGCGCAGAAATTTTATCCCTATCTCAACGATCATGGCCTTAAAACGTGTTTGGAAAGTTTTATTCCGCCCCCTAAATCGACCCACTAAAGCTCCGGCAATACTGGGGGACTTTCACTCAGTTTCCCCCCAAATTTGGGGGGCCAGGGGGGCTTTTCAAACAGGCTCTTAGATTACATAAACTACATTTTGGGCTGTGGCATTATTCTGGAGTATTGATCAAACCAGGGTGATCTAATGGGCGATCGCCGGGGGCATCCCAGAAGAAACGACGCTCGGATTCAGCAATGGGTTTGTCGTTAATACTCGCTTCCCGACGACGCATTAAACCCGCTTCATCAAATTCCCAATTTTCATTGCCATAGGCTCGATACCATTGACCCGCATCATCCTGCCATTCGTACTGAAATCGTACTGCAATTCGATTTTCGCCAAACGCCCACAGCTCTTTCACCAGACGATAATTTAGCTCTTTATCCCACTTGCGACGCAAAAACTCACGGATTTTTTCCCGACCTTGGAATACTTCCGCCCGATTACGCCAAAAACTATCCTCGGTATAAGCCATACAGACTTTATCTGGGTTGCGACCATTCCATGCATTTTCTGCCATCCGTACTTTGGCGATCGCAATTTCCTTAGTGAAGGGAGGAACTAAAGGTGTTGTCATGATTAAAATTTCCCAATAATTTTAGAAGAGACGGCGGCTTACGAATTTGTTTACTCTCATTGTTGATGCAGGCAAAACCTACGAATTCATCTATGGTTGTTGACCCAATAGTGACAGAAGAAGTGTCCGAAAGACCACTAATGGCTAGAACTCCGCATTTGGTGGCCGCCTCATATAAACCAAGGGCTAATTCTTTGAGTAGTTCCCTTTCAATGCGTTGTTCAGAAAGTCGAATAGATTGAAGAATCGAGTCGGGAATTGAAATTTGCATTATGGTCGTATGTAAATTTCGTTAAAATGTATTGAGGTACGGCCAGATTATAATTCGTCAACTTTAGTTGGGGAAGTTGACGTATCTTCGAGGACAAAATAGCCATTCCGACCCCGTTTCTTGGCCTGATAGAGCGCATCATCGGCACATTTTACCCAAGAGGCCAAGGACAATCCAGGCCGGGGTACAGCACAATGAATCCCAATACTGACAGTGACATAATTAGCAATCTCAGAGGTGGGATGGGAGATCGCTTTAGCATCCATCAAAGTTTTAATCCTTTGGGCAACGATAACCGCGCCGGATAAATCGGTTCTGGGTAAAATTAAGGCAAATTCTTCTCCCCCATAGCGGGCTACTAGGTCTGAAGTGCGATGGACAGATTCTTGCAAAATGGCGGCGACAATGCGTAAACAGTGGTCTCCGGCTTGATGGCCGAGGGTATCGTTGTAGAGTTTGAAATAGTCAATGTCCAACATCACCAAGGTTAAGGACTCAGTTTCGCGAAAAGCAATTTGCCATTCCCGTTCCAAGGCCTGGTCAAAGAACCGACGATTATAAACTCCGGTGAGGCCATCAATTTGAGTCAATCGTTCCAGTTCAATGTTGACTTCTTGGAGTTTTTCTTGGGCTTGTTTGAGCGGGTCAATGTTTTGAATTTGGCAGACATAATAGAGCGGTTGTTGTTGAGCATCTCGGACCAAACTGACATTCAACAGACCCCAAATCCAACGCCCATCCCGGTGTTGATAGCGGCGTTCTTGGGTATAGGCCATAATTTCGCGGTTGAGCAGTTGTTGAGTTAGGTCTCCTTGGAATGGCACCCAATTGGGATCTGTTACTTCTGCCACATCATGGTCTTGCAGTTCATCGGAAGTATAGCCCAACAGCTCACAAAAGGCGGGATTGACCTCAAGAAATTTACCATCTAAGGAAATCAGTGCACTACTCACGGCCGTAGTTTGGAAGGTTTGCCGGAAGCGTTCTTCACTTTCTGCTAAGGCCTCTTGTATGCGGAATTTGTCGGTAATGTCCCGTCCTTCACAGAGGAGAAAAATTATCCGCTGGTCGGTGTCGTAGATGGGCCGAATCGAAAAATCCAAAATAACTTTTTGCCCATTATTGCCCAAATTTTCTACGTCATAGCGAATCAGAATCCCTTGAGCGGCCTGGTGTATCGCGGATTTGAGGTCAGCTTTGAGCTGTTCGGATGCCTGCCACCAGGGAGTTTCCCAAAAATCTTGGTCGACAATCTCATCCACCGTAATGCCAGCAAAATCCAGGGCCCGTTGATTCACTTTGACGACTTTCCCGGTGGGGGTTAACAGAGCGGTAAATTGGGAGGCTTGATCAAATAGGGCTTGCATCATCGCTTCCCGTTCAGCCAAAGCCAGTTGCACTTCTTTGAGCGGGGTAATGTTGATATTTAAGCCACTCATTCTGACCGGTTGGCCGGCTTCGTTATACTCTACGTGGCCGGTACCTAAAATCCAAATACAATTCCCGTCGGCCTGGACTAGGCGAAATTCCCCTTGATAGGGTTCTCCGGTGGCAATAGCTAAGTTAACCCCCGCCTGGACGTGCTCCCGATCGTCGGGATGGACTAATTTGTAGAAAGTGTCTTGGTTTTTCTCGTAGCTGTCGGGGGTATAGCCCAAAAGATGATCGGACTGCTCGGACCAATCGGCTTGATCGGTGATTAAATCCCTTTCCCACCAGTTGGTGGAGGTGGATTCCAGGGTCATTCGCAACCGTTGTCCACTTTTTTGGAGAGCCTCTTCAATTTGTTTACGCTCAGTAATGTCAATCATAATCCCGCTGAGTTGAATGGGCCGACCGGTTTCATCCCGCTCCAGGGCCGCCAAATCCGCAATCCAGACCATTTGGCCATTGGGGGGAATCATCCGAAATTCAACCCTATAGGGCGCGTCGTGATTTAGGGTAGCTTCCACTGCGGTTTGCACCTTGGCCCGGTCTTCCGGGTAAATCAGCGCAATGGCATCGGCCCAGGTTGTGGGTAGTTCATCCCCGTGGCGGCCGAGCAAATCATGGAATGAGGGAGCTGAGTACATCTGGTCGTTGACGATATCCCATTTCCACCAATTGGCGGTTTCGGCAGAGAGGGCCAGGCGGAGAGTGGCTTCATTTTCTTTCAGGGCGGCTTCGGCAAGTTTTTGCTCGGTAATGTCGAGGTTAATGCCGCTCATCCGCAGGGCTTGGCCATTGGCATCCCGTTGCACCATACCTCTGGCCATAATCCAACGAATCGTCCCATCGGGGTGGACAAAGCGAAATTCGGTTTTATAGGGAATCCCATTTTCTAAGGAATCGTATAACTTTGCCCGGGTGGGTTCTACGTCGTCGGGATGGAGAAAACTTAAGAAGGAAGCAATATTTTTGGGGTAGGAGTTGGGGGCGCGGCCCACCATGGCATCAAAGGTGTCTGACCAATCCACCTCATTGGTTTTGATATCCCAATCCCACCAACTTGTATCGGTTGATTCGAGGGCGAAGCGGAATCGTTCTTCACTTTTTTGCAGGGCCTGGGTTTGCTGTTGAAGGCGACGGAGAGGGCGGTTAATGGACTGGATTACGGCCAAACTTAGGATCACTAACAGGCTTAATCCCAAGGCGGCGATCGCCAGCGTGGAGACTAAACTTTCATTGGCAACATTAATGAAACTTTGTGCGGAAATTGCCATAACTAGCAGTCAGTCCAGCGATTGATTCAGGCTTTGAAAATTGAGGTTAGTGACAAGGGTGGTTTCAAGATTTCGAGTTTTGGGAGTAATAATTGGGGCATAGGTACGGACCACCAAGCAAATAGTGCAATAGTTTGCGTGTAAAATACTATCTGTAAAGCTGAATTTGTAATACCTCCCTGATTCTAGCAAGCTGGACTGGTTCTTGCGCTTTGTAAAAAGATGGGGCAGTGGTTAGTGGTTCGTGACATTTTTTAACCAGCCTTTGTTAATTGTTTTCAGTATTCTCAAATAATATCCTCTCTTTTTTTGAACAGGAAAATAACTACGAGGCAAACAAAACCTTGGAGTAATAAAATTTCCCAGTTGACCAAAAGATTATTCCAACTAGGGTCGTAAACTAGGGTGGCTTTAAAAGGAGATTCCAATACGGTACCATCGGGAAAAATGACTGGCTCTGGCACTAGACTGTTGATGTCTAATAATGTGCCATAGGCACCGATAGACCAACGGCTGACCATAAACCAAGAAAGATATTGACTCACACCTTTAATTTGGAACAGTACGCCGGAGAAGATGATTTGGGGCAGTAGCAAAATAGGTAGAGCGGTGTTAGCCTGGGTTTCACTTTTGACCAAGGTAGATACCATTAAGCCTAAGCAAATAGAACTGAAAAGGGTGAGATAACTGGTGATAATTAGCCCCAAACCCCAGGGCAATAGGGGAGGCTGGGGATGGTCGAAGGCAATGAGGATAATCACCACCATAGCAAGGGTTTGCAAAAGCGCTAATCCTGACAATACTGTCACCTTAGAAGCAATATAGGCGAACAGGTTAAGATTAACTAATCTTTCTCGGCTGTAAATATCATTTTCTTTGACAATTTCTTGGAGAGAACTGGCGAGACCAACCCAGATGGCGGCACAGCTAAATACTAATAGTACGGTCTGAGCTAGGGGCGCAAGTTTGGGATCCGCTTCACTACCCAGAATAAATGGTTCCCTAGTGGCGATCGCCAGATCGATTAATAAAATGCCAATGGGGGCGGTGGCAATGGAAATACCGATATTGACCGGATCCCTAGCCATAATTTGCCAGTATCTTTGGCACAGAATCCAGGTTTGGCGCAGGGGAGATACCCTGGGAGGACTAGGTCTAGGGGCGGCAACAGCGGAATTACTCACCCCCAACCGTTGATCAATGTACTGATGTTGATAGCTAGACCGGCTATAGCGTTGGGCGGCTTTGATCACTGCTGATTGATTATCCAATTGAATATAAACATCAGCAAAATCACCATTATGGAGGTTAAAAAATTGGCAAGCATCGCTAAAAGTGCCGAAATAACACAAATTGCCCCCCTGGCCTAAAAACACCAGGCGATCGCATAGGTTAATGTTGCCGGTGGCATGGGTTACCAACACAATAGTTCGTCCCTGATCCGCTAGCTTTCGTAATAATTGCATCATCTTTTTATCTAGACCAGGATCTAAACCCGATGTCGGTTCATCGAGGAAAAATAATTTCGGATCCACCAGTAACTCCACGCCGATGGATACCCGTTTGAGTTGGCCGCCGCTTAATTTTTTGACCAGAACATGGCGACGTTCCTGCATTTCAATTTGGCCCAAGGTTTTCTCAACAATTTCGTCAATATCCGCATCTTGGGGTAATCTTAATTTAGCCGCATACCGCAAAGCTTCCTCTACGGTTAGGGAACTGTGGATAATATCTTTTTGGGGCACGTAACCAATTTGATTACGGTAAAGGTTAAAATTATTTCTCAGATCTTCACCGTTCAAATAAACTGTGCCAGACGTAGTAGGTTCAATACCTAATAAAGTCCGCATAAAAGTCGATTTGCCTGCGCCACTTCCCCCCACTAAAGCTACCAATTGACCTGGTTCAATGGGCAAAGAAATTTGGTTAAGGAGTGTAATTTCTTCGCTCTGATTACCTTGAACAGTGCGGACGATATTGCGGGCATCAAGGCGAATATTATCCCCGGTGTCGGCAATGAATAATTGATCGTTTTGTAATACCAGGGTGTAGGGAACTATTTTGATGATGGCGGCGGTGTTAATCAGAATTTTACCGTTGACTTTAGTGCCATTAACGTAAACACCATTGGTGCTGTAATCGTGTAAAAGATAGGTATTTGGCTCTAAATAATCCAGGACAGCATGTTGGCGGGAAACTGCGGAGGAAAGTAATTGTAAGTTGGCAGTTTCGTCCCGCCCAATAACCACAGATTTTTGCTTTAAATTGATGGATAATAGCGATGTTAAATTGGTAGGGCTAGAGCCATTGGGAGTAAAATATTTAATAGTAATAAGAATATTAATATTTTGTCCAATCTTAATAACATCTCCATTCTGTAATGGGTAGCCAATATCATGGGTGATTAAATGATGATTAATAAATAGCTTGTTACTGCTGGGATTGAGGCGATCGCCGTCATAAATAAAGTAATTACCTTGATCTTCTACTAAAGTAGCTTGACAACGACTAATAATGCTCCAATCAGTGGGGACTATCAGGTCGGCAAATTGGGAATCTCGACCTAAAATATGTTTACTTTTAGTTAATTCAAAAGGGGGTAAGCTTTGACCTTGATTAGTGACAATAATGTATGGTCTATTATTTTGATTCATGACCATTTCAAATTATTGAAAAATAAAATATTCATAGTTAAAACTGTAAATTATAGACATCAAATACCACTTCGAGCCACCATGAAAATTTGACTTGCTCTTGGTGAAGCAACATAACGCCAATGCCATGGTTCATAACTTACTCCTTGACTATTGTTAGGAGGAAATGAAAGTTCAAAACCATACTGATTAGCATTTCTAGCTAACCATTGATAAGCAGATGTATTTTCAAAATTTATTTTTAAATCATTTGCTGGATTAGCACCATCTCCTATATCTAAAGCATAGCCAGTGTGGTGTTCACTGTGTCCGGGAGGGGCACTAAACCTTGCCGCTGCTTCTTTACCACCTTTTCTTTTAATTTGATTTTGAAATAAAGCATCCTGAGAGGCAATAGAACGAAATCCAGAAATAATAGTTAATCTTACTCCTTGAACTTGAGCATCAGCTTGCATCTTTTTAAAAGCAGTGGCTGCTTCTTGATCTAAAGATTCACTGCGGCCGTAATATTCACCTACTTTTACTAATCTTTGCTGGCTATTTTCAGGGAAAGAATAATGACCTAAATTAGTTTTAACCGCAATATTGTTGGGAACTTCTCTTGATCCTTGCTGTTCTGCTAGCGGGGATAATTGTTCATAATCTGGTGGAAGTCCTGGCAATAGGGGGCTAGTCTGGATTTCGGGGACTTCAGTTATTAATGGTTCGAGATTAGTTGGAGTCGGAGTGGGAACCGGAAGAGAGGAAAGCTCTCTATCTTCAAGGGGGGGGGGAGATGGAATTTTTTCTTGATTATGAATGCCACTAGTTTCGTTAATAGATAATTGTTTAGCATTAGGTAAGTACCACCAACCATACAACATTCCCACTAACAGAGCGGCAACAAAAAAGTTTACCAATTGAAAGTTATTTTTTAAAAATTTTAGCATTTTCCTTAGAATCAAGTCTAAAAGTTTACTAATTGACTGGCAATCCACCCCGTTGATCCTGAACCATAGTGATAAACTTTATACCAAACATGGCCACTGGAATCAGTACTACTATCTAAGATGTCTAAACCCTCACCTGTATAGCCTTGAGTAATAACGCCATAATCTGTTCCCGGACCAGAGCGAATATTTTTAGATCCAGGAATTCCTCCAATAGTTGCGCTAGCACCGCTGGCCATAGCCTTTGCCTGATTTGCTAAAACTTGAACTCTCTGTCTTTCTGCGGCTAAACGCTGCCTTTCTTGCTTAGCTCGTTCGGCCTCAGCAGCTAGTCTTTGACGTTCTTCTTCTACTCGTTTTTGTTCTAATTCCCTTTGACGTTTTTCATTCTCGGCAATTTTTTGCTCTGCTTCTATTCGTTTTTGCTCTGCTTCCTGTTTTTCTTTTTCAGCTTGAGCCGCCCTAGCTTCAGCTTCTTTAATTTGTTGAGTAATTATAAACCCACCTCCTAAACCAGCAGTGACCACAATAATCCCAATAAGAACAGTTAACAGCGTTGCAATTTTTGATTTTCCATTGTTGTTCGAGTAGTTATTATGAGAGTTACCGACGGGCTTAACAACAGTTTCAGCCGTTTTGGTGGAACTTCTCGTGACTAAAAATTCATTACTAGGTGCAACTCGAACAGTTTCCATTGGAAGTGCTGGCTCAGCCCCAGAACTAATTAAGGAGTGTAGAGCCTGATACATTGCTTCGGCACTGGAATAACGACGACTAGGCTCCATTTCTATGGCTTTATTGATTACTTTAGCCAAGACAGAATCGATTTTAGATACATGACTTTGCCAGTCTAATTGGCCTGTTTGCTGGTCGCTAGAAAATTCAACTGGCAACTTCTTGGTAAGAGTGTAAATAATAGTCAGTCCTAAAGCATAAAGATCGGTGCTGAAAACAGAACGTCCCGAACTTTGTTCAGGAGCCATAAATCCCCTAGTGCCAATAACTACAGAGCTAACAGTAGAACCTGAGCCTAAAGTAACAGCCCCCATAGTTTCCTTAACAGCACCAAAATCAATCAGAACGGGTAAGTGATCACTGTCCCGCAAAATAATATTTTCTGGCTTAATATCTCGGTGAATAATTCCTTTGCTATGAATGTATTTAAGGGTAGTTAAAAGAGAAGAAAGAATAGTCTTTGCTTGTTCTGAACTAATAGGAGCAATTTCATTTAGGCTAACTCCTTGAATATACTCTTGGACTAAGTAAAATTCATTATCGTTTGAGAAATAACTATATAATTTGGGAATTTGACTGTTGTGCTCTCCTAAATCTTCTAACACTGAAGCTTCTTTTTCAAACAATTTTTGAATTAACTCAGTGGAGGTATTACTGTTTGCATTGGCTGGTTTAAGACGTTTTATTACCACCAGCTTTTGAGATGGTATCTGAGTATCTTTGGCTAAAAAAGTATCGCCAAATCCTCCTGAACCAAGGGATTTAACAATTTCATAACGGTCGAGTACTTGGACATTCATGTTGTTTGTTTATCTAAAATCAAAAAATTGAAATACTTAAATTCAACTTTAATTCAATCAATTGAACTGTAAAAAACTTATCTTTCAACTTCAATATGACAATTGTAATTCCCATCTTTTTTGGCTTTCCTTCTTAAAATATCAGCCGCCACATTCCAGTTATGCTTAGAAGCAGCGGTATAGGGCATACCACCACAATAACCACCGACAAAGTACCAGTCATCTTTTTCTGCTGTAGAAACAGAACAACTTCCGCCACCATTACCTCGACAGTTACGGATTGCGGCCTGTCTTGCCTTTTCCATAGTTGAGTAACCAGTGGCCCAACCCCAACCCCTTACTCCCTGGGCGATGGCCGAGTAGCCAGCCAAAGCAGGGGAAGCCGCCAAGCAGGTGCTCAATAGGGACAGACCAGAAATAGAAAGGACGTTTTTGGGACTGAAGATAATTTTCATAGCCGTATCGTTGCCTCATACAGACAAACTTATAGGAATATTACCCTAGTTTTACGAAAAGGATCTCATTCCGTCAGGACTCTTTTATTAACTTTCGTTAAAGCCGTTTTCCTTAGGCGATCGCCATGGAGCAAAGGGAAAAACGGAAGAAAATTTATCTGGATTTTGGTAGTACTGTTAAAGTTAATTTCACCAAAATTAGTCAATGGGATAGCATAGTCAGTGCGACAATTCTGTGCTCATTTTCCCTTGGTCTGTCAAAAGAACCTAATTATCCCGACATATTGGAGTGAACTAATGGATATTGTTAAGATCATTTGTGCGATTCTATTGCCGCCCCTGGGGGTTTTCCTGCAAGTGGGTATTGGCAAAGACTTTTGGATTAACCTACTGCTGACCATTTTTGGTTTGTATATCCTCGGTCTTGTCCATGCCATTTGGGTCATTGCCAGGGAACGTTAATTAGTATCAATAAAAACATGGCTAGAGGATCAAGTTTGGTCTACTCCAGCCATGTTTAAGCAGAAATTAATTGCCTAAGATAAAAATAATCATGACCAAATTTTTTGTGGACCGGGGCGGCACCTTTACCGATATTGTTGCCATTACCAAAGATACAAAATTAGCCCAACATTCCGCTAAAGATAGGCGATTTAGCGTATTTATCCTACCCACAAAAGAAACGGTAATTTTATTTAAATTATTATCAGAAAATCCGGAACTTTATGACGATGCAGTTATCCATGGCATCCGAATTATTTTAGGTTTATCTTCCAACGAACCCATCGCCCCAGAAAAAGTTAGCATGGTTAAAATGGGCACCACCGTAGCCACCAATGCGTTGCTGGAACAGAAAGGAGATCCCCTAGTTTTAGTGATGACCCAAGGATTTCGAGACGGGTTGGCGATCGCCTATCAAAATCGGCCGGACATTTTTGCCTTGGAGATTAAAAAGCCTAGCTTGCTCTATGGCCCGGTCATTGAAGCGATGGAAAGAATTAATGCCCAGGGAGAAATTTTACAACCCCTAGATAAGCATAGGATTCACCAGGATTTACAACAGGCCTATGACCAAGGAATTCGCAGTGTGGCGATCGCCTTAATGCACAGTTATCTTTATCCTGACCATGAATTAATTATTACTGAAATTGCCCAAAACATTGGCTTTACTCAAATTTCCCGTTCCTCTGAAGTTAGCCCCCTAATTAAATACATTTATCGTGGCGACACCACCGTTGTGGATGCCTATCTTTCCCCTTTACTGCGGCGTTACGTTGACCAAGTGCAAGGACAATTACCAGGCATAACAGTACAGTTTATGCAGTCCCATGGAGGTCTGGTGGATGGTAGTCATTTCCAGGGACGGGATAGCATTCTTTCTGGCCCAGCGGGGGGCATTGTCGGCGCTGTCAAAACCTCCCAGCGGGCAGGCTTTCGCAACATTATTACCTTTGACATGGGGGGCACTTCCACCGATGTGGCCCATTTTAACGGTACCTATGAACGATTATGGGAGACGGAAATCGCCGGGGTACGTCTGCGGGTACCAAGCTTAGCCATTCATACAGTGGCGGCAGGGGGCGGTTCCATTTTGCACTTTGACGGGCAAAGATACCAAGTAGGTCCCGATTCTGCGGGGGCTAACCCTGGGCCAGCTTGTTACCGTCGGGGCGGGCCGTTAACAGTAACCGATGCCAATGTCATGGTGGGACGGGTGCAAAAAAGCTATTTTCCCCCTGTATTTGGCCCAGAAGGAAATCAGCCCTTAGATATTGATATTGTTCAGGAAAAATTCATCGATTTGGCAAATCAAATAGCTCAATTCACTGCAATTAAACCTATACCAGAGGAAGTGGCGGATGGCTTTCTGGCGATCGCCGTAGAAAATATGGCCAATGCCATCAAAAAAATCAGTTTACAACGGGGCTACGACTTGGAAAGCTATACCCTATGCTGCTTTGGCGGGGCAGGGGGTCAGCTAGTTTGTCGATTGGCCGATCGCCTAGGTATTAGTAAGATTTTTCTTCATCCCTACAGCGGTGTCCTTTCAGCCTATGGCATGGGTTTAGCGGAGCAGCGGGCTTTGCGGGCCATGACCATTGAGCAACCTTTAACAGCGGATAATTTAGAGAGCTTACTAAGCAATTATCAAACCCTAGAAACCCAGTTAGCTGAAACTTTTGTTAATAGTTCCAACAGCAATGGTAAAGCAGAAAATTTTAGTAAATCACCGGAAATACGTCGTCAAATTGATTTGAAATATCGAGGAACTGACACTAGCTTAAGTCTTGATTTTTGCCCAGATTTAACCAGTTTAATCACTCAATTTACAGAACAACATCAACAACGCTATGGGTTTAATCAAACAGGCACTCCCCTCACCATTGCTGCTATTAGTTTAGAGTATATTCAACCTCTAGATTTGCCGCCGGAACCCTGTTTAGCTTCAGTGGTAAAACCGGCCCAAGCTTTAGAAATGGTGGATTTTTATGGCGATCGCCAATGGCATGCCATGCCTGTGTACCAACGTCAGCAGTTAGCTCCACACCAGGTAATTACCGGGCCAGCAATGATTGCGGAAGAGACTGGTACTATTGTAGTTGATCTCGGTTGGCAAGCCCAGTTGGGCCAAGCATCCCCATGGGAACCCCAACCTTGCCATTTGGTGTTGGAAAAAATAGTTAATCAAACAAAAGCTGCTCCTGATTCAATTAATAACAAAGAGGAATTGGAAGTTAAGGTAAATACTGATAGTTATGAAACTATTAGTGGGAATCAAGTCGATCCAGTGCGCCTAGAAATATTCAAAAACCTTTATCAATTTATTGCCGAAGAAATGGGCATTGTGCTGCAAAACACCGCTAGCTCAGTCAACATTAAAGAACGGCTCGATTTTTCCTGTGCCATTTTCGATGCCAATGGAGACTTGGTAGCCAACGCGCCCCACATTCCTGTGCATTTGGGTTCCATGGGGGAAAGTGTCAAAGCTCTTTTGCACGATCGCCATCAGCAATTGCAACCGGGGGATGTGTATCTCTCCAATAATCCCTACAACGGTGGCACCCATTTACCGGATGTGACAGTGATAACGCCCCTGTTTGACTCTGCGGGTAAGGAAATTTTGTTTTATGTTGCTTCCCGGGGCCACCAAGCAGATTTGGGCGGCATTACCCCCGGCTCCATGCCTCCCCACAGTCAAAATATTAACCAAGAAGGTATTTTATTTGACAATGAGTTGTTAGTTAAAGCAGGGGAATTACAAACGCAAGCAATTCGTAATCATTTGCTTAATAACATTTATCCAGCTCGCAATCCCGAACAAAATTTAGCTGACTTTTCTGCTCAAATTGCCGCCAATCAACGGGGCATAATGGGTTTAGAAAGTATGGTAGCCCAGTATGGTTTAAACACCGTTCAGCAATATATGGCCCATGTGCAAAATAATGCCGAACAAGCAGTAACCAAGGCGATCGCCAAGCTGAAATCCGGTCAATTTGTCACAGAAATGGATAACGGCATTCGCATTGCGGTAACTATCACCGTTAACGCCTCCCAAGGCACCGCCATAATCGATTTTTCCGGCACTTCTCCCCAGGGCGATCATAATTTCAATACCCCCAAAGCGGTGGTACAAGCAGTGGTTTTGTACGTTTTCCGCACCCTGGTACAGGACCCCATTCCCCTCAATGCCGGTTGCCTCAAACCGTTAAAAATTATTATTCCCCCCGGTTGCCTCCTCGATCCCCAATATCCCGCCGCCGTGGTGGCCGGTAATGTGGAAACTTCCCAGGCGATCGCCGACACGTTATACGGAGCGTTGGGTTGTTTGGCCGCCAGCCAGGGCACCATGAATAACCTCACCTTTGGAGATGGTCAATATCAATACTATGAAACCATTGCAGGAGGCAGTGGCGCTGGCCCTAGTTTTGCTGGTTGTGACGCAGTGCAAACCCACATGACTAATTCCCGCCTGACAGATCCAGAAATCTTAGAAAGTCGTTTCCCGGTGTTGTTGGAACAATTCGCCATTCGGCCCCACAGCGGTGGCGCAGGTAAATTTCCCGGTGGCAACGGCATTGTGCGCCAGTTTAAGTTCCTTCAACCTCTATCAGTAGCTATTTTGGCTAATCGGCGGCGGGTGGCACCCTTTGGGTTGGCCGGGGGAGAAGCAGGAGCCGTGGGGGAAAATTGGTTACTGCGTCGTTCTGGGGATAAGGTACGGTTAGATAGTTGCGCCCAGGTGGATGTGGCCCCTGGCGATCGCCTAATAATTAAAACACCGGGGGGCGGAGGTTATGGCCATCGAGATTGAACGTAAATTCCTGGTTAAAGATGACCGCTGGCGGGATTTAGCCCAGGGTTATTTGTACCGTCAAGGTTACATTGCGACCAAGGATTTAACCACGGTTCGAGTCCGTACCATTGGCAATCGGGCCTATCTCACTATTAAGGGTAAAAATACCGGCATGGCCCGTTTGGAATTTGAGTATGAAATTCCCGCAGTGGATGCTAATCAAATTTTGACTGAACTTTGTTCACCGCCCCTGATTGAAAAATATCGTTATTGCCTCGATTACCAAGGAAAAACCTGGGAAGTGGACGAATTTTTGGGGGATAACCAGGGTCTAATTTTGGCGGAAGTAGAATTATCCCAAGCTGACGAAAAAATAAGTTTACCCCCCTGGATTGGGAAAGAAGTCACGGATGATGCTCGCTATTACAACGTCAATTTGACTCAACATCCCTACAAAAATTGGTGACAGCTTAAACGATGAACAAACATAAGATTTTTAAGTCTCTTTTTCTTGTTTGAATCCAAAACATAGCCAACCAAATAATTTAAATGATTTATCAATTTTACCTTTTTTCTTTATTTTATCCTCCCTGCATTGACCAAAAAACGATAGCTTACTGAATATGGCTAGTTATGGAAACTTGTAAACTTTGTAGATAGAAGGAATGTTGACTCATGTTCAAAAATGGTTATTTACTAATGGGAATTTTTTCTGCCACTTTTTTTTGGTTATCTGCGACCATTTCTGCCGAAACTGACTTTAATTCCTTTTGGCAACAATTCAAAACTGCAGTGGTTAACAGTGACAAATCCACCGTTGCCAGATTGACAAAATTTCCCCTTTCGATGCCATTTGGAATAGAAAGCATAAAAACAGAAACTGAATTTTTGCAAGGTTACGACGATATTTTGAATATGGAAGCCGATGTGAAGAGATGTTTTCAAACGACTAAACCGAAGCAAGAGGGAAAGGGTTATGCTATTTATTGCACCTTTAAACAGCTACCTGAATCAAGCGAAAATCGTCCGATTAAATATTATTTTGAAAGGACAAAAACGGGTTGGAAATTTGAGGGTATAGATAATATCAACGAGTAAAATATATTTGCAATCGCACCGCCCCCCAGAAATCTGAGATTCGCTCAGAAATTTTTCAATCGCAGATTAAAGTTGCCGGAGAAGAGATTGATTCACGGTAAAGTGTACGAAATTAGCTTGGATTTTCATGATAGGGATTTATGACGGTACTGACTAATTCTTCTTCTGTCCCCCAACTTAATCGCTGTTTAGGATTAATTCAGGTCACCACCCAGGCGATCGCCGTTGTAGGGCCAACCATAACCGCTGTGATCAACATTCCCCAGGTCTATCTCAGTTCCGGGAACAGTAGTTGGCTCACTTACCTGATTGCTTGTCTTTGTATTTTGTTAGTGTCCCAAGTGCTGATTACCTTTGCCAGGCAGGAAGCGGGGACAGCGGGCTTAGCCACCTATGTTTTGCAAGGTTTGGGGGTAACTTTTGCACGGTTAACGGGCTGGTTACTCTTACTGGCCTATGGCGGCTTTGGCATACTACTGCTGGCCATGGCCAGTCAAAGTTTTGCAATTCTAATGGGGATGGCCGGACCCAAACTGCCTCTGTGGTTTTTTGTTGTGGTTTTGGGAGGATTAATTTGGTGGCTAGTGTCACGGGATGTGCGAGTATCCAATGGAATGATGTTGGTGTTAGAAAGTGTTTCAATTATTATAATTTTCTGGTTATGTAGTGTTATTTTATTCCACCATAGTATTAAATTTGATTTGTCAGAATTTCAACTCACCAGCGCCACAGGCAACCAAGTACGTTCGGGCTTAATGATTGCTTTTTTGAGTTTTGTGGGATTTGAAAGTGCAGCTACCCTAGGACGTGAATCTCTCCATCCCCTCAAAGATATTCCCAAAGCTCTACGCATTGCTACTTTGCTGCCAGGGGCACTATTTTTGGTTTGGGCTTATGTTTTAGGACTGGGTTTTAAAGCGGCTCCCAGCAATATTCTCAACTCAGCCAGTCCGCTTGTTAGTCTCGGCGATTTTTTACAAATTCCGACGGCGGCGATGGTAATTAGTTTTAGCGCCTCTGTTTGTTTTTTGAGTGCAAGTTTAGGGGTATTTAGTGCTCTGGCTAGGGTTGGTTTAAGTTTAGGAAAAGAAAAAATTCTTCCTCCATTCAGCACTAAAATTCATCCTGCTTTCCACACTCCGGTGGGCTCCTTAACTTTAGGGTTAGGGATTTGTATTTTGGGTACTTTGGTTCTGCTAGCAATGGGGTTAAAACCCGATGATATTAACGATGTTTGTGGTACTTTTGGGACTTTAGCATTGCTATTGGTCTATGGTCTTGTTTCCATTTCCCTACTGCGGGATCACTATCGCCGTGGTATCCTTTCCCGTTCTATTTTAATCCTTGGTAGTGTGACAATTCTACTATTAGCAACTGCTACTATTGCTTTTTTAAGTGGGTTAAATCAAGGGGATTTGCTCAATACAGTGTTGATTTTCTTCGTTCTAATAGTTCTAGGCATTGGAATAATTGCTCGCCAAGGGGCTGACCGCTCCTGACAGTCGAGAACTAAGACAAAAATTACTGGGGGTTAGGTAGGCGATCGCCAAATTACGAATATTGCTCCGAAACTGACCACATTACCCACTGCGAAGAGTTCTAGCTATCCTTTACTGATAAGAAACTGGGAGAAAATCGTCCTTTTTTTGTAACAAACTATATCAACCTACAACCTTATACCTAAGTATAGGGAATATATTGTAGTAGAGACAGAGAAGAAATGGGAGGGTGAGCATTATGTTAACCGTCAGCGAGGTCGCTCGCAAACTGGGATTAAATCCGCAGACTCTCTATTTCTACGAACGCATAGGGGTAGTCGATCATCCCCAGCGCAACCAATCTGGTTATCGGGTTTATCAAGAGAAAGATTTGGCGATCCTGAGTTTCATTCGTCATGCCAAGGATTTGGGGTTTAGTCTGGAGGAGATTGCCGACATTCTCCACTTACAAAGTCAACAATCCCTGACTTGCGACGAAATTTATCATAAGCTCACGAGCAAAATCCTTCAGCTCGAAAGTGGAATCAAAGAAATGGAAAAAATGAAGGATGATCTATCCAAAATTCTCAGTCTTTGCTGTCAAAGAATTAGTAATGGGGGTAAACACGGTAATTGCTGTTTGTTAAATGAGCAGTTGACTTAGGTATTCTGAGTGATTGAACTTTTATCTACTTTGCTGGCTACTTTGTCAAAAATGCCACAAAAAACACTATTTTCTGGGGATTAAAACCAGAAAGGGAGGGTTTGTCATGTCTTCTAATTCGTCAAGTAAGTTAGGGGATCAACAAAATGTAGGCATCCTCTACAATCTCTACAGTCAAGGGCAAGGAAAATCGGATAAACAAGGAAGTAAACCTACCCTAAGTAAATCAACTCTTCTATCTAGCCTTGAACTAACAACTCCAACCTTAACTCTGGGCCAACGAGGTGGGAGTGTATCTGCTAACGCTGCCTCTAATTTGGCGGCGATCACTCAAATTTCGTCCCAAGGTAAACGGGGCGGTGGTTTGCCAACCGATAAGGGTGGTGGTGGGCCGCCAGATGGCAAAGGCCACGGCGAAGAATCAGTCGAAAATAACCTGTCCTTCCCTGTCATTTTTCCCTCCGGAGTTACGCCTTTAGCTCTACGGGGAGCCATGAATAGCCTAACCCTAACGGATCCTTATTTTGTACCCGGCACCCGTGATGATTATTACTGGTTTGCCCAAAAAAATGAAGGCAACACTTGGCAAGCTTATAACGAACAAGCAACAGGGGCGATCGCCATCGACAAAGTTGACGTGGGGGATGCCCTAGAGTCTGCCAGGATTGAGCTAGGTCAGTTTGTCCGAATCGAGTTGGCTTTATTTAAAGATATTGGGGATCCTCTTATCTCCGATGATGGGCAACTCGCCTACCATATGGAACAAATTGATGGTCAAGGCAAGACCGAAGTTCAGGGCACTCGCTATACAGCAGCATCGTTGCAACAGACTTTTGCTAGTGCCGATGATGCCTTTACCCAACTGGGGGATAGTGGTCTTCCCATCTATCGCAGTGACTTAGCCACCGTCTATGCACCGTCCCAGGTGATGAACCTAACCATTCAAAAATTCGAACATGATCCGGTTACAGGACTGGACTGGAACGGGGACCAATGGGTTGGCCTTGGCATTGGGACCAAAGACTACGCTGCTAGCACAGCATTTGGTTCAGAATTAGCCGTATCAGGTAAGGTTATTTCCGGCGTCTCGGGTAAACCGTTCAAATTCACTGATGCAGGAAACTATCGCATTACCTTTGAAATTGAAGAGGGGGCTTCGATTTTCTTGGATGCGGGGACTGAACGTTACAATGTCGCAGGCGCCAGGGGGATGGTGATTGTTCCTGATAGCTCCAACCATAATGGTTTGATCTATCTCGATATTGCTGTGCCCTCTTCTGTATCGGGTACTGAGGAAGTTGTCTTGGGAACCCAGGACGTCTTTAAAACCCAATTTGTTGAATTGGCACCCGTCAGTTAGCTTTAAATCCCTCCCAGGGAGCAAGTAAGTTTTCTTTCCCTTCCTCAGCTAAGGGTAGAGCTATCCGTTGGAAGATTAACAAAAATCTGCTTGCGGATAGCTTTTGATCGGCGCAAATTTACGAAAGGGTTCCAGCAGGGGTTTTGTCCAGCGCCCCCCGAAGGACAGTTAGATTTAGGGGATGAATTGCCGGTGCTTTTCCTACTCTCTGAACGTACAATTTAACTTGATTTGGGCTAGTAGTCCTTGGAATTGACAGAGAGAAAATAAGTAGGAGTTGGGTTGGCGATTAAAGCTCTAACTTAAAAGCTGTAGTAGAACTAGTAAGTATATTTAAAGAAAAAGCTACAGCTCTAAGTAAAAATCGTTGCTTATATTTTTCAGGTAAGATCAGTTTTTAGAGCCAGACATAGAATGAACTAGAGTTGATTTAACAGTCTTTAACCAACGCCAAGAAACGGCATTAATTAGTAATCCCAGCAGAAATAGAAATATCATTAAAAATATTTGGTACCAAACAATCGTTTCTAAGCTAAGATCAGCAATCAAATGCCCTAAGTTAAGCACTGAATATACTACAGTTAAGCCAAAATGAACCTGACGTACTTTGCGGGACTGACTAAAAGAAATAACGATAATAGCAAATAGTGGCAGTATAAAAAAGATTAACATCAGCCAAAAAATTGGAGAAACATCGGCCATAGTTTGCCCATGGAACTCCGCCACACTCAAATCATGAAAAAGGGGCATTAATCCCAAATCAGTATGAAACAGCATTGCCAACAAAAACACTGTCCAGAGGTTAACAATACGATGACTGTAATCCATAGTATTTCCTCTAAAAAAATGAGAGTGGTCTAAATTTTGTCTAAGAAAGTGTTTGAAAAGTTTTAAGCAAGCCTTTGAAGCATGAGATGAACCATGGCAACATAGAGCATGGTCTCACTGGTGGTAGGTAAATATTCATAATCCTTGCTTAAACGACGATAGCGACCAAACCAAGCAAAGGTGCGCTCGACTACCCAACGGCGGGGTAAGACTTCAAAACCTTTTTGTCCCTGCTTTTTGCTGACGACATTCAAATTCCAACCAAAAGTATGCTCCACCCAATAGATAAAATCCTTTCCGCCAAAGGTGCTATCAGTCCATATAACTTGCAGGCACTGCCAAAGGGGAGCAAACCAGGTAGCAAGTAGAATCAGACCCTGATGGTCGGAGCGATGGGCACCATGGACGACAACATCGAGAAGTAATCCCATGGTATCCACGAGGATTGTACGTTTACGACCATTGACCTTTTTTCCGCCGTCATAGCCAGTTTCTTGGCCAGTTCCAGCCTTTTTAAGTGACTGTGAATCTAAACAACCGGCACTAGGGTGAGTATTTCTTCCAGCTTTGAGCCGAACTTTCTCACGGAAGATACGGTTTAATTTTTTCCAGGTACCATCTTCGTGCCATGGCTGGAAATAACCATAGACCGTTCGCCATTTAGGAAAATCATGGGGCAGAAGTCGCCAGGCACACCCCGTTCTGAGCATGTAAAAAATAGCATTGAGTATCTCCCGCAGACTAGTTTTCCGTTTTCTTCCCCCAGTTTTTGCTTTGGGTAAATGAGGTTCTACCAATTGCCACTGGCTATCTGTGATGTCCGTGCTGTAAAATTCTCGAATTATCATTAATTATGGTGAAAATTTTATTCTTTTCACCATTTTCCATTCTTCACCCTACTTTTCAAACACGCTCTAAAGGGGAGAATTAAAGTGAAAAGCGTTCAAAAAAAAGAACAGCAAAATTAGAAGTAGCAGCTCGCCAATCTTGGATAGAGCGTTGCCATTTTTTAGTGATGTTATTTATAGTTAAATATAATAGCTCAAAAACAGAGTCTTCGTCATCAAATCCTAGAGCAGACCCTATTACAACTCTCCCCAAAAATCCCTTGCTGAAGTGCTCCATTAGATTTTAAATGTACGCAATCACTCAGATTACGGCAGTTATGAGGAGAAGGTATGGGCAAAACTTATCAGACTCAAAACACACACCGTTGCAGCAAAAAGAAAAAAGGCTGAGGGATAGGTTTATAGTCCATCAAACCAAATACGGAGTTATCATCAATTTTCTTAAAAGAGTCATTAATAGGTAAATAATCGTAAATCATAGTGGCGGTAACTACACCACGGCTTTCCATCATTCGCAAACGTGCTTGGCTAACTTCAGTTTTAAAAAAACTAGTGAACCAACGCAGTCCTGGGGCAATCCATGGATAACGATTGATACGAAAATTTAGGGAGAGTGCCATCACAGTTGGATCTGGTCTGAGCTTGAAAATTTCTCCCTGGGTATTTTTAAATAACAAAGGATGAACTGTTTCCGCATCAATAAACTCCTTGCCGTACCAACAGATCATCTCTAATATGCCGTCCATCGGATGATTAGTGGAAATTCCCTTGCCTTGCCAACGCCCGGTAATAAAAGCGAGATCCACAGGTTCCAAGGAATCATAAAAAGACAATGCCTCGGCAGTAGTCATTGCGGAAGCTGACAAGAGAGATTGCAAATCATTTTTAGCCATCGTGGAGAAGCCATGGGCTCGAAAAGATATTGTGCCAAGTTTAGTCTGGGCGGTGACCTATGGTATGGCGGAAAGAAGAATGGATCGAGGAACAAGCGGAAAGTCTTAGGCAACCAAGGCCCCAATTCTACAAGCTAACAACCTAAGCCATCAATCAGGTAATCGCCGCCGATGTATCGGAGTCTACCCATAGGCTCTGGATTTGTGGACTCGTTTCCTTTGGCGATCACCGAATTGTTAGAGATAAAAACGCCCCTACTAATTTTGGGGGCCTGCCATTTTCAGTAGCATCGGAGGCAAGAGGGGAGTGTCAAACCGGGATAGTTTAGTTTTTAAAAAATTACCTTTTAAACAATTATCGATGGAGGTTAACGGGCAAAATGTTGATATAGTCATTTCAATTAACGATGAGAGAATTTAATGTAAAATTATGGAGTGTACAAAATGAACAGGTTTAAACAATGGCTTACAGTTTAGATTTAAGGCAAAGGGTAGTAGCTTATATAGAAGCTGGAGGAAAAATAACTGAGGCTTCCAAGATATATAAAATAGGAAAAGCCTCGATATACAGATGGTTAAATAGAGTAGATTTAAGCCCAACAAAAGTAGAGCGTCGCCATAGGAAATTAGACTGGGAAGCTCTAAAAAAAGACGTAGAAGAAAATCCCGATGCAAGATTGATAGACAGAGCCAAGAAATTTGGAGTGAGGCCGAGTGCCGTATATTACGCATTAGAGCGTGTTTGAAAAGTAGGGTGAAGAATGGAAAATGGTGAAAAGAATAAAATTTTCACCATAATTAATGATAATTCGAGAATTTTACAGCACGGACATCACAGATAGCCAGTGGCAATTGGTAGAACCCCATTTACCCAAAGCAAAAACTGGGGGAAGAAAACGGAAAACTAGTCTGCGGGAGATACTCAATGCTATTTTTTACATGCTCAGAACGGGGTGTGCCTGGCGACTTCTGCCCCATGATTTTCCTAAATGGCGAACGGTCTATGGTTATTTCCAGCCATGGCACGAAGATGGTACCTGGAAAAAATTAAATCGTATCTTCCGTGAGAAAGTTCGGCTCAAAGCTGGAAGAAATACTCACCCTAGTGCCGGTTGTTTAGATTCACAGTCACTTAAAAAGGCTGGAACTGGCCAAGAAACTGGCTATGACGGCGGAAAAAAGGTCAATGGTCGTAAACGTACAATCCTCGTGGATACCATGGGATTACTTCTCGATGTTGTCGTCCATGGTGCCCATCGCTCTGACCATCAGGGTCTGATTCTACTTGCTACCTGGTTTGCTCCCCTTTGGCAGTGCCTGCAAGTTATATGGACTGATAGCACCTTTGGCGGAAAGGATTTTATCTATTGGGTGGAGCATACTTTTGGTTGGAATTTGAATGTCGTCAGCAAAAAGCAGGGACAAAAAGGTTTTGAAGTCTTACCCCGCCGTTGGGTAGTCGAGCGCACCTTTGCTTGGTTTGGTCGCTATCGTCGTTTAAGCAAGGATTATGAATATTTACCTACCACCAGTGAGACCATGCTCTATGTTGCCATGGTTCATCTCATGCTTCAAAGGCTTGCTTAAAACTTTTCAAACACTTTCTTAAAGAAAATGAAAATAAACAGAAAAAAAAAGAACTACGTTATCGAGAAAGAAACCGGGAGGAACGAGTTAAGTACTATAGAATGTTAAGAGAACTAATTAAGCTCTATGGTAGTCAAGCTATAGTTTACATAGATGAATCTGGATTCGAAGCAATCCAGGCTTGTATTTATAGTCATTTCAATTAACGATGAGAGAATTTAATGTAAAATTATGGAGTGTACAAAATGAACAGGTTTAAACAATGGCTTACAGTTTAGATTTAAGGCAAAGGGTAGTAGCTTATATAGAAGCTGGAGGAAAAATAACTGAGGCTTCCAAGATATATAAAATAGGAAAAGCCTCGATATACAGATGGTTAAATAGAGTAGATTTAAGCCCAATAAAAGTAGAGCGTCGCCATAGGAAATTAGACTGGGAAGCTCTAAAAAAAGACGTAGAAGAAAATCCCGATGCAAGATTGATAGACAGAGCCAAGAAATTTGGAGTGAGGCCGAGTGCCGTATATTACGCATTAAAGAAAATGAAAATAAACAGAAAAAAAAAAGAACTACGTTATCGAGAAAGAAACCGGGAGGAACGAGTTAAGTACTATAGAATGTTAAGAGAACTAATTAAGCTCTATGGTAGTCAAGCTATAGTTTACATAGATGAATCTGGATTCGAAGCAATCCAGGCTTGTATTTATGCCTGGTCAAAAAAAGGAAAAAAAGTTTATGGAGATAGACAAGGAAAAAGGGGAGTCAGAGAAAATCTAGTAGCAGGGAGAAGAAAAGGAAAAAAAGATTTGATTGCGCCGATGGTTTTTACCGGGAGTTTGAATGCAGAAGGCTTTGAAGGATGGTTAAAATTATATTTGCTACCCTCCCTCGACATTCCATCAATATTAATAATGGATAATGCTCCTATTCATCGTAAAACTGCCATTAAAGAATTGGCTAAAGAAGCAGGTCATGAAGTTCTTTTTTTGCCGAAATATTCTCCTGATTTAAATGATATTGAGCATGACTTTAGTGCCTTGAAACGAGCTAGAATGTACGCTCCTATTGACACGTCTCTTGATGAAATTATCCGTTCTTACTGTGGCGTTTAGCGTCTCAGCTTTATTTGAAACTACTATATGCCTGGTCAAAAAAAGGAAAAAAAGTTTATGGAGATAGACAAGGAAAAAGGGGAGTCAGAGAAAATCTAGTAGCAGGGAGAAGAAAAGGAAAAAAAGATTTGATTGCGCCGATGGTTTTTACCGGGAGTTTGAATGCAGAAGGCTTTGAAGGATGGTTAAAATTATATTTGCTACCCTCCCTCGACATTCCATCAATATTAATAATGGATAATGCTCCTATTCATCGTAAAACTGCCATTAAAGAATTGGCTAAAGAAGCAGGTCATGAAGTTCTTTTTTTGCCGAAATATTCTCCTGATTTAAATGATATTGAGCATGACTTTAGTGCCTTGAAACGAGCTAGAATGTACGCTCCTATTGACACGTCTCTTGATGAAATTATCCGTTCTTACCGTGGCGTTTAGCGTCTCAGCTTTATTTGAAACTACTATACAGTCGAACAGAGACTTTTTCTAATTCGATCCAGATAAAAATTAGGGCACTGAAGCCAACACAAACCCACAGTTCGTTGGCAGGTAAATAATGGGTTCCAAAAAATGCCCGCAGCGGTTCAACATAAATCAATAACAGTTGTAATAAAGAGGTAACGACCACAGCCACCAGCAAAAAAGGATTGGAAAAAAGGTTCATTTCAACGGTCAAACTGGTCAAAGAACGAATGGCGAGGGCATGACCCATCTGGGCTAAGCAGAGGGTGGTAAATACCATAGTTTTCCAGCGATTGGGGGAAAGTCCGCCCTCTAAATGGTTGGGGGTATAGTTGTAGGCCCACACCATCAGCACAATGGTCACAATGGCCAATATCAAACCTTGACGAACCATATAAGAACCCAAACCCCGGGCAAATATGCTTTCCTGGGGGTCTTTGGGGGACTGTTGCATAACGGTTGCTTTGCCTGGTTCCACGGCCAGGGCTAAAGCGGGAACTCCATCGGTGACCAGGTTCATCCAAAGAATTTGCAAGGGAGAGAGGGGAACGCCTCCCAACCCCATTAAAGGAGCCGCCGCAATTGTTAAAACTTCGCCAATATTACTGCCCAGGATATAGCGGATAAAACGGCGGATATTAGTGTAGACAACACGACCTTCTTCCACCGCTGAGACGATGGTGGCAAAGTTATCGTCCAATAAAATCATGTCACTGGCTTCCTTACTGACATCAGTTCCCGTGATGCCCATGGCGACCCCAATATCAGCTTGTTTTAACGCCGGGGCATCATTGACTCCATCCCCGGTCATGGCTACGACTTCATGTTGTTTGCGGAGGGTTTGGACGATTTTTAATTTATGTTCGGGGGAAACCCTGGCATAAACACTGACTGTATGAACAATTTCCGCTAGTTCTTTTTCACTGCAATTGTCTAAATCCCGACTGGTAACGACCCTTGCCCCTGGTTCCGCAATGCCCAAATCAAGGGCGATCGCCTGGGCGGTGAGGGGGTGGTCTCCAGTAATCATCACGGGTCGAATCCCGGCGGCCCGACATTTAGCCACGGCATCTCGCACTTCTGGACGGGGAGCATCTAACATTCCCACTAGCCCCAACCAAGTTAATTCTTGTTCGGCAATGTCATCAGTGGTGTTGGCAGGTAACGTTGTCCAAACTTTGCTGGCAAAGCCCAATACCCGTAGGCCACGGCCGGCTAAATCATTATTTTTTTCGAGAATATAACTACGCTTTTCTTTACTAATGGGTAAGATTTCGCTTCCGACTTGAATGTGGGTACAGCGTTCTAGGATTAACTCAGGGGAACCTTTGACAAACATCACATAACTGTCGGGGGTGTTAATTTTTCCCTGCCCATCTTGGACAATGACACTCATGCGCTTGCGTTCTGAGGAAAAGGGAAATTCTGTTATCCGGGGAAAATATTGTTCCTGTTCGTGTTTAAAAATATTTGCTTTACCCGCTAAGGCCAATAAAGCCCCTTCCGTGGGATCGCCTAAAATCGCCCATTGTCCATTTTCCTTTTGTAAAATGGCATCGTTGCAGAGAATACATGCCATTAATAATTTTTCAATTTCGGGGATATTTTCAATCTTTAAATCTTCTCCCTCCCCTGCTTGAAACTCACCGACGGGATTATAGCCTTCCCCTGTAACCACTAAACGATGGCGATCGCTAATAATAGACTGCACCACCATCTTATTTTGGGTCAAAGTGCCCGTTTTATCAGAGCAGATGGTCGTTACGGAACCGAGGGTTTCCACCGCACTCAGTTGACGAATCAGCGCATTGCGTTTGGCCATGCGTTGGGTCCCCAAGGCTAAGGTGACGGTAATTACAGCGGGTAGTCCTTCGGGAACCACAGCAACAGCCATACTAAGGGATACTTCAACCAACTGCATAAACAAATCCGGTTTGAAGAGCGTTCCCCCCACAACGACGATCGCCACCAAGATCAAAGAACCACTGACTAACACATTGCCCAATTGGGTCATGCGCTTTTGGAGGGGAGTGGGTTCCGGTTCTACAGATTGCAGGGCTGAGGCAATTTTTCCTAATTCTGTCTTCATGCCCGTTGCGGTCACGATCACTGTGCCCCGGCCCTGGACAACTTCTGTGCCGGAGTAAACTAAATTTAGGCGATCGCCCAAGGCACTATCGGCGGGTAACAGCACATCTCCCTGTTTCATTACCGCTTCTGCTTCCCCCGTTAAAGCGGCTTCACGAATTTGGAGATTGGCCCCTTCTAAAATACGACCGTCAGCGGGAACTTTAACCCCTGCTTCTAGCAGAATCAGGTCTCCCGGTACTAACTCCGTGGATTCCACTTCGGTGGTTTTGCCCTCTCGAATGACTCGCACCCTGGACGTAGATAGGTCTTTGAGGGCTGCTAGGGCCTTTTCCGCTCCCCGTTCCTGCACATACCCCAAAATACCATTCAGTAATACAACGGTAAAAATAGCAACTGCATCTTTAGGAAAAATAAATTTACCCAATTGTTGGGCTTGATAAATATCAATTGCGGCCGAAATCACTGCAACAGCGATCAGCAACAACAACATAATGTTTGTAAACTGATCAACTAAAATGTTCCAGGAAGTTCTCCCCCCCGTTTCTATCAACTCGTTTTTTCCATAAACTTGCAAATTTTCAGCCACCTGTTGCTGGCTTAATCCTTGTTGGCGATCGCCATGTAAGTCACTGACGACTTGATCTGCAGAAAGAGTATGCCAGGTAATCAAAGGTTGGCCCTGAAAAGAAGCAGATGGAGGCATAGAGATGAAAAAATAGCAACAAGCTTTCATTTTAATCGAAAACGATCATAAGCTTAAATTACTGACGTTAGAATTATTTTTCTTGTCCGCTAAATCAATCGTAAAAAAAGCTAAAGATTTATACATTAAATTTTCTTATTTAAAATGTCAGAAAAATATGTTGTGAAAATAAAGTTGACACTTCCCGCCCCAAAACATGAAAATCACTTCTTCACAGGCTTAGTTATTCATGAGCATCTTCGCCTCGTTGCTCAGTTTTTTTCAATGAATTAATAAATAAAAATTATCTATTTCCTTTTTCAACATCATTAAGATTTCTAAACCAACCCTTACGCCAAAAAAAATAAAGCATCATCCCTCCCACTGTCAACATTACCATCCAAATCACAGGATACCCCCAATACCAGTTTAACTCTGGCATATTCCAAGGAGATTTATCAGGATTAAAATTCATACCATAGATCCCAGCAATAAAAGTTAGCGGAATAAAGATACTAGAAATTACTGTTAGTGTTTTCATAATTTCATTCATTCGATTACTAACAGAGGAAAGATAAATATCTGTTAGGTTAGATGCTAAATCTCGATAAGTTTCTATCATATCCAAGATTTGAATTGTGTGGTCATAACAATCCCGTAAAAATACTCGCACCTCATCAGAAATTAAATCACTGCCATCCCGAAGTAAAGAATTAATTGCATCCCGTTGGGGCCAAATAGCCCGTCTCATAATTAATAAATCCTGTTGTAATTGATGAATCTTGGCCAATGATTTATTCGTTGGACAAGAAATAATCTCACTTTGTAAAGATTGAACTAGTTCACCATAGACTTCCATCACAGGAAAAAAGCCATCGATAATAGCATCAATTAAAGCATAAAATAAATAATCAGCATTCTTTTGTCGAATTGCCCCTTTTTTAGTGCGAATTCTTTCCCTAACGGAAAATAAACAATCATATTTTGGTTCTTCTTGGATGGTCAACAAATAATGTTTACCCAAAATAAAACTAATTTGTTCACTGATAAAAGTTTGAGATGATTGATCCAGGGTTACCATCCGAGAAATAAAAATTAAATGGTTTTCATATTCAACTACTTTCGGACGTTGGGGGACGTTAACAATATCCTCTAAAGCAACAGGATGAAGTTTAAATACCTCACCTAATTGTTCCCAAGTTGTGTGATTCCCCAAGCCGTCAATGTTAATCCAGGATACGGATTCAGTATCAACATAAGCTTCACAATCCAGGGGATTTTTTAACTCTATTTTTGTGGCTTGATTTTTATTGTAATCAATTAAAATTATTCTCGGTGGAGGGGCATTGGGGGAAAGATTTAATGTTCCAGGAATACTTTCTGGTGAATTAAAATAATTGAAATGGGAAACAAGATTAGATTGTCGAAACTGAGGCTTGTTGGGCATATTCTTAGAAAAATCTTTACAATCTTACTGTTTTATTAAATTATGATGATAATCAATGGATAAATTTGACCAAATAAAAATGCCAGATTACACAATAAATTTTATCATTAATAATGAATAACCAAAGGAGTGCTTATTTCCGACCAATTAAATAACCATTTTGCATGATCAACCGCTAGATTAATGCAACCATGACTAACTGGTGTGCCAAATTTGTTATGCCAATAGGCTCCA
Organism: Synechocystis sp. PCC 6803 substr. PCC-P; assembly: GCF_000284455.1. Classification (GTDB taxonomy): domain Bacteria; phylum Cyanobacteriota; class Cyanobacteriia; order Cyanobacteriales; family Microcystaceae; genus Synechocystis. The sequence continues at coordinate 3,101,025 of NC_017039.1, forward strand.
TGAATTGCGTAACCGCCGCTGTAATATTGGGCATAGGGAACATCGTCAATATCATAATCTGCTCCTCTCATCCGATCAATGCTTCGTTTGCTTTGAATGGTAAATATACCTGGAATTGTTGGGGTACCCTTCTTTCCCGTGGAAATAATAATGGCATAGACTGGTTTGTTCCCTTCCCAAGCAATCAAACGTTGTGTGGAGAGATTAACTTCAATCCAACGTTCTTCAGACTTTTTGAGAATAGCCATTTTTTGATTGAGAGTATCCTGATAGGTCTGGGCAGAAACCATAGGGATAAATAGATCAACTCCAATCAGTTGAGTTAGGCATATTCCCGCAATCATTAATCCACTTCCCCAATATCGAACAAGGGGCCATAACATGAGTAATAATCCTACTACTAATGCGTTTTGCTTCCATTTTAAGTCAATTTTTATAACATTGGCTGAAAAGTAAAAATAAATAAATTAACTTTTTGTAAATTGCAGTATCTACGGTCGCAACCTTTGGAAATTTCCTAAAATTAACTTCATAATACTGCCTTAACCCCTAGTAAGATTTCTATTTCTCACTAATGATTAATCACTTCATAGACTTTTTATTAATCTAAGAAATCTTTGCCATCTAGAATAAAATGAGGAAGAAAGACTGGGAGAATACTTCTCTTTCACACAGGGTTTTCTGAATTGGATTAAGTCCGTCCCCGAACAATTTATTGCCTGCTCAATGAAAATTTGCAGGAGATTGACATCGTTCCCCACCATGGTGTCCACTGCCATAAAAAGTTGTCGCCGCAATGGAGCACGTTCCGCACTGGTCGGGGATGGGTTTGTCCAGCTTTGACGGTTTTGGTCGAGGCCATAATGTTCTTCTTCCATAGGTAGAAAATATTGCACATCGGCAGCCATCGGCAACAGCGGTATAATCTAGCTTGCTTCTTGGTGCATGTTTATGTCTGCTAAATCCCCTTTGTTATTGTTAGTTGATGGTCATTCCCTGGCATTCCGGGCTTACTATGCCTTTGGTTTGTCTAAAAAAGGCCCTCTGCGGACAACGGCCGGCATTCCCACCAGTGTATGTTTTGGATTTTTAAATTCCCTCATGCAGGTGATGGAGTCCCAAAAACCAGCGGCGATCGCCATTGCCTTTGACCGTCGGGAACCCACTTTTCGCCATGAGGCCGATGGGGCTTACAAATCAAACCGCCAGGAAACCCCAGAAGATTTTGCCGAAGATTTAAGTTATCTCCAGCAATTGTTGGAAGCTCTCAATTTACAAACCATCACCTATGCGGGCTATGAAGCCGATGACATTTTGGGCACTCTAGCTTGCCAGGGGAGTGACGCGGGTTATCAAGTTAAAATTCTCAGCGGCGATCGGGATCTGTTTCAATTGGTTAGCCCAGAAAAAAATATTTCTGTTCTGTATTTAACCCGTAATCCCTTTTCTAGTAACACCGGCTATGACGAATTAGATTGGCAGGGAGTGGTGGACAAAATGGGGGTAACTCCAGCCCAAATTGTTGATTTTAAAGCTCTGTGCGGCGATAAATCTGATTGCATTCCCGGTATTAATGGCATTGGTGAAAAAACGGCCATTAAGCTTTTAGCTGAGTATGAAACCTTGGAGAAAGTGTATGAAAATCTAGCGCAAATTAAAGGGGCATTGAAAACCAGGTTAGACAACGGCAAAGATGATGCGATGCATTCTCAAATGTTAGCCCGCATTGTGGTGGATGTGCCCCTACCAGTAACCTGGGAAGATTTGCAATTAACAGGATTTTCCACTGATCGCCTGGTGCCCCTGTTGGAAAAATTGGAACTCCGAACTTTTATTGACAAAATTCAAGCTTTCCACCGCAACTTTAGTGATAATCAGAGCCCAGTACCAATGGGCAATGAAGCTGACAATGGAGAACCAAAGAAAACGGTTAAGGCAAAAAAAAGCAAAGAAAAAGTTAATCCAGACGATTCTCAGCAATTATCATTGTTTGATGGCGTGCCAGTGGTTAACCAAGAAGATGGTTTAATCACCATTCAGCTACCAAAACAAATTCAGCCCCAAATTATCACCACCATTGCCCAACTCGAAGCTTTAGTTGAGGAATTAAAAAAACATACTGATGCTGACTTTCCCGTTGCTTGGGACACGGAAACCGACAGCTTAGATCCTCTGGTGGCAAACTTAGTGGGTATTGGTTGTGCCTGGGGTCAAGAACCTAATCAAGTGGCCTATATTCCCCTAAAACATCATCAAGGAGAACAGCTATCTCTCGGCATAATTAAAGATCTTTTAGGGGAAATTCTGGGAAATGCTATTTATCCCAAAGTCTTACAAAATGCCAAGTTTGATCGACGAGTTTTGGCCCACCATGGTATTGAGTTAGGAGGCGTAGTGTTAGACACCATGCTGGCCAGTTACGTTCTTCAACCGGAAGAAACCCATAATTTAACCGATCTTTGCCGTCGCTATAACCTTGGTTTAGTGGCCTTGAGTTATAAAGATTTAGGCTTAAAAAAAGACCAGACCATTGCTGATTTACCCCTGGAAACAGCGGGGCAATATTGCGGATTAGATTGCTATGCCACCTATTTGTTAGCGTCAAAATTACAAAAAGAATTAGATCAATATCCTGAACTCAAAGAAATTCTTAAGGAGATCGAACAGCCTTTAGAAAAGATTTTAGCAGCGATGGAAGACCGGGGCATTCGTATTGATTGTGATTACTTACAAACTCTGTCCCAACAATTGGCCGAAAATTTACTTACCATTGAAACAGCAGCCTATGAAGCGGCAGGGGAAAGTTTTAATCTCAGTTCTCCTAAACAATTGGGTACTATTTTATTCGATAAATTAGGCTTAGACCGGAAAAAATCTCGTAAAACAAAAACGGGCTATTCCACTGACCACGCCACCCTGGAGAAACTTCAAGGAGACCACCCCATTATTGATGCGATTCTGGAACATCGTACTTTGGCAAAATTAAAATCTACCTATGTGGATGCTTTGCCGGAATTAGTTAATGGCCAAACCCAGCGCATTCACACGGATTTTAACCAAGCTGTCACTTCCACTGGACGGTTATCTTCTTCCAATCCTAATTTGCAAAATATTCCCATTCGTTCGGATTTTTCCCGACAGATTCGGCGAGCTTTTTTACCCCAAAAAGATTGGCTTTTGGTGTCGGCGGATTACTCCCAAATTGAGTTACGCATCCTCGCCCACCTTTCCCAAGAACCGGTATTGCTACAGGCCTACGGCGATCGCCAGGATGTCCATGGGGTGACCGCTAAATTACTTTTCGGCAAAGAAGATATTACCCCGGCGGAAAGAAATCTCGGTAAAACGATTAATTTTGGCGTTATTTATGGCATGGGTGCCCAGCGCTTTGCCAGGGAAACGGGGATTTCCGCTGTGGAAGGGAGGGAATTTATTGACCGTTACCACCGCACCTATGCCCAAGTCTTTGATTACTTGGAAACTATGAAGCTAGAGGCGATCGCCAAGGGTTATGTCACCACCATTGTGGGGCGGCGGCGTTACTTTAATTTCGTTACCGAAGCTCTAAGACAACTAAGGGGAAAGACCGTGACAGAGCTAGATTTGGTGGACGTAAAAATGAATTATAACGATGCCCAACTGCTGCGGTCAGCAGCCAATGCCCCCATCCAAGGTTCCAGCGCCGATATTATTAAAATTGCCATGGTTAAGCTGGCTAAGCTATTGGAAAGTTATCAAACCCGGATGTTATTGCAAGTACACGATGAACTGATTTTTGAAATGCCGCCGGAGGAATGGGAAGAGCTAGCTCCCCTAATCCAAAACACCATGGAGCAAGCCCTTACCTTATCGGTTCCGTTGGTGGTGGAAATGCACCGGGGTAGTAATTGGATGGAAGCGAAGTAGTTTTGTGACAAACTTTCAGCAACAACTTAATTATTCTTAAAAATTCTCCACTGCCCAAGGTAATACGAGGATCAAAAACTGGTGTGATAATAACGACACTAGGTTTAAGCACAAGACCAAATTTGTCTCGGATCTAGCCCCTTGCCTTGAGAACAAAGAATAGTAACTACGGCTGTTGATCTATGTCCCAAAATTTTTTTGCCAATTTACCAAAGACTAGGCTTTTGGCCCGTTTAAACGATGGTTGGTTGGGCAAAGCTGTACTGGCTTTAGCCCTGGTTTTATTGATGGCTTTTCCCACCTGGGCTCTGTTAAACAACGCTATTAAAAGTAGCCTGTTGCTCGACTCCCAAATGAATGTTTACTACGCCAAATCCCTAGACCGCTACACAGGGGAATTTAGGGCTAAACACCCCATTATTCTCGGTTTATTCAGTAATGAGGGGGGAGATTTTTATCTGTATATGCCGGGTAAAACTACGCCGATCCAGGCCCCGCCAGTGCCGGTGCAATACCAAGTGGTCAAAGGAGTTTCCCATAGTTCCATGGCTATCTACGCCATTCTTCAGCCCTATTTTGCCACTGCCGACAATGCTCCCGCCGCTGGGGATGGTTGGAAAGCAGAATTGACGGCCTACCGAGCCGAACAGGCCAACACCCTGGCCCAGGCGGATCAGTTGGGACTAGAACCAGATGCTTTGACAGCGGTGAAAGAAATTTTGACCAATAACATTAGCTTTATTGACGAAACCTTGGCCGCTGGAGTGATCGATCACCAAAAGATCAATGCTTGGATTAAAGAGGTAGTGCCCCATTTCACCACCACCATCGCCACCGCCGCCACCTACCAAGTGGACCATTGGATGGAAGTTATGGCGGAATGGAAAAAAATGATCGGCGACCAGTGGGACCAAACCTTTGGGGTGACCAATACCCTTTACGTTACCCGCACCAACAATATTTTATTTACTTTGATGGCCCAATTCTTTGGCAAGGAAGCCATCAACGATCGCCTATTACTATTTGAAACCACGGAATTCACCACCAAACCGGACACCATGTTGTCCCTGCTGACCCGCATTGTGAAAGACCGGGAATTGGGTCTAGCTTTCTTTGACGATTATTTCCTCATGGATGTGGAATTGCTCAGCACCGGGGCCCGGGAGGCGATCGCCAGGCAGGACGGAGCCAGAGTACCCATGGCCGCGTCCCAAGGTTCCTATGCTGTGGGGCCAGCCCATGCCCGTATCCGTGCCTACGACGAAGCCAATGGCATTACTCCCATGTTGCCCCCCCTAGCTCCCTTCCATTCCCAGGAATGGCCCTGGCGTACTGTAGCCAGTGAAGGGGAAGGCCCAGAAACTTTACAGGAAGCTTTAGACCAAAAGTAGCGTCCTGATTAATTCCAATTGATAAGTTTAGGAGCACCTCGATTAATTGCCTGATTGCGAAAAATGACCCCGACATAAAGGGTTATTCTCAATAGGCACCCCTATTTTCGAGGTGCTTCACAAGATTTATTTTTTATATCGCTCTTCTATCAGTGTAGGTGGGAAGGTAAAATAATTGGAGCAATAATAAGGTCTCCTAAAGCCATTACTGCCTTCTTCAATCTGTCAAATAAGCAATGGAAGCTTCTCAATAACTGAGGTGTATAAATCACCGTCATCCACGGCTTTAATAAATTAAAGTAACATAATGGCTGAATTATTAATCTCATGTTGTTAAGTATGTTTTTCCATCCACTTTTTTGATTCCACCAAGGATGTTTTTGTATATTCTGATAAGCTATCTCCCTAGTCTGTTTTGATTTGTTTAAGGAGTTATCATGCGGAGGCAAATTTTCTATCTGAAGACTTATCATTAAATATACGCTCATCACTATTTCCCGCCATTTTTCTATTCTGGAATAGTCCATCATTCTAAAATCTGCTCACTCCAGTTCATTCTTTATTTGCTTTAATCCATACTCTATCCAGTTCCTTGCTCCATATAAGTTACCCACTTCTTTATATTTTATTTCTGATACTTTTGTCATAATACAATACGTTGAATTTGACGGCATTTTCTCCTTGCTATCCGTTACTTGCCAATATCTTTTTTCCCCTCTCTTTCCATAAATAATTTCTCTCACGTATCTTATTTCCGACTTTCCACTTGCAAATTCTCTCTCAAATTTTCTCCATTTGTTCGCTCTTACTCTTTCCTCTTTCCCAAGCCAGACTCCATGATTACTCCTTATAGCTAGTACATATTCTAGATTTTCTTTTTCTAATACTCTTACAAAGTTCTCGCTGCTCTCTCCATATTCACTATCTGCTAATACTACCTTTATATTGAAACCAAGCTCTTTTATTTCTTTGATAATTTCCCCTGCTATCTCTGGTTTGCTTTTGTATTTATCCCCCTCTTTTAGTCTTGCCTCTGGTTTATATACTTTGCTGATTAATGGTACTGTCATTCCCTTTATAATTCCATAACACATCACCTCTACTATTCCATTTTCTATTTTTCCTAGATTGCCAATATACTGACGCGCAACATAATCTGTCTTTCTTCCTTTTTTCCTATCCCCTGTTTCGTCTATGAGCATTGTTATTGCTTCTCCTTTCGCAAAACTCAGAATTTTATTAATTCTTCTTTCCTTTACCTCCTCTAAGAAAGTGTTTGAAAAGTTTTAAGCAAAGCCTTTGAAGCATGAGATGAACCATGGCAACATAGAGCATTGTCTCACTGGTGGTAGGTAAATATTCATAATCTTTGCTTAAACGACGATAACGACCAAACCAAGCAAAAGTGCGCTCGACTACCCAACGGCGGGGTAGGACTTCAAAGCCTTTTTGTCCCTGCTTTTTGCTGACCACATTCAAGGTCCAACCAAAAGTATGCTCCACCCAGAAAATAAAATCCTTTCCGCCAAAGGTGCTGTCAGTCCATATAACTTGCAGGCACTGCCAAAGGGGAGCAAACCAGGTGCCAAGTAGAATCAGACCCTGATGGTCAGAGCGATGGGCACCGACAACATCGAGAAGTAATCCCATGGTATCCACGAGGATTGTACGTTTACGACCATTGACCTTTTTTCCACCGTCATAGCCAGTTTCTTGGCCAGTTCAAGCCTTTTTAAGTGACTGTGAATCTAAACAACCGGCACTAGGGTGAGTATTTCTTCCAGCTTTGAGCCGAACTTTCTCACGGAAGATACGGTTTAATTTTTTCCAGGTACCATCTTCGTGCCATTGCTGGAAATAACCATAGACCGTTCGCCATTTAGGAAAATCATGGGGCAGAAGTCGCCAGGCACACCCCGTTCTGAGCATGTAAAAAATGGCATTGAGTATCTCCCTCAGACTAGTTTTCCATTTTCTTCCCCCAGTTTTTGCTTTGGGTAAATGAGGTTCTACCAATTGCCACTGGCTATCAGTGATGTCCGTGCTGTAAAATTCTCGGATTATCATTAATTATGGTGAAAATTTTATTCTTTTCACCATTTTCCATTCTTCACCCTACTTTTCAAACACGCTCTAACAGAAAAATAGTAGAAAGCCTAGAATCAATACAAATTGTTAATTGTCCATTAACTTTAGTGTGAGCAAGATTTAAAAAAAAACTATCCTTCTTTAGATCGAAGTTGAATGGAATAATGTATATTCCAAATTGATCATTTTTCCTGACATTGATGAGATTTTCATGTTTTTTGTTGATGTTAACTCCCCTCGCATTTGCTAGACGAATTAAACTACTATTTTTATCTGTGATGCTTTTAGATCGACTACCAATTCCCTTTTTGCCTGATTCATAGTCTTTTCAAGCTGTTGTCATTGCTTGCTCCAATTTTTCTTTTTCAACGGAATCATTAAAATGAATATTAACTAGATCATTCTCATAAGCTTTTAAATTTTGAAGAATATAGGTGAAATAAGAGCGTCCATTTTTTGCAGCAATTCTATTCTTCAGTTTTGAAAGAGATTCCTCAGTTAATGCTGGGATTGACTCCTGTGCTAAAAAAGTTTGGCTAAAATCTAGTGGAAATTCTTGGATAGTTAATTGAGTCGTAACCGTACCATATTCAACGATAAAATTATTGACATGTAAACGATAAATAGATGCTCCAAGCTGATAAGATTGACGAAATTTAGGTATTACTTCCCATTTTTTAGCGTATTGTTTTCGCGTCTGAAACATTGAATGTATGATATCTGAAGTATTATCTTCACTGTCTGATGAAAGTTTTTTCTTGATTAAAGTTGGGTTGATGGCAATATGAATGACTGGAGATATAGAGTTTTTGCGCTTGCCCAACACGGAATTTATTGCTTCTAGTTCCTTCGTTTGGTAATCTACTCCAATAATAAACGCAAATCCTTGAATTTTAATTAATGTTTCTCTGAGCAATGTTTCCGTTGGTCGAAACGTTTTAGTTTTAACTTTAGATGTATTAAGTTGAGGTGTATATTTTTCAATTTCTTCTTTTTCTATTTTAGCAAGTTCAATTTCGTCAACTATTCGGTAATAAATTGAGAAATAATGATTTTTCTGTGATTCAAGTTGAAAAAAACGATGGTGACTTTTGCCTTGCCATCTGTTTCTAATATTTTTAGCTTTTCCAACATACCATACTAAATTTTGTTCGTCGACGACATAGTAAATGCCGGAAAAAATTGGTAGGTTATCTTTTGTGGCGAGTGAAACCTTTGGTAAGTTAAGTAAAAAACTATCAGCTATCATTGGTTACGTCAAATTTAAAAAACAAAAAGTAGAATGTCCTAGGATTTTGTGTCAATGAATTAAAATGATTAATCAGTTTATTAGCAATAACTTATTAACTAAAGTTTAGATAAATTGCCAAAGTGTGACGAGACTGATAAGAAGAGTATAGCAAGCCACTCTTTTATGACCATGAAAATTATTCAAACTGCCCAAGCTCCTGCCCCTGTTGGCCCCTATAACCAGGCGATCGCCGCCAATGGTTTCCTCTTTACGGCTGGCCAAATTGCCCTCGACCCCCAAACCATGACCATTATGGGAGAGGGGAACGTGGAAGTCCAAGCAAAACAGGTATTGACTAATTTAGGGGCGGTGCTCCAGGAAGCGGGCTGTGGTTGGGAAAATGTGGTTAAAACTACGGTATTTCTCAAAGATATGAACGATTTCGCCGCAGTTAATGCCATCTATGGCCAATATTTTGACGAGGCTACGGCTCCGGCCCGTAGTTGTGTGGAAGTGGCCCGCCTACCCAAAGATGTGTTAGTAGAAATCGATTGTGTCGCTGTGTTACCAACCTAGGGCAATGTCCGTCATGGCCCCAGGCTCCATGCTCTAATGGAACTGTTGATTAAACAAATTTGTTCGGAATATTCAGGCCGCCCCGCTCCAGAGCCAATAGCGGTCCCACTGTTCCAGGAGTAGCAATTATGGCTGGATCACTGTTTGCCGATGCCAGTAAAAGATTAGAAAAAGCCCTGAAATATGTGGCCATTTCCGACGATGCCGGGGAAAGGCTGAAATATCCCAAAACCAGTCTCAGTGTTTCCATTCCGGTGCGGATGGACGATGGCTCTTTAAAAATCTTTCCCGGTTACCGAGTGCGCTACGACGACACCAGGGGGCCAGGCAAAGGGGGCGTGCGCTACCATCCCAACGTCACCATGGATGAGGTGCAATCCTTAGCCTTTTGGATGACCTTTAAATGTGCCCTGTTAAATTTGCCCTTCGGAGGAGCTAAGGGGGGCATCACCCTCAATCCCAAAGAACTCAGCCGAGCAGAATTGGAGCGTTTAAGTCGGGGTTACATCGAGGCGATCGCCGATTTTATTGGCCCGGACATCGACATTTTAGCCCCGGATGTTTACACCAATGAAATGATGATGGGCTGGATGATGGACCAATACAGCATCATTCGCCGCAAAATTAGTCCCGCTGTGGTCACCGGCAAACCCGTCACCATGGGGGGCAGTCAAGGTCGCAACACGGCCACCGGCACTGGAGCTTTTTACATCATGCAGGGCATGCTACCCAAGTTTGACCAATATCCCGAAAATACCACCGTTGCTGTCCAGGGTTTCGGTAATGCGGGTATGGTGGTAGCCGAATGTTTATACCAAGATGGCTACAAAGTGGTGGCCATCAGTGATTCCCAGGGGGGCATTTATAACGAACAAGGCATCGATATTCCCGCTGTGATTGATTACAAACAACGGCATCGCACTTTAGCGGGTATGTACTGTGACCAAGCCATCTGCGATTTAGGGGAAAATCAACAAATCAGTAATGCCGAGTTACTAGCTCTGGACGTGGACGTGCTCATTCCCGCCGCCTTGGAAAATCAAATTACCCGCGACAATGCAGACCAAGTCAGAGCTCGCTACATTTTTGAAGTTGCTAATGGGCCCACCACCACCGCCGCCGATGATATTTTGGCTAGCAAAGGTATCTATGTTTTCCCCGATATTTTGGTCAATGCTGGGGGGGTGACGGTGAGCTACTTTGAATGGGTACAGAACCGCAGTGGACTTTATTGGAGCGCCAAGGAAGTTAACGATCGCCTGAAGGAAAAAATGGTGGAGGAAGCGGAACATGTGTGGAACATTACCCAGGAATTGGATGTGAATGTGCGCACTGCAGCCTATATCCACGCCCTTAACCGCCTGAGCGAAGCTATGGATGCTAAGGGGACTAGGGATTATTACCAGGACAGCTAGGAAAATCTGAAATAATAGGAATGGTGTTTTTCTGCTGCTTCCTAATCCCGTCCATTTTTCACTGTTCACCATGACCGAAACTACCATTACCACCAGCGATAACGTCGAAAAGTATGGCGAGCGGGAAATTCGGGATGCCCAACTGATTACTTTCCCCAATCCCCGCCCCGGCCGTCGTTACGATGTCCATATCACCCTGCCGGAATTCACCTGTAAATGTCCTTTTTCCGGCTACCCGGATTTTGCCACCCTTTATCTGACCTATTGCCCTGACCAGAAGGTGGTGGAGCTAAAGTCTATCAAGCTTTACATCAATAGTTACCGCGATCGCCATATTCCCCATGAGGAAGTAACCAATCAGATTTTGGATGACTTTGTGGCGGTGGCCAATCCTTTGTACGCTAGACTAAAAGCTGATTTTAATCCCCGGGGGAATGTTCATACGGTGATTGAAGTGGAATATCATCAGGAAAAAGCTAGTTAAAAGCAACTAATCCTAGTTCCTAGGAGCATGTTTCAAAAGTCCCCAGCTACCCCCTAAGTTTTGGGGGAAGTTAGCTCAAAGTTTTCCAGTATTGCCGGAACTTTAGTGGGTCGATTTAGGGTCAAAAATCAGATTTTACAAACAGATTCTGAGCCAGCTTGGAAGATTTTCGCATTTTATGAGGTGAGGCTATGACCGCCTGGCAAAAGATACAAAAAATTGCGCCGGCGGCGATCGGGGCTTGCTTGTTCGTGCTTTCCATTGGGGCCATCAACTCAGAATTACACCACTACGGTTGGCAAAATGTTTTAGCCAGTTTTCAGGGCATTGTCAAAACCCGTTTAGCCGGAGCCTTTGCGCTCATGCTGATCAACTACATAATTTTGACTGGCTACGATACTCTGGCCATGTTTTACCTGGGGCAATCTCTACCCCTGACGAAAACTAGCTTTGTCGGCTTTGTCAGTTACGCCATTAGTAACAGTGTCGGCTTGGCCTTGCTCAGTGGCAGTGCCATCCGGTACCGTCTCTATCAATCCTGGCAGGTTTCTGCCCCCATCATTGCCCAGGCGATCGCCTTTTGTAACCTGAGTTTTTGGGTGGGTTTATTAACGGTGGGGGGCATAACTTTTGTGGTGGATCCCCTACAGTTGCCCGCCTTTCTCCATTTACCGTTTCTTTCTGTCCATCCCATTGGCTTTACTTTCCTTGCCATCATTGGGATTTATTTGTTGATAACGGGCAATTTAATTAAGCCATTCAAAATCGGCCAATGGCAAACTCCCAAAATTCCCTTTGCCGTATCCTTAGCTCAAATTGGTTTGACGGCGGTGGATTGGATTTTAGCCTCTGGTATTTTATACGTGCTATTACCTGGGCACCATCACCTTAGTTTTCCCGGCTTTTTTGGCATTTATCTGCTGGCGCAGGTGGCGGGCATTATCAGTAATGTGCCGGGGGGACTGGGGGTATTTGAAACGGTGGTGTTATTTTTGCTGACTCCTAAATATTCCTCGGTGCAAGTGCTGGGGGCATTGTTGGCATACCGAGTGATTTATTACTGGATTCCCTTGGGCAGTGCGAGCCTCAGCTTGGGGGCATTTGAGCTTTTACAACATCGACGGGAACGACGGCAAAAATCAGGCTCTGAGTCTGAGTAGATTAATGTGGACAAAAAACAAAGCTTTGCCTTGTCGGCAGATTTTTGAGGTTTAGCTGGATTATTGGCAAATTATTTAGGTTTCGGCATCCGCTGATTTCGATTAGATTCCATCACCCAATTAATTACAAATGGGGATTGATTTGCGGGTAACCCAGGGGACGAATTTGTTGATGCTTCCTTTTTTCTTCCAAATGTTTCAGCTCGTCGTAGGGCACCCAATGGATACAGTCCACCGGACAGGTATCGATCGCCTCTTGGATAACCGCTTCATCGTCCCCATTTTGGCTAAAGGCCCGGGAGCGGCCATGCTCCTGCTCAATGGTGAAAGTATTGGGAGCCACGTGGGCACAGTTTTTGCAACCAATGCAGGTCACTTCATCCACATAGACTCCCCTTTCCCGTAACTCTCCGCCCAATTCCGGCTCTAAACCAGAACGGTCATCGAAATTACGCCAATCTCCCCCCAACTCCGGTTCCAGTCCAGAACGGTGATCGGGAGGAAAATTTAGATCAGCTATCACCATCAGGCACTCCAGCGTTGCACCACCAACCGCACTGAGCCGTCTTCATTTTTTTGTTGTTCCGTCACCGCAAAACCTTGTTTGGCCGATTCATTAAGTACGGTTTCCAGAGCGTAACCCTGGGTGATTTTTTGCAGAAATCCTTCCACCGAAAGGGGCTGTTGCCAGTACTGTAAATCTGTCACCAACTCATATTCCTGACCATTCCAGCTAAAACCTAGGTCGTAATCATTGCTCTGTTCAATCACCACTGCGGCTTTGGCGGTCAAACCCTGGTAGCCCCGCACGGTGGCCGGCCCTTCTTTCCAATCCAGACCCAAGTTGGTGAGGGTGGTTTTCAACACATCAAGGTTACGAATCTTGGTTTTGATATTGCTAAAGTGAGACATAGGAAATTACAAAAAAATTAGAAGAATGGATGAGACAGGTTCTTAAAACTTTTAAACAAGGATTTTCATACAGAGAGAATTTAACTTCCCCCAGGCCAGCTAGAAAGAGTCTGGGATTGCTGAACTGATTGGTTCAACGGACTGGTTTGGGCAAAAAACTCCGAAGTAGTCTGCTGGGTAAGCACTACCCCTAGTTCGGCCTCGATCGCCGCGGTCACTTCCTGACAAGAGCGACCCACAATGCCGGTTACCGTTTCCTTCACCCGGCCGTCGGGGTAAATGACGAATTCCAGAGTTTCTAGATTCACGGTCAATCCTCCCATGGGTGATCAAGGTGATAGTTCACTATCTGGGCAATGGCCGGAACTCCCCCAGTAATTAATCTTGGCTGATGGGTCCCGGCAAACCAGAAGTTATTCTAGTTTTGGCCCAACTAGCTAAGAAACTGGCATAAATTGTAGCAAAAATTAACATTTCATGGGGGCGCAAACCCCTATGGAGACCATAGGGAAAGAATTATTGCGGCGCTGGCTTTGCCTTTTCTGAGAAAAAGAGAAAATTTGATTGATCTAAAAATGGGTTGCGCATACCCCGCGGCTTGCTGCGATTGGGTCTTTCATTAAGAATTTCTTTGGGTTCTTCAGAATAGAAAACCGCAATCTGTTTCTGAAAAATATCTTGACTACTGTGCCCGTGGGCGACATCTTTGCTCCACCAACTCGGCGGCCAGTTTAATGGCGGCAATGAGACTATCTGCCCTGGCAATGCCTTGCCCCGCAATGTCAAAGGCGGTGCCGTGGTCGGGGGAAGTGCGGACAAAGGGTAAACCAATAGTGGTATTAATAGCCTGATCAAATGCCAGCAGTTTAACGGGAATTAAGCCTTGGTCATGGTACAAAGCCAGGTAAGCGTCGGATACGGTCGTTTGGCCATCGGTTAACCAAGCTTTGCCAGGGCCGACCCACATGGTATCCGGAGGAATGGGGCCAATTAGTTGGGCCTGGGGATATTTTTTTCTAGCTTGCTCCAACCAAGGAATTAACCAATCCTGTTCTTCGCTGCCTAATTTTCCTTCTTCGCCGCTGTGGGGATTCAAACCGGCGATCGCCACGGAAGGATTACTGATGCCAAAATCCTGGGCCAGGCAAGTTAGCAGTAATTCCAATTTTGCAGTCATTAATTGAGGGGTTAAAGCCTGGGGCACCTCTTTGAGCGGAATATGGGTGGTGGCTAGCAACGTGCGTAAAGTCCAACCAGTAAAAGGCGATCGCCCCACAAATGCCATGGCAAAGCTTTCCACCCCAGCCCGATGGGCCAAAACTTCCGTCTGCCCTGGGTAATTATGGCCAGCGGCTTGCCAAGCGGATTTGGCGATCGGGGCAGTGACAATGGCATCAAATTCCCCGGCCAAAGTTCTGGTAATAGCTTCATTTAAATAGGCAAAACTAATGGCGCCACTAACCGCATCTCCCTGACCAACAGTGATTTTTCCCAGATATGAGAGGTCCACTTCTAGCAAATTAATTGTTTCCGGATCTGCTAGATTTAAACCCGGATTTTGGGCCAACAATTGTCTACGGGTCTGATCCAACACAGAACGGGAACCGATCGCCGTTAACTGACAAATTGAAGCTAACCCAGGTTCAGCCAAAGCTTTGAGCACCACCTCAGGACCAATGCCTGCCGGATCACCCAGGGTCAAAATTAAACGGGGCAAACTCATACAATCCATGCTCAATCAGGTTTAAGGGGAGATTCCTATGGGATAATGAACCACCGACAACAAAGATTTTTTCATCCCAAATTATTCATCCCCCATTGAGGAATTGACTATGACCGCTGAAAGCATGTTGGCCAATGGCGCTTTTATCATGATTGGCTTGACCTTGTTAGGACTAGCCTGGGGCTTTGTCATTATCAAACTCCAAGGTAGCGAAGAATAAAAATTCCTCGGCCAAGGCGGTTTAATCCTTCCTGGTTTAGGAAAAAATGTTGAAGTGATACTGATACCAGGACGATTAACTGTCCATTGTGCCATTGCCTAGTGTGAATTTTACTTATCAGTGCCAAGCCCGGTGTTCCCATAGCCAAGCCCGGGCTGGAATTTTTCAGACTCCCCATGGGCCGGTGGAAACTCCCCGTTTTATGCCCGTGGGTACTTTGGCAACGGTTAAGGGCATTACCCCCGCCCAGCTAGCGGACACCCAAGCCCAAATGGTGCTAGCCAATACCTACCATCTCCATCTCCAACCAGGGGAAAAGATTATTGCTGCCGCTGGGGGAGTACACAAGTTTATGGGCTGGTCGGGGCCGATGTTGACAGATTCTGGTGGGTTTCAGGTTTTTAGTCTCAGTCAATTACGCACCATTGGTGAACAGGGGGTCCTATTTCGATCGCCGAGGGATGGCCGCTTGATTGATATGACTCCAGAAAATTCCATTCGCATCCAAAATGCGTTGGGGGCTGATGTGATTATGGCCTTTGATGAATGTCCTCCCGGCCAAGGCGATCGCCTGATGGTGGAACAAGCCACCGCCCGCACCTATCGCTGGCTAGAAAGGTGTATCGAAGCCCACCAAAGACCGGGTGATCAAGCTCTGTTCGGCATCGTCCAAGGGGGCACTTACCTAGATTTGCGTTCCCAAGCGGCAGAACAACTCATTGCCCTAGACTTGCCCGGTTACGCCATTGGCGGAGTAAGTGTGGGGGAAGCACCAGCGCTGATTGATAAAGTGGTACAACACACGGCCCCATTATTACCAGCCCATAAACCCCGTTACTTGATGGGGGTCGGCACCTATCGGGAAATGGCCAGGGCAATTTTTGCGGGTATTGATTTGTTCGATTGTGTCATACCCACCCGTTTTGGTCGCCACGGCACAGCATTGGTACAGGGAGAACGGTGGAATTTAAAAAACGCCACTTTCCGGGAAGATCATCGCCCCTTGGATGAAACTTGTCCTTGCTATACCTGCCAAACTTTCTCCCGTGCTTATTTAAACCATTTAATCCGCTCCAGGGAAATGTTGGGTTACATTTTGCTTTCTTTGCACAATATTACGGAATTAATCCGTTTCACCCAAAGCATTCGCCAAGCAATTTTAAATGATACTTTCACCCAAGATTTTGCCCATTGGCTAACTCCACCGGAGTAAGTCTAGTAAAAAACTTAGGCGATCGCAAATCCAGTATGGGGACGCATGGAGGGCTTGTCGAATCCCCAACAAAGACTAAATCAGACAAGTTTTCAATGGTGGAAATCGTAACCAGATCCATAGTACCAAGCTTCTAGACGACGTTTTTGCTCAAAGCTAGGGTTAGTGAATAGAAGATTTTTAGCTAGGGGGTAGGTTAAGCTATAGCCCGCTAAGTTAGCATAATGTCCCAACCATTCCATTAAAGCGGGTAGACCAATTTGTGGTAACAAAGGCAATACTATGAGTGGATTTACCCTGGGTAAAGTTTGGGTTAGGCCAGACCATTGGATTACATCTTGCAAAAAAGGTTCCATGACTTCTTGTCCTTGTCGATCCATAACAGCAAAAACCGCATTCATTAAGCGATTAATTTGCTCTGGATCTGCAGTTTGGCCAACTTTAACTCCCATGGTTTGTTGAAATAACCAAGTAACGCCAATATTAGGTTGGTAGGGTTGTAAAAGAGCCAAATCTTCCGCAGCCAAATAATCCCCTGCCAGGGCTTCCCCAATAGCATTGGTTAACCGTTTGAGATGGCGAACCATGGCTCCAAAGCCACCAAAACTAACGGGGGATTGACTACCAGCACTATCCCCTACGGCTAACACTCTACCCCAAGAAAAATGGAGAGGACTGGATTTATAAGCAGGAAAAAAACCAGATAAAAACCGTTGCCATTGTAGTTGGTCTAAATTAATTTTTTGATATTCGGGCAATAGGCGAAAATATTCTTGAAAAAAGAATTCTAAACTAATGCGTTCTGGATGCACATCCACATAGGTAAACAGATAGGTGGTGCGGCCATCCCGAGCAGGAAAAGCTTCCCAAAAGTATTGGCAATGATTGGTAATTCCCGTGGTGGTGGCAATTAAATCTCCAGTTTCATTGTCAGAATAACCCTGGGCGCAACTACCAACCACTAGGCAAACTCCATCAGGTATTTCTCCCTGTCGAGCTTGGTTTACCAAAGGAGAACCGTGCCCCATGGCATCAATGAGTAAACGGCTAGTGAGCTTTCTTTCAACTTGATTTTCTCCATCATGTTGGTAACTAATTGCAACTCCATCGGAGTGAATAATTGCTTTTTGGAAAGCGCTATGCTCTAGTAATTTACCCCCAGCTTGCAGAAACTTTTGCTTAAGTTTTTCTAGTAAGTAAATTGGATCTATCCCTACATTTAAAACATTTTTAATCCAAAATTCTTGCCCACCATGAAAAGCAATGCGGCCAGGATTATATTCGCTGGCGATCGCCGTTTCTAATTCCTCTGAAGTGAGCAGTTCTAACTCAACAAAAGTTTGTAATTCTTGGCGGGAAATATTCCATTCCTGGGCACGACCTTGTAATTTGCCCCTTTCAATGACAACTACCTGCCAACCCCTTATTTGCAAACTAGCGGCCAATAAAATTCCCAGGGTACCACCACAAATTACTGCGTCAAAATCTGCTTCCCCCAAGTTTGTATTAACTTTTTGAGCTACTTCAGCAATGGGAGGTAAATCTCCCTGACATAGGGCTTGCCAACGCTGATCTAAACGCCGTAGATAACCCAGGGCATCTCCTGGCATAGAATTCAGTTTAGATTCCACAAAAGCTGTGGGTGTAGTTGCATAGTTCATCTAATTAATTTTTTCGCTAAATTTCCTGAGCAAAAATTAGGATATTTTCGTATAGTTGAGAGCTAACACGAAATCCTGCTTGATTGATCAAATTATCAATAATGGGTTTCACTTGTGGAATAAGATTTATTCGTTTGGCAACAAGCAAAACTCCCAAAATTCCGACTATTGATAATCCTAAGCGAGTAGCCTCTCTTCTCCCCAAACGCTCGTCCATCAGTAGCTCATCAGCCTGCAAATCAAGGGCTAGGGCTATGGAATGGGCTTCTCCAGCATCAAGTCCCCGTTCTCTTTGTAGTTGTTCGGCCAATTCATAACCATGGGGGCTAAGCAAGTGAATTTGAATCCAATCTAATTGCAGAATTGATGAAATTTTTGAGTTGGTGGCGACAGTAATTTCATTGGCAACAGTGCCTGGAATGATTACACTTTCGTAAATTGCCTGTAATAACCAAAGATGATCAACAATAGCAAGATTAGCAATGGCAGAAGTGTCACTAACAACAATCATAACCAACTGCGATTTTGTAGGTGCTGAATGTCCTGTGCTAATTCTTCCACATCGTAGTGAATACAAATTCCCCGATCTGATAGAAGTTTTTGAAATTCCATAATTTCCATGGAGGAGATTTTACTGGCCCTAGCCAGAGAAATGTGTTCTTGTTCAAATAGGGCAATGGCAATTTCCCGGAGCCAATCATTTTGATCAAATTCTCCGATCTGATTTAACCTATCCGGTAGATTTAAGGTGATTTGCATTGGACGACCATCAACCATTACCCTTTGATTCTACTGTTATGCTGTTGCCATAGCCACGATCGCCAAGAGGGTATTGATGAGGTAAAAAGAGCCCACAATTTGGGTTTCGGTCCAGCCACTTAATTCTAAATGGTGGTGAATTGGAGCCATTTTTAACAACCTTTTGCCGACGCCATCAGGGCCTTTGGTGGCTTTGTAGTAACCCACTTGGGCGATGACGGAGAGGGATTCTGCCAGAAAAATGCCGCTGATCAACAGCAGTCCCCAGAGGTTGCCGGTCATAATGCCCACCGCTGCCAAACTCCCCCCTAGGGCTAAAGAACCCGTATCCCCCATGAATACCCGGGCAGGATTGTGGTTATGGTGTACAAAACCAATACAGCCACCGGCCATGGCACAGCAGAAAAAGGCTAGTGCTGGATTTTCTTTCGCCACCAGTAAACCCAACCCCACAAAGGCGATCGCCCCAGTTCCGGCCGCCAAACCATCCACTCCATCGGTCAGATTGGTCGCATTACTTTCCGCCACTAGGGCAAAGGTAGCCACTAACCAAAAAAGGAAACCCAGGGGTAAGACAAATTGCATAATGCGAATGTCCGTAATTTCCGTTGGCCCATAAAAAAATAGCCAAGTGCAAAAAATAACGGCGATCGCCACCTGCAAAAATAATTTTTGTTTCGGGGTTAAACCCTTATTGGATTTGTATTTTAAAATCTGCCAGTCATCCACCCAACCGATCGCCATATAGCCCAAAGTCACCAAACCCACCACTATGACATCGGGATTAAACTGGGTTCCCACCACGGCGATCGCCACCGCCACCGGCACAAAGAAAATCCCCCCCATGGTAGGAGTCCCGGCCTTTTTCAAATGACTTTGGGGTCCGTCGGACTGAATCACCTGACTAGCTTTCAGGTTTACTAGCATTGGTACCACCGCCATACCAATGAGAGCTGTAACCAAGGCCGTAAAACCAAGGGCAATCAGTAATTTTCCATTGCTCAACCATGGCATATCCGCCCAGCTACTCAACAGGGCCATCAGGGCTAAAGCCAATGCCCAGAGCAGGATTAGTAAGGTTTTGCCACTGGGGTTTTTCCAACTGGGAAGGGACGAAGATTTTGCGTTGGCCATAGTCAAAAAATTAGTTCAGGGGTTGATCAATGACGTTTTCTCCATCAGACTAGCATCAAGGTTGCTGGCCTTTGGCTGTCGATTTTGCTGACAGATTTAAATATCAAGAACCATGCCCTTAATTACCAAACTAAAAAAATATCGACGAAAATATAAACGCTTCTTCTGGCTCGGTTGTGTTGTTTTAGCGCTACTACTGATCATTCCTCACCCCAGCCAAGCCCAATTCGTTATGCCCCAAGGTTTTAGTGGCCAGGGCAGTGGCTATAAACCGCCGGAAGTTTCCCGGTATGGTCCCATCGAAGTGGCTCCGGTACGATCGCCCGTTGACAACGGTTTTCTGTTTGATGTGGCCTCCCCCACTGTGTATAACCGCCAAGAGAATACCAGCCAAATTCCTGTGGAGCAAAGGGCTCAGGACATTGAAAGCAAATTGGAACTGGCTATTTTCAGACGGGATATGAACCCCGATGACCTAAGGGTAGAAACTTCCCGGCTCAACAATGTGGTGGTGGTTACTGTTAGCAATGACGATTATCCCCTCCCCTTGGTGCTAGCTTCCGTTACGGAAAACGATGCAGATTTCAACGGCCAACCCATTGATGTTTTAGCGGAGCAATGGCGGGAAAAACTGGACAAAGAAATTCGGCGAGGCCAAGCTAGTACTACCCCAGAAGCCCTAGAACAATCCTTCAAACAGGCTTTCCAAATATTTGTAGCCCTATTGGTGGCAACGGCTATTGTTGCTAGTATCAAACATTTAATTTCCCGGCATCGTCAACGACTCCTCAATCGTAAACAGGCGATCGCCGCTGAAAAACAAGCGAATTCCGAAGTTCTGGAAGAAAATCACCCTGATCCCATAGAAGTCAATTATGCTGCCCCGGAAATTTTGGGGGAACAGCAATGGATATTTTGGCAAAGATTACCCCAAATACTCAGTATCGACCGTAAAATTGGCTTTTGGAAATTTATCCAGTGGCTTTTGTTCTGGGTAATTATCCTTGGTTGGTACTTTGGCTTATTCGCCATTTTTCGACAAATTCCCGGCTTAGCCACCCTCAGTGGCGCCATTTTGGGTCGCCCCTTGCAATTGCTAATGCTGTGGTTTTTTGTTGGTCTAACTATCCGTATTAGCCATCGCATCATTGAATTACTAAAAGACAATTGGCAAAACACTAATTCCACCAGCTTCAACAAATTTATCAATCTGGGAGATGACCAACGGCGAGATCTGCGCATTTCCACCATCTCTGGGGCTATCAAGGGTATGGTCACGGTGGTTATCAGTGCTAGCGGTTTGTTAACCGCCCTGATTATTCTGGGCATTCCCACCGGTTCTGTGGTTGCCATTGGGGGTTTATTGGCCTTGGCCATTTCCTTCGGTGCCCAAAGCTTGGTCAAGGATTTGGTCGATGGATTTCTAGTATTAGCCGAAGACCAGTATGCCATTGGAGATGTGATTGATGTGGGCTTCGCTGCCGGGGGGGTGGAAAATTTAAACTTACGGGTGACTCAGTTAAGGAGTGCCGGGGGAGAACTAGTTACCATCCCCAACAGTGCCATTACCCAGGTTAAAAACCTGACCCGTTCGTGGTCCAGGGCTAATTTGAGCGTCAATGTAGCCTACGACACTGACCCTGTCAAAGCCATTAATGTTCTACGTCAAGTAGGGGAAGACCTGTACAACGACCCGGAATGGCATGACAAAATGCTGGCAGTTCCCGATGTGTTGGGCATCGATAGTCTTACCCATGAGGGCATGACCATCACCATCTGGATTCAAACAGCCCCTGCTCAACAGTGGTCTGTGGGCCGAGAACTGCGTTTCCGTGTGCGCCAGGCCCTGACGGAAAATAACATCGAAATCGGTGCCCCCCGGCAAATATATGCCCATGCAACCAACACCACTAACGGGGCTACCAATCCCCCCTTTAATGCCCTTGAGTCCGCTGTGGAAAGCTAGTGTTTAGTATTAGTCTTCTCCTAGGTATATGCCCAATGACTTGGCCGTTTTAACCATAAAACCATCCCTATCCACCGGGAAAGGACAGCGATTTTCCTGGTGACATTCTTTAATGATGCTGATAATTGGTTTAAGGTCAGCGTGTTCCACCTTCCCACTGCGCCAGATCACCACCTGGTCATAAATTTCCTGTTCGATCAACTCCACTGCCCTAATTCCAAACACCGTGGCCAAGAGGCGATCGAACGATAGGGGGGTCCCGCTCCGTTGTAAATGACCCAGGGTTGTGGCTCGAATGTCTAGACTTATTAGATCGCAAAAAGCGGGATCTTTAATGTCGCAAAGGTGTTGACTGGTTTCACTGATTTCTTCTGCTAAGTAGTCGGCGATATGTTTATTTTTCTTATTATTTTGATCGTGGACACCCTCTGAAATAACTATTAAAGCAAAATGGCGGCCAGACTTCCGCAAATTCATTAGTTGATAACAACAATTGCGGATAATTTCAGAAGTCAAACAAGGGGTAATTTCGGGAATTAAAATGATATCAGCTCCGCCGGCAATGCCTGCATGGAGAGTCAAATGCCCCGCATCCCGCCCCATGACCTGGACAATGATAATGCGTTCATGGCTAGCGGCGGTAAAAGTCAGGTCGTATAAGGCTTGGGTAACAATATCCACCGCAGTGCTAAATCCCACTGCCAGATCCGTAAAGGGCACATCATTGTCAATGGTTTTGGGAATGGCAATAATATGCCAATTACCTTTTTGGGCTAAATCATAAATAATGTCTAAACTACCATCGCCACCAATAACAATTAGTGCTTCCAGGTCAAGTATGGCATAACCCTTGAGAATGGCTTCGGCGATCGCCGGTTGCTCTGGATGTCCCTTACTTAAGGACCCTAAAACACTACCGCTGAGAAATTGCAATACATCTAAGCCTTTGAGCATCCCGGGCAGAGCATAGCCATGTTTAGTTAACAGTAAATCCTCTGCCTGGTATTTTCCGTGGGCAACTTCAACAAAACCATCGGTGCCGTAGGGAATACCATAAACCTCCCACCCCTTAAGAGCTGAGGCCTTAACCACTGCTCGGATGACGGCATTGAGGCCAGGACAATCACCACCACTGGTCAAAATTCCAATACGTTTTGTGCCCATACCAAACCCCCTTAATTTATCCTTAATTTGAGTCTTTCTAACTCTTTCAATAGCTGACCCATGGTCAAAATCGAACCCCAATCTATCGCCAATCCCTAATCCGGCGGTTTACTAACCCACTGGTTCAAGGGGATCAAGCGCTTTCCAAATAGGGGCGTAGGTCTGCAGAGCTTTGACATATTGAACCCGCTCAAAAGCAGTGGGATCGGGGCAATTAAGTTGACTCATACTGCCTTGCATCTGCTGTACAGATTCATATTCATGCTCCTCCATCCAACGGGCTAAACTATTTTCCAATGTGTGAATATAACCGATGCCGTGGCGCAATAGGGCACTGACCAATTGGGTGATTTTTGCCCCGGCCATTAATACCTTGACCAAATCCACTGTGTGCAAAATTCCACTGGTGGCGGCTAAGTCGCAGTCAATACGCCCATATAAAATCGCCAGCCAATGTAGGGGAAGGCGCATACTTTGGGTAGTGCTGAGCAGAATATGGGGATAAACTTCTAGGCTTTCTAGGTCAAAATCTGGCTGGTAAAAACGGTTAAATAAAACTAATCCATCAGCGCCATAATCGGCAAACTTCTTGGCCATATAGGCCATATTGCTAAAGAAGGGTGAAATTTTAACAGCAACGGGAATTTTAACTTCATCTTTAACCGCTTTAACAATGTCAAGATAATTTTTTTCCACCTCTGTGCCTGGCACATCCAAATCTGTGGGTACGTAGTAAATATTAAGTTCAATAGCATCGGCCCCAGCCCCCTCCATTTGTTGGGAATAGTCTAACCAGCCGCCTAGGGTAGAACCATTTAAGCTGCCAATTATAGGAATATCTAAACTCTCTTTAGCCAGGCGAATATGGTTGAGATACTCCTCAGAACCGACATGAAAAACCTGGGGTTCAGGAAAATAAGTCAGAGCTTCAGCAAAACTATGGGTGCCATGGGTGAGATGGTGGTACATTTCCAGTCTTTCTTGCCGCAATTGCTCTTCAAAGAAGGAATGTAAAACGATCGCCGCCGCACCACTGTCCTCCATTTTTTTGAGATTGCCCAACTCCTCCGTCAAAGGGGCACAGGAACCGACCACTAGGGGAGATTTAAGATTTAAGCCGAGGTATTGGGTAGTGAGATCCATGGTGTTAATTCCTTTCAGTTTTTAATTGTAATCTTCGTAATATTGGGGAAAAAATCCATCTGGTAGAAAAGTTCGATCCAGAATGTCATTTTGTGCAAAGGGATTGGTTTCTGGAAAGGTTTCTAAACTAGTGTCAGTCTCGATGGCAACCATTTTACGAGCGTGTTTGTAGCACTCATCTAAAACATCATGAAAATATTTCTGCAAACTGGGACTTTCTAAAAGACATTGATAAATTTTCTTTCTACTTTGATCAATCATTGTCCTCCAACTATTTGACCAGGTCTCTGGTTGGTATTTCCATTTAAGTAAATGAATTAAAATAATCTCTAAATTCTCCCTGAGAATACCCTGTTCTGTATATTTAATAGATTGAATTTCTTCTGCTAAATTTTCAAAATCAAGATTTTCAAGTTGATTTTCTTTTAGGCAGTTAGCGACTGCCTCTAACCACAGATTAAAATCCTGTTCATAAAGAAGATTGGCATTGATTTTTAAAGTCATTTTAATTATCTTTTTGGCTATTTTGGTAAAAATTCTTGATCAAGAATCTCTTCTTTCAAGAACGGATTTAGGGCGGGAAATCGACTGATGTCAATACTGGTTTCAATGCTGGCTTCTTTCCTGGCTCGCCCATAGGCTTCATCAAGTACTAAATCAAAATGACGTTTGAGACTGGGGCTTTCTTTAAGCTGCTTAAGAATCCTTTCTCTGTGTTCGTCAATGCTCAACCTCCAGCTATTGGATTGTTTATGGGGTTGGTATTTCCATTTAAGCAAGTGCATTAACAAAATCTCCAAATTACGCTTTAGAGACTTTTTTTGACTCCGCCCCATATCTTCAATTTCTTTAATTAAATTTTGACAGTCTAGTTGATCCAACCGACGTTCCTTGAGTAGATCCGCCATGGTTTTTGCCCATAGACACCGGTCTTGCTGATAAAGATTTTTGGTATTCATCTGAGTGACCATCCGTTTTGCCTCATATTTGCCCGATGGGTAGGGGAACAAATAACCGATTAACGTTTGCCCCCTAATGCCGATTCTAAACAGATTTAGCAATTACCTCCGGAGATGGGGAAACACCATGGTTGTTACCGTTAATTTCCCCACCCAGAGAACGTTTCGCCAGATATTCGTACATGGCCCAGCGAGTGTTCACATCCCCTTGAGCTAACTTCATTAAGCGTTTGGCCTCCTCTGGTTGACTGCGGGTGAGCATGGCAAAGCGATTTTCCGAATAGACCGTTTTGTCAATGGCTACTTTTGGCGATCCCATATCCAATTGCAGGGGATTTTTACCTTCATCCGCCAACAAAGGGTTATAGCGGTAGAGCAACCAACGACCGCTGTCCACCAACTCTTTTTGATGGTTCATCGCGGTGGTCATATTAATGCCGTGGGCAATGCAGTGGGAGTAGGCAATAATTAACGAGACACCGGGATAGGCTTCCGCTTCCATAAAGGCTTTAATGGACTGCTCATTTTTGGCTCCCATGGCGATACTGGCCACATAGACGTTGCCGTAGGTCATGGCCATTAAGCCCAAATCTTTTTTGGGAGAGGGTTTACCCCCAGCGGCGAATTTAGCTACAGCGGCCCGGGGAGTGGCTTTGGAGGCTTGGCCCCCGGTGTTGGAATAGACTTCCGTATCCATCACCAAGATATTGACATTACGCCCACTGGCGAGGACGTGATCCAAACCGCCGTACCCAATGTCGTAGGCCCAGCCATCGCCACCAATAATCCAAACGCTTTTCTTCACGAGGTAATCCGCTACAGAAAGGAACATTTGGGCTTGGGGAGTTTCCAGATTTTGCAAACGTTGCTTAACCTGTTCTACCAATTGCCGTTGTTCAAAAATATCCGCTTCAGTGGTTTGGGCATTGTTGAGAATTTCACTTACCAAACTGTCTCCCAACTCCCCAGCAAAGGTTTTTAGCAATTCCCCTGCAAATTCCGTTTGCTTGTCGATCGCCACTCGGAAACCAAGGCCAAATTCAGCGTTATCTTCAAACAGGGAATTGGACCAAGCGGGACCGCGACCCTCAGCATTTTGGGCCCAGGGAGTTGTCGGTAAGTTGCCGCCATAGATGGAAGAGCAACCGGTGGCGTTGGCCACTAACATGCGATCGCCAAATAATTGACTGACCAGTTTCAAATAAGGGGTTTCCCCACAACCGGCACAGGCTCCAGAAAATTCAAATAACGGCTCCTGCATCTGTTGATGGCTGATTTTGTTCAAATTCAAACTGAGGCGATCGGGGTTGGGCAAATCTAGGAAAAAGTCCCAATTCTCCCGTTCCTGTTCCCGCAAGGGTAACTGGGGAGCCATATTAATCGCCCTTAAACGAGGCTGGGATTTATTTTTAGCCGGGCATACGTCCACACAGATGCCGCAACCGGTGCAATCTTCCGGGGCTACCTGGATGGTGAACTTAGAACCTTGCCAATCATGGTCTTTGGCATTGGTAAATTTGAAACTGACCGGAGCATTGGCCAATTCTGCCTCCTCGTAAACTTTGCCCCGAATCACAGCATGGGGACAAACAATGACGCATTTGCCGCATTGCACACAAACATCGGGGTCCCAAACGGGAATTTCGTGGCCCACGTTGCGTTTTTCCCATTGGGTAGTGGCGGTGGGATAGGTGCCATCGCAGGGTAAAGCACTGACCGGGAGATCATCCCCTTGCCGGGCCATGATTTTTCCTAACACTTCCCGCACAAACACCGGGGCGTTATCAGGCACCACCGGCCGCATAGCAGGGGCATCGTCGCTCACCGTTTCCGGTACGGACACTTCATAGAGATGGGCCAGGGTGGAATCCACCGCTTTAATATTCATCTCGACAATTTCCTGACCCTTTTTGCCGTAGGTTTTTTGGACCGACTGCTTAATTTTGGCGATCGCCTCTTCCCGGGGTAACACTCCCGCTAGGGCAAAGAAACAGGTTTGCATGACTGTGTTGGTGCGGCGGCCCATGCCCGCATCCCTGGCTACGTCATTGGCATTGATGGTGTAAACCTTGAGATTTTTGTCAATAATTTCCTGTTGTACTTTGCGGGGAAACTCTCGCCAAATTTCCTCTGGGCCGTAGGGGCTATTGACCAGGAAAACGCCGCCATCAACGGCTGGTTCCAAGACTTCAAACTGTTCCAAAAATTCCCACTGGTGACAGGCGACAAAATTGGCTTGGCTAATCAGGTAAGTGGACAGGATGGGATTAGGGCCAAAGCGCAGATGGGAAACGGTTACAGAACCGGATTTTTTCGAGTCGTAAACAAAATAACCCTGGGCGTAGTTATCCGTATCTTCGCCAATGATTTTGATGGAGTTCTTATTGGCCCCCACCGTACCGTCGGAACCGAGACCGTAGAAAATTGCCCGGACGACAGAATCTGCTTCCGTGGAAAAACTGGGGTCATAGTCGATGCTGGTGTGGCTCAAATCATCGTTAATGCCTACGGTGAAATGGTTTTTGGGGTTGGTTTGATTTAAATGGTCCAACACCCCTTTAACCATGGCGGGGGTAAATTCCTTGGATGACAGACCGTAACGGCCACCAATAATTTTCGGCATCATGCCCGCTTCAAAAAAGGCCGTCAGCACATCCTGATAGAGGGGTTCCCCAATGCTCCCCGGTTCCTTACACCGGTCCAGCACCGCTATTTTTTGCACCGTTTTTGGTAGAGCATTAACCAGGCGATCGCCAGCAAAGGGCCGATAGAGGCGTACTTTCAGTAAACCAACCTTTTCCCCTTGGGCAGTTAGAAAATCCACCGTTTCCTGGGCCGTTTCCGCACCAGAACCCATCAGCACAATCACCCGTTCCGCTTCCGGATGGCCACAATATTCATAGGGACGGTAATGGCGGCCGGTTAGCTGGCCAAATTGTTCCATCACCTGCTCCAGCACGTTGGGATAACTGGCATAAAAGGGATTAACCGTTTCCCTAGCTTGGAAATAGACATCCGGATTTTGGGCCGTCCCCCGCAACTTCGGGCGATCGGGGGTCAAAGCCCGTCCCCGGTGGGCTAGCACATCCTCATCCTTAATCAAACCACGGAGTACTTCCTGGGGTAAAAGCTCAATTTTTTGTTCTTCGTGGGAAGTGCGAAAACCATCAAAAAAGTGCAGTCCCGGTATCCTGGTGGCAAAGCTGGTGGCCGTGGCAATGAGGGCAAAATCGTGGGCTTCCTGGACAGAATTGGAACTTAACATGGCAAAGCCCGTATTTCTGGCCGCCATCACATCACTGTGATCCCCAAAAATAGATAGGCCCTGGGCCGCTAAAGAACGGGCCGCCACATGCAAAACCATGGCTGTTAATTCCCCAGCAATTTTGTGCATATTGGGCAACATCAACATTAAGCCCTGGGAAGCGGTAAATGTTGTGGTCAAAGCTCCCGATTGCAGAGCGCCATGGACAGTACCGGCGGCTCCCCCCTCGCTTTGCATTTCCACCACCAATGGTACGGTGCCCCACAAATTGGGCCGGTGTTCTGCTGCCCAAGCATCGGACCATTCCCCCATGGGCGAGGAAGGGGTGATGGGATAAATGGCAATCACTTCACTGAGCAGGTAGGCCACACGGGCCACCGCTTCATTACCGTCGAGGGTGGCATAGGTAGGTAAACTCATAAACGAATCGTCCTCAAAGGTTTCTGCAATGGCAACAAAAGCCAGAAATATGAAACAAAGCAGTCAAGTTTGTTAACAGTTGGGGATACTGCCGGGGGTTAATGGAGCGCTAAAAAATTGTTGAAAATAACACTAATGCCAAGAAAAATTAAACAACGTCAAGATTGTTTTTGTTGATTCTTAATTAAGGCCGGGGAAAGAGATAGCCCAAAAAACTTAGTCGAGAAATGGGGCTGCGAATTAGTCGTCAACGATTGGTGTTTGGTCATGGCGTTCTCTCTGGGTCTTAGTTTTATCTTGAACCCAAAATCAAAAAATGGAACACTTTCTTATTGTTTTTTAACGAGATCAAATACTGTGAAGTTTTGTAATTGCTCCGTGGCAAGAAGAAAATTTTGCCTTAGCTATTGTTTGGATTTCATGACAGCAGCAATGTCCACCCGATTGTTGACAATACTCGGACAGTACTCAGGCTAATTAGTTGATCCAATTTCAGCGACTTATTCCAATCACAATTTACAGCCAAATTAACTATAGTTTAAAAAATCGAATTAAAACCTCTGTCAAAATCTATTTTGGCAGCATTCACCTTACCAAATCAAATCTAAATCCAACACAAACATCGGTAAAACATTTTCCCCTGATAAATTGCTCGGATTTTTTACTACTTCCATCCCTTGACCCTGACGATAAATTTCTACTTCCTTACTTTGACGATTAATTAACCACCCCAACCGTGTGCCATTTTCTAAATATTCCTGCATTTTTTCCTGTAGGGGCTTTAAATTGTCGCTGGGCGATCTTAGTTCAATCACAAAATCAGGACAAAGAGGCACAAAGCCTTGTTTTTCTTCCTGTGTTAATGCTGTCCATTTTTCCAGGGAAATCCACGCCGCATCGGGGGACTTATCCGCACCATTGGGAAGTTTAAAGCCCGTGGAGGAATCAAAAACCTTACCAAGCTGATACTGTTTATTCCAGTGTCTTAATTGATAATTAATTTCGGAATTCTTTTCGCCAGTTTCTCCACCCGTAGGGGGCATAATGACTAAATCTCCCTGATAAGTTCTCTCAAACCGTAAATCACTGTTATTTTGACAAAGCTTATAAAACTGCTCGTCGGATAATTTTAAAGAATCCATTTTTATCTTTAGTGGACTCATAATTGTTCTCCCAATCATTGGGGGGCAAGCACAGGCCTCTAGTTTAACATCAAGACTTTGACTGCGTTGTGTTGTTTTGAGGATTGATTTACGGTGACATAACAGAAGTTTTTGCGTCGATCGCCGTTTGGCCATTCACGATTAATCGGGGGTTAACAACATCAATCGGTCGGGTTCCAAATGTATAGACCAAGGCTGGGGACAATGACGTAAAATCTGCCATTTTTCTTTAAATACCTCCGCCTGGAGGTGATAGTCATCGGTATCAACGGGAGGAATCCCTAATTTTAAATAAACCGTCATGCGATGGGGAGTTTCACTGGTCCACACCACCCAACCAGGAAAAGTATTGACCGGAGATTGATGGTGATCGCCAGCATCTAAAAACCGAATTTGATGGGCCCGAATCCCGATGTGGGTTTGGTCGGAAGAAACGGGTTCCGTTGTTTGTAAGGTGCATTGCCAGTCCAGGGCCCGGACAGTATGGCGATCGATGACTTGAATAGGAGAGTAATTTTTGCAACCCGTCAGTTGGGCAATGGTCACACTTCCAGGGCGATCGAAAATGGCTTGCTTGTCCCCAGTAGCTACCAATTTACCTTGGCTTAGTACGAGTAATTTCTGACAAATCCGATAGGCTTCTTCCAGGTTATGGCTGACGAAAAGGGTGAATCCTTTATAGCCAGAAAGGATTTTGAGCAACTGTTTTTCCAGTTCATAGCGTAGATGGGTATCCAGGGCAGAAAAGGGTTCGTCTAATAACAGAACATTGGGTTCCGGAGCTAAAGCCCGGGCCAGGGCGACCCGTTGTTGTTGGCCACCGGATAGCTGATGGGGATAACGATCGCCCATTTTTTCTAAATTTACTAAAGTCAATTGTTCTTCAACCCGGAGCGATCGCCGTTGGGGGGAGAGGTGCCGCAGACCAAAGGCAATGTTCTGGGCCACGGTCAGATGGGGAAATAGGGCATAGTTTTGCAACACTAAACCGACTTTCCGTTCATGGCTCGGTACATTGATATTTCGTTGTGAATCAAACAAAGTTCGACCATTAAGGATGATGCGCCCCTGGGTCGGAGTTTCTATCCCCGCAATGCAACGGAGTGTCATGGTTTTGCCAGAACCCGATGCCCCCAACAATCCCACCGTTTCCCCTTGGGTAGTAAATGTAACGTCTAAACTGAATTGCGCTAACTGCTTCTGAATGTTGACCTGGATCCCTGGCTCCACTTCCCCTAGCTTTGGGTAATGAGAAGAGGAATTTTCCCATCCATTGTTTTGGAATAAAACAGTTAACCGATGCTCCTGGGGCTGAGGGTTGTGAATTTTATCTTCATAACGTCTTTGCCAGATATTGGCAGCCATAATGCCAGCCAGGGAGATGACCAAAATAATGCCTACCCATAACCAAGCTTCCCCCATGGCCCCTGCTTCCACAGCAAAATAGATGGCCATTGGTATGGTTTGGGTTTGCCCCGGAATATTGCCCGCCACCATCAAAGTAGCGCCAAATTCCCCCAAGGAACGGGCAAAGGCGAGGGTGGTGCCAGCCAAAATACCGGGCAGGGACAGGGGTAATAGAATGCGCCGAAAAACTTCTCCCCTCGAAGCTCCCAGGGTTTGGGCAACTTGCAACAGATGGCGATCGACTTGCTCAAAGGCCCCCAATGTTGTTTTATACATCAGGGGAAAGGACACTACCGTGGCGGTGATCACAGCGGCATACCAAGTGAAAACGATGGTGACATCAAACTGGGCCAGGATTTTTCCCAACGGGCCATTTTTGCCAAACAATAACAACAGCAAAAAACCCACCACCGTGGGCGGCAAAATTAACGGCGCAATAAAAACGGCCTCAACCAAAGACTTTCCCGGCTGGCGATCGCCTAACATCCCATAGGCTGCCGCAATACCAAGGATGAATGTGACCACGGTTGCTAATCCGGCAGTTTTGAGGGAAATCCAGAGGGGAGTAAGGTCGGTGGCCATCGTGGGGCAATGTCGAACAGTTAAGGCAGTTTACGGCAATGGCTGATTATTCACCCGGGCCAAAACCATATTGACTGAAAACCTTCTGGGCTTCTTCACTAGCGAGAAATTGGCCATAGGTGCGGGCTGCTTCTGACTGGGGACTGGCCGCTATCACGGCGATCGGATAAACAATGGGGGCATGCAAATTAGCCGGGGCTTTAACCACAGTTTTTACTTGATCGGAAATTTGGGTATCGGTGGCGTAAACTATCCCAGCATCGGCATTGGCGCTTTCCACGGAACCTAAAACATTTCGTACCGAATTACCGTAAACAAACTTGGATTGTAACTGGGCCAAAATGTCTAGATTTTCAAAAACTTCCTCTGCATACTGCCCAGCGGGAACACTGCGGGGTTCCCCCAAGGAAATACGCTTAACGGCGGGGTCAGTGAGTTGCTGAAATTTGCTAATTTGTAGGGCGGAATCCTGGGGCACAACCAACACCAAACTATTACTGAGTAAATTGCGACGGGTATCGTTAATGATTAAACTTTTTGCTTGCAACCCATCCATTTGTTTAGACGCAGCGGAAATAAACAGATCAACCCTAGCTCCCTGCTCAATTTGCTGTTGCAGTGTGCCAGAAGCGGCAAAGTTGTAATTCACTTCAATGTTGGGATGGGTCGATTCAAACCGTGGGTCTAAGGTTTCCAGTGCATCCTGCAGGCTGGCCGCCGCCGACACAGTTAGGGTAATGGACTCTTTTGTTGGGACAACGAAAGTTTCTGAACTGGGGAACAATTGGTTAAACGAAGAAACTCCACACGCAGTCAATAAACCCACTAGGATCAGTAGCCAAAACCAAGCTAGTTTCATTTATTTCATCTTGAGATTTTTTTAGATTTTGGCGATCGCCTGCCAGAGTTCTGTCCGTAAAGGTTGCAGTTCATTGTCCAACTCCGGAGCGAGGATGGGGGAAGGCAACATAAACGGGAACCAAGTTACCAGGGGAAGATTTTCCGTCACTTGATAAAAATCGCTGGGGTTGGGGCCATCAATGTGGCGCAGATTAACCCCAAAGCCTAACCTCTGGCGACGGTACTGGAGTATGGGAGCGTAATCCCTCAGCCAAAGGTAAAAATCCGGCGCTTCCTGCAGAGAACGGAGGGTTTGCTGCAGTAAAGGTTCTGGCATAGGCGTTCCATTAACCTGGAGCCAAGCTTGATTGATTAACTCTTGGGCCTGGGCTGGATTTTGCCAAGCTTGTACCAATTTGGCCGCCAGATCGGGCAAAGCAGGGAGATATTCTTCAATACGCTCTGGATCTTTGCTCAATGCCAGTAAAGCCTGACTTTGGCGATCGCCAACTTTGGTTAACTCTGCTTCCGCCCGGGTAAATTGTCCCAACCACCAATAAATTCCTCCCTGGATTTTTCCCAAAAGGGTCTGAAAATTGGCATCATCTTGGTTTTCCTGCCGCAGTTGGTTGAGGGTTGACTGTATTTTTTCAATCAAAGGCGGATAAAGTCGAGCAAAATTAGGATCGCGCCACACTGGATTAGTAATAAACAAAGGATCCCGCAAACATTCCAGGCTAAAAGCGTCAATGGCCAGGTCTAACTTTTGTTGTACCAATAGACTCAGCCCTAGGCCAAAGAATACCCCCCGTTTGGCCGGCACCAACTGACTGGCGGTGGCAAAAGCTTGACTCGCTTGGCTGGGATTTTGCCCCAGGGTCAACCACCCCAAATTGTTATGGGTAAATTCCTGGTGGGGAGACGCTTCCACACTCCTCTCAAAAGCGGCGATCGCCTTGGTTACCAATTCCTGCCGTTGTTCTGGATCTGCCGTGGTCAAAGCAATGTTGCCCAAATTCCAACCCAACTGGGTGGGGTAATAGGCTTCCCAGGGAGCAAGATTTTCCGCTTGGGAAAGGTAATCGGTGAAAGCTGGTACATTTTCTGCTTCTAAAGCCCGGAACGCTATTTCTGACAGTTGCCAAGCCCGCAAAATGGGAAATAGCCAAACGGCGATCGCCAGCAGGAAAGCAATGCCAGCAAAAAACACTGGCCGAGCAAAACGACTGGATTTTGGTATTACTGGATCAGCAGAGTAAAGCTGTAGTAAACAGGCAAAATAAATAACAATAACGCCGCTAATGCAAACATTGTCCAATTGATAGTCAGTTAAACTAGTTACTCCGTAGGCTAACAATGCACTGGTGAGGGTCCAAATAAGAATTTTTACTACGTTTGAATCAACATCATTACCTTTAGTGTTAACTATATTTTGTTTGATTAAACTGCGAATTAATTGCCAAATTAAACCAATGATTAATAGTGAGGGAATTAATATGCCCCAAACTCCCAATTCCGCAAATAATTGGGCGGGGGTGGAATGAAGCTGGTAAATAAATTCCGATTCCCGCCCGGCCCATACCGGTCGATAGAGTTGATATTGTAGGGGTACATTACCCAAACCAATACCAGTCCAAGGATGGGCTGACCCCATGCGCCAACCAATTTCAAAATTAATTAAACGATAGGCAAACTGTCCCGCCCCTTGCCCTCCCATAATGCCGGTGAAGCTAGTAAGCAAACGGTCATTTGTACAAATAAAAATTCCCACCACGGCGATCGCCAAAGTGCCTAGGCCTAACCACCATCGCCAGGGCAATTGACGGAGCAGACCAATACCGATAATAACTAGTAACAATAAAGTAGCTAAACCTAATAGTCCCCCCCGGGAACTGGTGGTATAAAAATCAATTAATCCCAGCGATAAGGCAACGCTCCAAAACCAACGTTTTTTTCCTTCATTGAGCCAAATTAAAACACTCAGCAAAGGCAAAATTAACACTAGGTAACCCGCCACATAGTTTTGGTGGCCAATGGGAGCCCAATTTTGCAATTCCAGTATCCCAAAAGTAAAAGTTTTAGTAATGCCCATTTCCCTGGCGATCGCCGCTGATTGCCAAAAAGGAATGAGGGTTTGGGTAAACCACAGCAAAAGACTAATGACAATAAAGGCAAAACCCACATAGCCTTGAAAAGTCAATAACTTGTTAATGCTTACCAGGGGGTTGGTTTGAACTTTTAGCCAACTTCTTAGGCCGTATAAACCGGCTAGAAAAGCGCAAAATATCCAGCCATACCAACGGGCCTGCTGGGGAAATTCCGCCCCTACCACACTTAGCATTGCGGCGATCGCCAACGCCACCATTAACCAGTCGAACCCTAATCCGAGGGAAATTAAGCGTTTATTTTGTCCGATTTGCCACAAACACCACAGCGCAGTTAACCAAAACCAGGTCTGCCAAACAAAGACCCAGGGCCAACCCACCATCAAGCTATGGCCATTAGGTAACAGGGTGAATAGCCCATAGAGTAAGGCCGTCAATAGCCCCAACAATCGTCCTGGGTTACTAGAAGGGGAAGTGGATGAAGGGGAACTAACCGGAGGAGAGGATGAATCGGCGGCCATACTGGGCAATACTCACAGGAAAACACCTTTCCCATTTTGCCCTCTTCCCAGAAAAAAACCGCCCCGGAGGACGGTAATCAGATTTTCGTGTGTGAGGAGGAAATCGCGTCGAGTTCTGCTTATTTCTTAACCTCACTGTATCTACGATTCTAAACCAAAATTTAGGGCCCTCCACTCACCCGATTGAGTGAATCGCGGCGATCGCCTAGATGTTAGACTTGCCTCGGACCCATCGATAATGTCACCTTAACCAACACATTTTCCAAATTAATCGACCATGGCCAAGGGCAAGGCAAAGTCGGAAAAAGAACTTTAACCTTCCGTCTTGACCCTAAATTTTTTCTGTTCATGGGCTGCTGATTTTGCCGTTTCCATTGCATCGAGGAGTCCTTTTTCGGGGGAACGCTCCCCAATACCTATATCCGCCGTAATCTTTCCCTGCTCAAAGCCTAGGGCTAACCTTTCCCGAATAAAATCTGCTTGGCTAATATGGCACTCAATACAAAGAATGGCAAATTCCCTTTCCCCAATGCGGGCACAGAAGTCATCCTGGCGACAAACGGTTTTAATGATCTTGGCAGCCCGTTGCAAGATTAAGTCGTTAATAGGCTCTTCCCCTTTGGGCTCCGCTGCTTCCACCTCAACAATAATGACACTGACCGGAAAGCCAAATTTCTGACAGCGAATTTCCTCACTGGCTAACAACTTTTCCCAGCCCGAAAGGCTATAAAAACCAGTAGTTCCATCCCGTTCCTTCAGAAGTTGTTGATACTCTTCCCGCCGGGAAGCTATTTCCGCTTTGAGAAAAAAATCTAGGATAGTACTCAGCAGTTGGGCGATGAGCTCCACCAAGGGCAACTCGTCCACCAAACTATCGGGCTGAATTTCGGGATCAATGGCACAAAGGGTACCAAATAGGGAACCGTTACCATAGGTGATGGGCACCCCCACATAGGCTCCGATGTCCACCTGCTGGGCGATGGGGGCATTGCGGTAGGCTTCCACCAAGTTCGATTGGGGAGCAATATGGGGTCCTTCTCCCCTCACCATGCGGGAGCAAAAGGAATCGGGCCAATGGAACACATCCCCTCGCTTAACTCCGTAACCATTGTCCTGAGCCTGGAGTACGATCCAGTTATCTACCTCGGTGCGGGTGATCATCCACAGGGATAGCCCCATTCGTTGATGTAAATAGGTCAATGTTGCCTGGGCCGCACTATCAAAGTCAGGAAAGGAAGTGGTGGTGAACATCGGCTTGTCGGCGCCCTAGGATGGATTGGTAGATTCTGTTAATTCGGGAAGTTGAGAGATTCGGGTATTTGCTTGGCATATTCCCAAATGATTGTCCCTGCCTCCATTTTAGCTATGTTGTTGTTATGGGACATAAAAAAACCTCCCCACAGGAAGGTTTCTCGCCACAATAGGTCAGGCTGGCATAGTCTATAGATCGCCGCCTCGGAAGGCTAGCACAAACACCACCGCCGGCCCAGCAAGAACAATCAGGCCCAAAAAAGTCAACTGAAAAATAGGTTCTAAATTGAGTGCGGCTAATAATTCCATAATTTCTCCTGTTAAAAACTGCTGGCTAGACTCAACGTAAGCAAGGATAATAAAACCAATGTCTATAATAGCTGGGTTGGTTTCGTCCCCTGGACTTGCCGTCATAAAAATACATAAAGTTATGTGAAGAAGGAGACCGGCCATGGCAACTTGGTATTGCATGCAGGGATGTGGCGCTTGTTGTAATCTCACCCCAGAAGACCGGCCGGAGTTGGCCGAGTATCTCGCCCCGGAGGAGTTAACCCTCTACCACAGCCTAGTGGGGGCAGACGGTTGGTGCGTTAATTACAACCACGGCGATCGCCTCTGCCAGATTTACGAAGATAGGCCCAGTTTTTGCCGGGTGAAACCAGATAACTTTGCCCGGATGTTTGGCATTGCTCCGGCGGAGTTCGACGAATTTGCTAGCCATTGCTGTGAAGAACAGATTGAAGGAGTTTATGGCCCCCGGAGTGGGGAATTAAAAAGCTATCGCCAGGGATTACCGAAGTTTGAGGTAGATAGCCATTTTTAAGCTATTTTTAACTGTTCTCGATGATTTCGGCTGGTTAAACGGGGTCTAACAACTCAAAGAAGCGGTAATGGGCCAGACCGTCCAGAATACCGGCGGCGTAACGTTTTTCGGAAAAATAAATCGGTTCGATCTCCCCTAGATTAGAAAGTTCCTCATGGTGACGGTTAGCCACGACGACGGAAAGGGTGTTACCCCGCATCATATCTTCGTCGGCTCCCGATCCTCCGGCGGTGAAAACGTGCTCCAGGGGAATATTCCACTGTTGGCTCAACCAACGCACAGCATAGCCTTTGGAAGCTCGGATGGGCAGAATATCCAAAAATTGACCAAAGGAAATGATGGTATTTACGGTTTGTTCCCCTTTATGCAACAGTTGCCGAATTTCTTCTAGGTTAGGGGCGATCGCCGCATCGTAGAAATAGCTAATTTTATAGGCGCTCAGTTCTTCCTTGGGTTGGAGGGCTAAACCGGGTAATTCCCCCAAAATACGCACAATGGCGTTACGGTTCCACAAATAATCAATGTGATTGCGCCAACTCTGGTCGGGGATCAAATCCGGGGAAGAATAAATTTCCGTGCCCATGCTGGTGATCAACATATCCGGTTGGGGAATGCGATACTCCCGCAAAATTTTCAGCACCGAATCCAATCTTCTCCCAGTGGCAATGCAAAAGCCGACATTTTTTCGATGTTGATACAGCACTTCCAGTAATTCGTCCAACGTCTGGCGATCGCCCGGTAATCCCCCCTGTAATGCCCCCAGTAAATTTTGGTCCAAACTAGTAACCAGGGCACCGTTATAGTACAAAGTCCGCCGCCGCTTTAAATCACTACGTTTCAGCACTGAAGTCTGTTGGGTCAGAGCGTTGATGGCTTCTAAATAACTTTCAACGTGGGAAGGCCAAGAATAATGGCGCTTAACTCCCTCTAGACCACTTTCAGAAAGGAATTGCCATTGTTGTTTGTCGTTTAGTACTTTGAGCAATTTATCCGCAATATCCACTTCATCGAGGGGATTAATTAGATAGCCATTCTGACAATTTTTGATAATATCCACCGGGCCCCCATCCTCCGTGGCCACAATGGGCACACCACAGGCCGCCGCTTCAATCAAAGTTAAACCAAAGGGTTCCGTCAAAGCCGGATTGATAAATACTCCCTGGGATAAAGCAGTGAGGCGAAACAAAGCATACACATCCTCCGCCTGATTCTGTTTGGGGTAAGCCACTTTGCCGTAGAGATCGTAACGGTCAATGGTCAACAGTAAATCCGTCAGTACTTCCCTCGGCCCCTGGTCTAGATCCGTGATGTCATCCCGATTGCCCGCCACAATGACCAAATTGGCCTGGGCCTGTAACTGCGGGGACTGGCCATAGGCTGCAATTAATTTATGGATATTTTTGCGGGGATCCGGTCGGGACAAAGCGAGGATAATAGGCTTACGGGGATGCCGTAGAAATCGTTGCAACTCTTGAACAATGGGCGTTTCCCACTCGTTCCCTTTGGGGGGATAAAACTTTTCTAAATCAGTGCCGGGGGGAATAACCAACATCTGGTCTGGCTGGTAATAGTCGTATTGGGCGTACTGTTCTGCGATTTCCTGATGGGTACTGGTAATCACCCTCGCCGCTGATCCTAGGGTTTCTTCCTCCGCGTTAATCCGGCGGGCCATATTGTAACGGCTTTCAATTTCGTCGGCTTTAATCCCACTGAGCAGGAGACGGGTGCGCTTACTACGACCCAGGGAATGTCCGGTGTGCACCAAAGGAATACCCAATTGGTGAGAAAGTCTGGTGCCCACGTAACCCGCATCGGCGTAATGGCTATGGATGACATCGGGCAGTTCGGGCTGTTCTTTGAGATAGTCCAGGGCATGGTCAGCAAAATTATCCAAATAGTCCCAGAGCATTTCCTTGGCAATATATTCCTCCGGGCCGCACTCAATGCGAACAATCTGGGCCCGATCGCCAATGAGTTCTCTAGGCTGGGCATAATCTGCATCTACTTTGGGATCTTTAATTAAACGGGTCAGCAAATCCACCCTGGCCACCTGGGGATTTTTTACCAAGGCCCGGGCCAGTTCCAGCACATATTTGGTTTGCCCGCCGGTGTCGGCATCTCTGCCCAACTCAAGGTTTTCTCCCCGAATTAAACCATGGACACTAATTAGTAAAATGTATTTTGATGAATAGCTCATAAGTTTTACAAATTACTATAATTGCTGTTGAGGAATGTCACAGGGTACCATGGCGACGATTTTAACGCCTGCAATTAATCAATGTTTTCTCCCAGTTCTGTTAGAATGCCCCCAATCTTCGTCCCAAATGTTCCGATGACCTATGTTAACTGGCAGGCCCTGGCCGCAATCTCTGAGTTACAGCCCTATTTTGCCGAAGATGTTGCTGGCTTTCAGCAACAAATTGAACAACATTTGCCCGGATTAGCGGCGATCGCCCCTGAAGAATTAGACAACTTAGCAGTTTTGCGGGTACTGGAAGTCTCTAATGGCTGTTTGCAGTGGGCTTTCCGTCGCCAAGACGAACATTGTTTATCGGTGGAACAAACCAGGGAATGTATGCAAACGGTAATTGGTTTTATTAAAGTTAAAAAAATTGCCTGTCCCAGTGGCAAAATTATTGCTTTCACCCCGGCGATCGAACAATTAATCGAGCAGACAACCCAGCTTTATCGCCAAGCTTTCAAACAAAATAATCAAACTGCCAAACAAGAATATTACGCCTATTCCACCGCCCAATTCATTGCCTATGGCGGCGATCGCCTCAACCAAGCCCAAGATCTAGTGGAACAAGAATTCAGTCCTCTACTTACACCCCATTTTGTCCTGCGGGGGAAAAATTATATTGCGCCCTACCTACAAGCCATTACCCCCTAGGTAGTTCTCCAGTGTGCACAAGCTTCACCGTGGAGTGAGTATTGCCGGTTCCCAGGCTTACAACCCATTATTTTGAAACAGATTCAGGGTATTCCTCAACTTCCTTGGCGATCGCTGTCCCAATTCACAGCAGAAGATCGGGGTCGAGCAAAAACACCGTCAACTTTTCCGACTTTTCTTCCACCACCATCACATGGCTGGCCGATTGGAGAGTGTCATTTTGGCGATAAGAATCGGGCAATTGACGAATTTGTCGGGGCAACACATCCAGCAACGTGGGGGCATTATTAACCAAGAGACAAAATTCTTCCCCACTCCGATTTTTAGTCAAAATGAAATACTGTTTCGTTGACGTCGTCGGGGGCTGGGGCACCCCAAAAAAGCGGCGATATAGGTCCACCATGGTGACAGAACGATTTTCTAAGTTCACCAATCCGGTGGCTGACAGACCACTGCCATGGGCAGGGCCATGGGGCAAAATTTTTACCACTAGGGCAATGGGTAGGGCCAAGTTAAGTTTTCCCACAGCAAAAAGGAGAAACTTTTCCGGTCGAACCGAGGGCTGACCGACCTGAACAGAGGCATCAACAGAGGAAGAATGAAGCGCCATATTGGGGAAAAAGGAAAATGATAACTGTTAATTAACTGCTGACCGATAACAGGCCAGTGGCCAGAAGCTCTTGCACTGCTCCGAGGAACTGTTGCTCAATATAGGGCTTGGTGAAATAGGCGTTGGCCCCCAAGGTCTTGGCTAACTGTCGGTGTTTTTCACTGCCCCGGGAAGTGAGCATGGCCACGGGAATTTTGAGTAGATCTGGATTGCGTCGCCGTTGCCCAAGGAACTCAAAGCCATTAAGGTTAGGCATTTCCACATCACAAATAATCAAATCCACCTCCCCGGCTTGGGCCAGTGTCTTCAGGGCCTCCTGCCCATCCTTAGCCTGCATCACCCGGTAACCAGACCTTTCCAGGGTGAAAGCCAGGGTACGCCGTAGGGCCGCCGAATCATCCACCACCAAAATCGTTTTGGCCCTCCGCCCTGGAGTGGGAAGAGGTTCCACCCCTCCATCGGCCATGGCCAAATTGTCTGTTCCCTTTTGCCAGTGCCATTCCAACAGCAACGCCCCATTCACCACCGGGATCAGGGTGCCATCTGCCAGGATAGTAGCCCCATAAAGGTAGGAAGGGGCCGGTAGCAGAGACGAAAAGGGTTTAATTACCAATTCCTGTTCCGTCACCAAACGGTTCACTTCCAGAGCGTAATATTGCTGACCGAGCCGCAGTAGCACCAGGGGTAAATGCCAATTATCTGGTTGGGGTACCGTGGTCAACAACTTACTAGTTTGTTGCTCCGACAAAGGACAGTGATAGGGCAGTAATTGGGTCAAGGAATAAATCGGGA
Organism: Synechocystis sp. PCC 6803 substr. PCC-P; assembly: GCF_000284455.1. GTDB lineage: Bacteria > Cyanobacteriota > Cyanobacteriia > Cyanobacteriales > Microcystaceae > Synechocystis. The sequence goes on from NC_017039.1 coordinate 3,142,802, forward strand.
TAGTCAACTCTTGCCAATGGAGAAAGCGTTGTCCCCCACTGGTTTTGATCTGTGTCGCCGTCGGTACCATCAACTCCGCGACACTATCAGAAGGAATGGCGATCGCCGTTGGAGCCCCCTGGTTTTGCCCCACCAAACACACCAGCAACTTAGCAATGGTGAGGGTCAGGGGTAACCGCAAGGAAAACACCGTCCCCCGCCCAGGGCGAGAAGACACCACAATGGTTCCCTTCAGCGCCTGCAACTGTTGCCGCACCACATCCAGCCCCACACCCCGGCCCGACAGCTCGCTCACCTGGTCCGCCGTAGAAAAGTTGGGCTCAAAAATCAAATTATCAATCTGCTCCGTTGTTAACCGTTGCCCCTGCTCCTCAGTAACCAGACCCCGTTCCACCGCCCGCCGCAGAATCTTTTCCCGGTTCAGCCCGCCTCCATCATCCCGCATTTCAATGATGGTCTGATTGCCTTGGTGATAGGCATGGACCTCAATGGTCCCCATGGCCGGTTTCCCCATGGCCAACCGGGTCCCCTCATCCTCAATACCATGGTCAAATGCATTACGGAGTAGATGGAGCAAGGGGTCATACAGTTTTTCCAACGCCAAACGATCCACCAACACCCCCGTGCCATGGAGCTTAATCTGCACCGGCTTATTAAACTTACTAGCCATATCCCTGAGCAGCCGGGGAAAACGTTGCAAAATTTCCCCCAGGGGCAACATCCGGGCCCACATCAGCTCATCCCGCAGGGAAAATAGCATCTGCTTTTGGGCATCCACTGTTTGATTGGCCGCCCTGGAAAATAGCACCACATCATCCACGGCCTCCTCCAACTGCATCATTTCTTCCAAAATTTCCTGCAACTGGGCCGATAGGGTGCCATAGGAATCCATTTCCAGGGCATCGAAGTTATGCTCTAGCCATCCCTGGGACCTTGGCTGGGCCCGCAACATCGCTTCCCCCTCCGGCCGGATTGCCAACTGGTCCGCCAACTGCCTCAGTTTCAGCGCCATGGTCTGGAAGGTGCCAAAACGTTGCCCCAGGGCTCCCACAGCCGTTTGCAATTGCTGATTTTGTAAAGACAGGCTATTGCGATTAATGGCCAATTCCCCCACCCAATTATTCATCCGCTCCAACCGTTGAAAATCCACCCGGATGGAAAGATTAGCTGGATTTTGCTCCCTGGGCATGGCCCGCCGTTCATGGGTGCGTTCCACGGGAGGAGCCGGAGCTGCCACTGCCTCTACTTCAGCCTGGGGAATGGTCGCTGGGGTCGTTGCTAAGGGGGGCAAGGAATCAAAGGCTTCCTCTACCGCCTGCACCAGAGATAACGTTTCTAGGGAAGCATCGACAAAATCCACCTCAGCCACGGGAGAAAGGGATTCTTTCCCCAGTTCATCGGCGGTCAACCCGCCAAAAACATCCTCCAGGGAAGGAGGCGATTCCACCGTTTCAGCCTCTACGGTGGTTTGTTCTAGGATTGGGGACACTTGCTGCTCGGGCTGAGATTGCCATGACCCAGTCATTGGTGTAGTGGGGGGAGAAGGTTCTTCCTCTAGCTCATCTTCGTCATCACCAAAAAATAGATCCCCCAGGACTCGAGCCGGAGCCGAAGTTGGTTGGGGCCGGGATTCTGCCGGAGCAGCAAGCCTTTGACCCAGGGCCAAAAGTTCGGTACTTGCTTCCCCTCCCCGTTGGCGATCGCCATTTTCCAACACTTGCTGAGTAGCAACTTGCCAGTCTGCCAAAGCCTGATTAGCAATAGTAGAGACTTGTTCTGGGTTGGCTTCCAGGGCCTGATGCACCGCCGCACAAATCCCCTGGAACCCTGGCAAATTCAAAATTTCCGCTAGCCCCAGGAAAATTTCCGTTTGACTGGTCAGGGCTTCCCGCAGGGCTTCCGGGCCCCGTTGCCGAGCTTCTGTCACCGCCGCCATGCCCCCGGCAATGTCCACCTCGAATATGGACGCCACCACATCTACCCCCAAATCAGCAGAGCTGGGTAGAAACTGTTCCCCCGCTGCCAGATGGACTCCCAACCGTTGCTCTAGATTTAGGATCGGCCCCTGGGCGCTCTGCCAGGCCGTTTCTGGATCATAGTACCCCTGGTCGATTTGTTGCTCCAAGGGGTTCCGCAGACAGTCAAACCCTTGCAATAACAGGGTTTCCATCGTTTGGTCTAGGACTACCTCTTCGCTATAGAGCGCCTTGAAAATGTCCTCTAGTCGGTGGGCAATATGTTTAATTGTTTCCAACCCCACACTGGCCGCTCCCCCCTTGAGGGAATGGGCCGCCCGCATAATGCCATGGACCACCGCCGCTGAGCGGTCTTGACCAATGGTCAACAACCCCGTTTCGATTTCTTGTAGCAGTGTTGGCGCTTCTTCAATGAAAAATCGATAGGCCGGTTCTTCTAGATTCACCCGTTCTGGCCCCAGGCTGGGCTGGCGATCGCTAGCGGGAATGTCCCCTTCCCCTGGCTGGAATGTCATCTCCGTCGGTGTTTCCTCCCATGCCGCAAAGACATTTTCCTCCGCTGTGCTAATGGCCGTAGGAATGTCCCCCAGCTCCGGAAAGTCCATACCCCAAAATTCTTCCCCCACTTCCCCACCGCCAAACACTTCCTCCAACCCCGCTATGGCGGCTAAATCCCGTTCCCCTTGCCCCCGCACCAATGCCAACAGCGCTTCACTCGGTTCTCCTCCCCGTTGGCGATCGCCTTTTTCCAGCACCTGGCCACAGCTATGTTGCCAATTTTCCACCGCCACTAATGCTAATTCCCCGACAGATAACCCAGGATTATCCAAGCCCTGCGCCACCAGATCTGTAATTTCCTTAAATCCAGGCAAATTGAGAATCTCCGCCAGCCCGGCAAAAATTTCCGTCTGGGCCGCCAGGGTTCCCCGCAACCTTTCTTCGTCATCCCCAGCCAACGCCTCGCCAATCTCTGCCAACCCTTGGGCAACGTCCACCTCAAACAGGGATGCCACAATGTCCACCCCCAAGTCAGCAGAGCTGGGCAGAAACTGTTCCCCCGCCGCCAGATGTTCCCCCAACTGCTCCTCAATGGCCGCAATCACCGGCAACCCCTGCACCAAAACTTCAGTATGCTCCAACTGCCCCGTTTCAATCTGGGTGGTGAGGGCTTGTTTAAGATAATCGAACCCTTCCAAGAGCATTCCTTCCAACCTGTCATCCACCACCACCGCATCGCTATAGAGCGCCTTGAAAATGTCCTCCAGCCGGTGAGCTAATTCTTCAATGGCCGGTAGTTGCACACTGGCCGCCCCGCCCTTAATGGAATGGGCCGCCCGCATAATGCCATGGATCTGGGCTGGTGTCCTCTCTCCCCGCAACTCCAACAGCCCCATTTCAATCACACTGAGCAATTCCGGTGCTTCTTCAATGAAAAACTGGTAGGCGTGGTCACGAATGTCGGAGTTGAGCATGGGGGCAAAGGGGAAATTAAGGGTTAGATAGGAGGGTTTCAGCTAGTTGGTGCCAATATTGCTGGTTTGTTTCCAATTGTTGGTGATGGCCATTCAGTTGCTGGTTGCTTTCCCTGATACTGCCGGTCAATTCCCTCGCCTGGGACTGGATCGTCACAATTAAAGCCTCCATGGCCGCCGTTGCTTCCGCCGATTGGGCCGCTAAACTCCGCACTTCGTCTGCAATTACCGAAAAGCCCCGGCCCTCCTCCCCAGCCCGGGCCGCTTCAATGGACGCCTTCAGGGCCAACAGATGGGTCTGGGCCGCAAATTGTCGAATCAAATTAATTGCTTTGGCAATTTCCTGGGTGGAACTATCCAACTTTTCCAGTTGTTCCCCCGTGGTGGCCATGGTAGCCCTCACACTACGCATGGTTTGCAGACTCTCCGCTTGTCCCTGGCTAATTTGCCCAGACAGCATGGCCGTCTGGTCCTTGGGGGGTTGGTATTCGCTTGCAATGGTGGACATATTGATTGAATGTCGGTTATGGGTTTAGTTATACATTTGGTCAGATCACTGCACTTTGAACTGTTTAACCGCCTCTTGCAATGACTGGGCCACTGCCAACAGTTCCTTAAAGGTGGCAGATACCCCACTCGCTTCACTGGAGTTTTTATCCGCAATCTGGGCCACCAGAGCCATGGTCTGGGTCACCGATTCACTGGTTTGGGACTGCTCAATGGCCGCAGAGGTGATCGCTTCCACCAAGCCACTAATCTGGGCACTCACCGCCGTAATTTGGTTCAAGCTCCGCCTGGTTTCTTCTACCAATTTGGTTCCCACCACTACCTGTTCGGTGCCCGCTTCCATGGCATTCACTACTTCATTCGTTTCCGCCTGAATTGTCGCCACCAATTGGGCAATTTCTGCCGTTGCTTCCGCTGATTGCCGTGCCAGGGAACGTACTTCATCGGCTACCACCGCAAATCCCCGTCCTTCTTCACCAGCATGGGCGGCTTCAATGGCAGCATTTAGGGCTAGGAGGTTGGTTTGGTCAGCAAAGCTGCCAATTAGGTTCACCACTTTGGAGATCTTTTGGGATGATTCCCCCAATCGCTTCACCTGTTTGGCGGTGGCGGCCACCGTTTCCCGAATTGCGACAATGCCATCCACGGTGCGGTTCATGGCATCTTCCCCTTGGTCCACCGTTTGGGTCGCCCGTTGTACTGCTGATTCTGCTTGGGCAGCATTTTCTGCCACTGCTTGAATGGACTTGTTCATGGCCTGAAGCCGCTCCAGGGCCTCTGCCACATCCAAGGCCTGGCGATTGGCTTGCTGGGCTAGTTGCCGCACTGCCACTTCGTTGGTGTCGGTGGTCTCAGTAAATTGACTAGCAGCGGTTTGTACTTGGGTTACAATGCGCCGCAGACTTTCAATAGTTGCGTTGTAGGAGTCGGCGATCGTGCCAATTTCGTCCTCGGTCACGTGGGCTCGGATGGTCAAGTCCCCTCGACTGACAGGGTCTACCTCCATCAGCAGTTCCAAGGCCCGCTTTTGCATTTTTTCACGCATTTGTCGTTGTTCTACTTCGGCGATTTTCTGTTGGGCTAAGAGGTCGGAGCGTTCTAAAGCTAGTCCCACCTGCACAGTCAATTGGCCAAATAAATCAATTTCATTCTGGTGCCAGTCCCTCGGCCCGGAGCACTGGTGGGCGATGAGTAGTCCCAGCAGATTGCCTTTGTAGTTGATGGGGGCGACAAGGTTGGCTTTGACTTCAAAGGGTTTGAGCTGGCCAATGTGGCAGGGGGTCAGGCCGGCGTTGTAAATATCTCGGGTGGCTTGGATACGTCCAGAACGGTATTTTTCTACATAACTATCAGCAAAGCAGGGGTCGGCAATGGTGGCCCCCAAGGCTTTGGGATATCCTTCTGCTACCGATTCCACAATTACTGTGCCGGCCCAGGTGGCATCGAACCGATAGACAATGACCCGGTCTGCTTTGAGCGCCAGACGAATTTCTTGGGCGGCGATGTCAAAAACCTGCTCGCTGTTGATGGCAGCGGAAATTTTCAGAGTCAATTCTTTAAGGATTTGGGCTTGCTGGGCGCTTTCATTTCTTTCCTGGATCAGGTTGGCCCGGTCCAGGGTGGTTTGTAGTTCTTCGGTCAACTGCTGAAGAAACTGTCTTTCCCTCATTTCCCACTGGTGGGGACGTTGGCAATGGTGGGCCATGAGCAGGCCGAGGGGGTAGTTATCCCGGTGTAGAGGTACGGTCAAGCTCGCTTTGACTTGATGTTGCTCTAACCATTGGCGATGGGGGTTACTGATACTGGCACCGCTGGTGTCATTGATGGCAACGATCTGGGAAGGCATATCTTCCTGGCCCCAGGGATGGGGATCTTTGCTGTCAATTAAACCTTGAGTGGTTAAGTCCAAAGCTTGCACTACCATGGCTTCAGGCTGATAGCGGGGATGGTAGTAAAACACTAGTCGCTCACAACCAAACAAAGCTCTGGCTTGGTCGAGGTTCTTCTGAATTACGCCTTGAATTTCGTCAATGTCGGAAAGGTTGGCCCGGGATAGTTCGGTCAGCAGTTCTGCTTGTTTAAGGGATAAATCCTGCTGGTGGCGCAATTTCTCCACCTGGGCACTGAGAGCATCAATGGTTTGGTCGGCGATCGCCAGTTCATCACCGGCCACGGCTAGAGGTTGGTCGAGGTTCCGGTGGGAATGCTTAGCTTTCAAGGCCAGGGCGGTTTGAGCTTTGGTATTTTCCCCCACCATCCAGTAGGCAACGAAGGCAGCCCCCACCGCGGTCACCAAAAGCCCAATCAGAATTTGGTCACGGATTTGCTTAGTGGTGGAGTCCTTGACCTGTTGTTCCGTTTGGGGCACTGGAAGCCTGTCCACACTGCTGAGATTGAGCCCTCCAATCACCCCAGCGGGGATCAAACCAATTAACAGGGCTATCAACACAGCTTTATTGCGGAGGGAAAGTCCTCCACTTTGGGTAGGTGCCTGGATTGAGGTAGACATCGGACTCAAATTATCCGGGTCGGCGATCGCCATGAGGGGAGCCAGGGGTTGCATGGGGGGTAACTCCACCTTGGGCAAATTGATCGGGGGCGGCGGGGTCAACTCTACGGCCGATTGGGTCAGTGCGGCCAGGGCATCGGTGTCAATGGCGGGGTTGGGGTTAGGGGAAACATCCTCCACGGCGGTATTTTCTGCTATAAAAGCCTCTGCCATGAACTCAGCCCCATCTATCTCCGGTTCCTCGGTCAAATTTTCCAGGGAAACCAATGTTTTTGCTTGTGTATCTGCCTGGATTCCACGGTCTGCCTCATCCCCGTTGATGTCAGTTTCCTTGCCATCGCTAAACCAATCCAGGGCATCCCCTACCTCACTTTTATCCTCTCCATCGATGGTGGCAAAAGAAGCGCTGGTTTCCGACGATTCGTCCTGGGCAGCGGCCGTGTCCGTCAACCCAGTAAAAAGAGCGCCATCAAGGGTCTCGCCATTGGCGACGGATTGGGCAGTGTCAGGACGGCGATCGGAGGAAGGATTTTGGGTCATGGTTAAAACTTACCAGTTAGGCAACATGGGTAGGGCAGGGTGGACATCAGTACCTCAAGCACGGTAATGGCCCTTGGGTGGAGGTCTACCCTAAAGTCAAGGCGAGAAACACAAGCACTAAGAAGAAAACCGTAGTTGCTCCAGTCCTAGTTAGCTTGCCGATGGAGCGAGAATTCCAGTCAAAAGTGTAGAAAATTTAGCCAATAATTAGCAAACTGATAGGTTGATTAGTTTAATAAATTCAATAAAAATCAATAAAAGTTAACTGGAGGCAGCCCGGGGAGTAGTCATCAGACGACCCACAATAGCTTGGGCATCCAATACCACATACATTACCCCTGGAGGGCTGACCCAAAATCCCCGCACGTAGGGCGCAAGGTCTGAACCAATGCTGGCGGCAGGGGGAGATTGAATTTGATCCGTTTCACACCAGGTAATGTCCTTTACCTCTGTGACCACCAGTCCCAACATCTGGTTGCGTTGACCCGGCGATCGCCTTCGTTGGCTGGGATCAAGGTCGAAGGGGACGCCTCCATTTAAAATGATAACCCGATAGTTGGTACGGGAACCAGATTGGAGGTGCCAAGAGGTTAGCCCTAAAAAAGCGCCAAAATCAATCACCCAGAGCACGTCTCCCCGCCAATTATGAACCCCCATGGTCCAGGAAGGCATGTGGGGAATGGGGGTGATTTGTCCCAGGGGCACCGTCAGAATCTCCGTTAACTGAAACAGAGGCAAAATTAAGTTGGTGTCTGGTTCGAGGGTAAATTGCAAAAACTGCTGGCGGGGGACTTGGATATCACCCAGCATGGTATCAGAGGAAAAGGTGTTGGCTGGCAAAACAGTTGCTCCTAAAAACCGTCCCAGGGGGGACCGGAAAAATCAATCAGCTTTAGTAACAGCTAATTCGTCCATCGGCTCGGGCATTGGTTAGCCGGAAAAAATTAACCGGAAAGAAAGCATGGGGGATATAAAGTTCAGATAAATTGCTTGATTACCGTGTTGAACTCCTCTTGGTCAATGGGTTTAGTAATATAGGCGTCCGCCCCTTGGCGTTTGCCCCAAAATTTATCCATATCCGTGGCCTTAGTGGAACAGAGGATTATTGGAATACTTTTAGTCCGGTCTTTGTCTTTCAATTCTCGACAAATTTCAAAACCACTGCGCCCCGGCAGCACAATATCTAAGATAATTACGTCCGGCACTGCCTGGGAAAGTTTTTCCAGGGCTTCTTCTCCACTGATGGCGGTGGTGACGTTAATGCCTAGTTTCTGACAAAAATCACTGATAATTGAACGTTCTGTAGAGGAATCGTCAATAACAAGTGCGCTGCCCATAATGTTGCCTCAGTGCTTAATTAGTCGAAAAGTGAACGGTAAATAGTAAACAGTTATAGATCCTAAACCAAACCGCAAAAGTATTGGCCTGGAATCAAGGGAGACTCCACAATTTTCCGGGGCCTCCTTGGGTCAAGTTATTCCGCTGGCAGCGATGCCTGGTCATGGAGATGTTTTTTAATAGTCTGCAAAACCATGTCCGGGTTGACGGGCTTACTTAAAAAATCTGTGGAGCCGACCATTTTGGCCCGCACTCGGTCAACAATGCCATCATTGCCGGTGAGGATGACAATGGGAGTACTTTTGAAGATGGACAATTTACGCAATTGCCCACAAATTTCGTAGCCATTGGCGTTGGGCATGACCAAATCGAGGAAAATCAAATCCGGCTTCCGGGCCAGAAGAATGGCGATCGCCCGTAGGGGATCATTGATTCCTACAAACCGATAATTGGCTGTAGTAAGAATTTTTTCCATGGTTTGGCAGATCAAAGGACTGTCATCCACACAGGCGATCAGGGGACCACTGGGCACATCAGGCTGAGCCACCACGCCCCTCACTGGGGGCGCAATGGGCGGGGGCAAATCGGGAATTTTAATCAATTCCACCAACCCCAACTGTAGATAGGGCAACAAAGAAGTGGTCACACTCAGCACATCTCGCTTCATCCGCACCGACAAGTCCCGAAGGGACTGATTACCATCCAGCAACTGTTTGAGGGTTTGGTATACCTGGGGAGTGGTGCGTTGCTGTAACTGTTCCGCCTGACGAATGATAGGGGCCGCATTGGGGGAGCGGTCTGCAATCTTGGCCCCCTGCCATTTGCTCCATAACTGCTGGGATTCCGCAATCATCTGATCCGCGTCAATCAGCACCAGCCTAGTGGAAAGCAAATTATCCTGGCGTAGATCACAGGCCACTTCCATGGATTGGGTAATGTCAAACAGTACTTCCACCACCGTGGCCCGAATCAGCCGAGCGGCCTGCTCCCTGGTAACTTTCTGCTGAGCTACCCAGTGGCAGAGCAGTTGATATTCCCAGCAAATTTGTAAATCTTGGGGATCAATGCTGGCCAAATCGGTTTGCACCGAGGCCAGGTTGGCGGCAATGGGGGGCAGATAGGAAGCAATTTGTCGGCGCCAACGGCGGACGGAGTGAATCCCCCCGGTGGCATACATGATCCGACCCATGTAGAGATAAAAAGACCATTTCTCCCCCGTTGCACTGGAGAGGATTAGTTGGCCGCTAAAACGGGGTTGCTTCAGTCCATCAAAGAAACTGGCCTGCCTGGAGGCAGTAAATTCCTGAATTGGAACTGAGTGGGAGGAGGGGGTGGGAGCTGTCATTTAATCAAAGGAAGAGGCAGGTCAACAGCAGGAGGGGGGCATATCTATAGCTTGCCCTGAAAGGGGTATGGGTCGCCAAAGTACGCAAGAAAACTTCATCGACCTCACCGAGGGGACTTTGGCAAAAGCTTTTGTATTAACCATTATCGCACAAGATTAAATAGGATTACCAGGATTGATCCCTGCCATCAACGGTGTAAATGCGGTACAAAAAGGAGACAGTTACTAAGGCAAACTTCTCCAGCCACCATGCTCCCTACTCTCCCCCATCTGCACTACCAAGTGGCGATGCCAACGCCCCAGACCCACTACTTCACCGTGGATTTGCATATTCAAGGCTTCACTGCTTCTGTACTAGAACTGAAATTTCCCGTCTGGACACCAGGGTCCTATCTGGTAAGGGAATATGAGCGCCATTTGCAGGACTTCCAAGCTCAAGGTCTCAGCAACGGCGAATATTTAGAGCACCAAAAGTTGGGTAAGGCCCATTGGGCCATTGCCTGTGGAGAGGAAGAAAATATTGCCATTTCCTATCGCATTTATGCCGATGAACTAACCGTAAGAACCAATCATTTGGATTATAGTCATGGTTTCTTCACCGGGGCAGCATTGTTTTTCTACTTGCCAGGACATACCCACAGGCCTCTAGCCTTGACCGTTGTTCCTCCCGAACCGGCTTGGGCGATCGCCACGGCCCTGCCCTGTAAGGCAACGGATTCAACTACGGGAGCCAAAACTTTCTATGCCCAGGACTTTGACACGTTGGTAGATAGCCCGGTGGAAGTGGGGATTCATCGGGATTACGCCTTTGAAACCCAGGGTAAGGAGCACCACTTTGTGGTTTGGGGTGAAAGTAATTTGAATGGGGAACAGTTAGTTAGAGATACGGAAAAAATCATCGCCGTTGAAGCAGGACTATTTGGGAATTTACCCTACGACCATTACTGGTTCATTCTCCACACTTCTAACCAGGGCTATGGCGGCTTAGAGCATAAAGATTCCTGTGTGCTGAACTATGACCGCTTTGGCTTTCGAGATCCGGAAAAATACCAACGGTTTTTGCAACTGGTGGCCCACGAATTTTTCCATCTTTGGAATATTAAGCGTATTCGTCCCATCGCTTTGGAGAAATTTGACTACGACCAGGAAAATTACACCCCTTCCCTCTGGTTTTCCGAAGGCACCACCAGTTACTATGACCTGCTCATTCCCCTCAGGGCAGAAATTTACGATCGCCAGACCTATTTAAAAAATTTGGGCAAGGAGATTACCCGTTACCTAAAGACCCTAGGGCGCTTGGTGCAACCTTTGGCGGAATCTAGTTTTGACGCTTGGATCAAACTCTATCGTCGGGATGCCAACAGTGATAATAGCCAAATGTCCTATTACCTCAAGGGGGAATTGGTAACATTAATGCTGGATTTACTGATTCGGGAACGACACCAAAACCAGCGTTCCTTTGATGATGTTTTGCGAGCAATGTGGCAAGAATTTGGGCGGGAAGAAATTGGTTTTACCCCGGAACAATTGCAGGCAGTAATTTCCAGGGTGGCGGACACGGACTTAACTGAATTTTTCCATACCTATCTCCACACCACGGCGGAACTTCCCCTCAATGATTATTTGCAACCCTTTGGCTTGGTTATTAAGCCCATGCAGGAAGATTTAACTCCCTATTTGGGCATTAAGGTTAAATCCGAGGCCGGCCAGGAAAAAATTACCTTTGTGGCGGCCCATTCCCCCGCCGCCATGGCTGGCATTAGCCCCCAGGACTTGTTACTGGCCATCAATGGTGTACGGGTTGGGGCCGAACAGCTTTCCCTGCGGCTGAAAGACTACCAAGCCAATGATATGATTCAGTTAACGGTGTTTCATCAGGATCTTTTGCGAACGGTGGATGTGGTGTTGGCATCTCCCCAAGCAAACCGTTATGAAGTGGTGCCCATAGCCGACCCCTCGGACAGCCAACTTCAAAATCTGGCGGGCTGGCTAGGTGAATCCTAATGCCCTGGAAAACACGGGTAGCACACTATTCCCCTTTGGATGACCGGGGTTAAGTCCAGGGAGTAGGGAGTACAAGTCTTTTTTTTGATTTTCTGATGCACAAGTTTTTGCCGATCGCCTACTTTGAAGATAAGTTTGTCCCGTTTGAGGATGCCAAAATTTCCGTTGCTACCCATGCCCTCCACTATGGGACGGCGGCCTTTGGGGGTTTGCGGGGTATTCCCGACCCGGAAGATCCGGGCACCATTCTACTATTCCGTCTGGACCGCCATGGCGATCGCCTGAGTAAGAGTGCCAAGTTTTTGCACTACGACATCAGTGCAGAAAAAATCAAGGAAGTTATTGTTGATTTTGTTAAGAAAAATCAGCCCGATAAATCCTTTTACATCCGTCCATTGGTGTACAGTTCCGGTTTGGGCATTGCCCCCCGTTTGCACAATCTGGAGAAGGATTTCCTGGTTTATGGCTTGGAAATGGGGGATTACCTCGCCGCCGACGGAGTTAGCTGCCGTATCAGTTCCTGGTATCGCCAAGAAGACCGGAGTTTTCCCCTAAGGGGCAAAATCAGCGCCGCCTACATTACCTCTGCTTTGGCTAAAACGGAAGCGGTGGAATCGGGCTTTGATGAGGCTATTTTGATGAATTCCCAAGGTAAGGTCTGTGAAGCCACCGGCATGAATGTTTTCATGGTACGGAATGGGCAAATTGTTACCCCCGGCAATGAGCAGGACATCCTCGAAGGGATTACTAGGGATAGTATTCTCACCATTGCAGCGGATTTGGGCATTCCCACCTGCCAACGCCCCATCGATAAATCGGAATTGATGATTGCCGACGAGGTATTTTTGAGTGGTACTGCGGCCAAAATCACCCCGGTTAAAAGGATTGAGAACTTTACCCTGGGCGGCGATCGCCCGATTACAGAAAAGTTACGCTCCGTGTTGACAGCGGTGACGGAAAACCGGGAACCCAAATATCAAGATTGGGTATTTAAAATTCCTTTGAATGGCTAATTTTTCCTGGCAAGATTAGCGCCTTTAAACTGAACTTAAAGAATTAGAGTTAACCCATGTTGGATCAAAGCCAAGTTCAAAAAATTGCCCACCTGGCCCGTTTGGAAATTACCCCGGAGGAAGAAAGTCAATTTGCTTCCCAGTTGAGCAGCATTTTGGACTACTTTGACCAATTGAACGAACTGCCCACCGAAGGAGTGGAACCCACCACCAGGGCGATCGAGTTGAGCAACATTGTCCGGGGCGATCGCCAAATCAGTTGGGACGGAGACAATGCGGCCACCACCCGCCAAGCTCTGCTAGATAACGCCCCGGAACCGGAGGGAGACTTTTTTCGAGTCCCCCGTATTATGGGCGGTGACGAAGCTTAATTTAGTCTAGTCACCAGGTGGAGATTAACTTTTTTTCCCGTTGGTTGATCAACTTGTCTAGGGAGCCTGCCAAATTTTTTCGTGGTAGGCCGTGGGCTCGATGTAAGTATCGACCCATTCCCCGTGACTGTGGCCGTGGTCGTGACCATGATGGTGATGTCCGTGGCCGTGATCATGACCATGGCCCTGATTTTTAAAAGCGAGGCGAAACTTACAGGCCTCACAATTCATCGCCACCTGTCCCAATTGGGTTTCAATTTCCCGTTCCCGCACCAACGCCAATAACTCCGGTTGAATGCCCATTTCCGACAGGGATTGAATTTCAATCTCGGGAAAAGTGGCCCGTTGCTCCTCAGTGATGGTGAAAATTTTCTTCACCAAGGCACCCATAAACAAAAAGTAGGGCAAAACAATAATCCGCTTGGGTTGATATAACCTCGCCCGACGGAACCCTTCTTCTAAGCGGGGATGGCTAATGCCAATGAAACAGGTTTCTACAGTTTGGTAGCCACTGCCTTCCCAGAGCATGCGGGCCATTTTATACACATCACCGTTGGCATCGGGATCACTGGAACCCCGACCCACAAACAACAGCACCGTATCTTGGCGGTCAATGCCCTGGGGATTGGCTTCGGGACTATCCAATTGATTCAACCGTGCTTTCCACAAATCAAGAATGGCTGGGGTAATGCCAAAATGACGACCGTAGAAAAAATTGATCTGGGGATGGGCTTGGCGACTGCGGTCTAACTCATTGGTGACATCGAATTTGTTATGGCGGGCCGCAAAGAGCAAAATGGGCAGAGCGGAAATTTCCTCAAAGCCCTGGTCTACACATTGCTGCACCCCGGCCTGGATATTGGGTTCCGTCAACTCCAAAAAACAGGGGATCACCGGGCGGGAATGGTCTAATGCTTGGTACTGGGCCACAAAATCTAAAAATGTTTGGCGACCGTCTTCGTCCCTAGTGCCATGGCCAATCATCAGTAGGGGTCTGTGATAGGGAAGGGGGGGAAGCTCAAGTTCAGGAAAAAGGGAAACAGGGGCGGGCACACTGGTTAAGGTCATTAGAATGATGGACTGATAAATAACAAAAAAATCGAGCTAGGCCCACTGAATCCAAGGCAGTTCAGGGGATTGCTGGAGAAGGACCACAACGGATAACATCCAGACCTAGACTAGACCGCCGACATAGAAATTGCGGTAAGTTGATTGGGCGGATTTGACCCCAGCCATGGCTCATTATGCCAGGGTTGCTTGGTACTGGACTATGCCCAGGGAGAGCATCAGCACCGCTAAGCTCAACTGTTTTCCACTGGAGCAAAGATGTTTAAGCTTTTGGGCAGGCATTTAACCTCCACTGGAGTAGTACCAATGATTTCACCGTCAACGACAATTTTTTGCGGGGGACTGGTGGTCACTTTAATGCTTTCTCCATAGAGATGCAGCACGTTTTCATTATCGCTGGGATTTTTCGACAGGGCAGAAGTGAACAGGTTAGTTACTACCTGCAGACCCTGTAATGCCGTTTGACTACTGGCCACGGTGATGTCGAGCAACCCATCGGTGAAGGATACCTGCCCTGCTCCCTGGGCAAACACAGAAGTGGGAGGGGCCGCATTGGCGATCGTAATGGCGCTAGCTTCCATGGTGGTGGTTTCTGAGTCAATTTCGATGTGGGCTTCAAACAACTCCTGTTCCCTGGCCTGTTGAATGCCAGCAAAAATGTAGGCCATCACCCCCAGATTATTTTTCAGTTCCCGGTCTGCTTTTTCCACCATTTCCGCCTCAAAGCCGACCCCGGCCAACAGGAGCATGGGAATGTCGTTACACAGGGCCGTATCCACCACTTTGGTGATGCCCCGGTTGATGGTTTGGCAGGCTCCAGGGATTTGGGTGGGAATGCCCAGGGCAACGGAAAAAGCATTGGCGGTACCCCGGGGGATAATGCCCAAGGGAATGCCGGTGTTGACGAGGGCCGCCGCTACGCCGGATACGGTGCCATCACCGCCGGAGGCAATGATAAAGCTATCTCCTTCCCCGTCCGATTGTTCGTTGGCCTGCTTGATTCGCTTAACAATTTCCTTGGCTTGGTCGGTGACGTTGACTTCGGCACTGGTGAAAGTAATTTTGAGATTAATTTCCGACTGTAAATGCTCTTTGATTAAATCTAGCTCCCGCTCCACATTGCCCTGGCCTGCCACGGGATTAAAAATTAGATGGCCAGTTTTAGTTTTACCCAATAGTTTAATCACTGCTTTGGCGGTGGCTAAATTAATAGCTAGGGGAACGTTGTACACTTCACAAAGCCTTAACAGGGTCCGGATGTCCGGCTCGTGGGGTTGAGCATAGAGAGGGTCAATCAAAAAAATGACGGCAGCAATGGTCCCATCGATGATTTGGGTGGCAATTTGGGTGTCCCCCCCCAGGGGGCCAGAAAAAACAGTATCCACGGCCAAGCCGGTTTTGTTCCTCACTAATTCCCCTGTTTGACCGGTGGCGATGAGGTCATAGCGAGAGAAAAGGGATTTATGCTGTTGGACAAAATTAACCAGAGCGTCTTTTTTGTTGTCGTGGGCGATAAGGGCTATATGGGCAGCCATGGTGTTTCCAGATGGTGGAGTGGAGAGTTGAAGCGTTACCTTAAATTCACAGGTTCAGATTCACAATGGTAATGGAAACAGCCTTTAGCCGTATGGATTTGGTTCAGTCTCCGGTTATTCCCGTGGTTGGACAGTGGATTGTCGATTCCCCCGGTACGATTTCCCTGGGCCAAGGGGTGGCTTTTTATCCTCCCCCTAACGAGGTGGCCGTGGCGGTGCGGGAAAGTCTGGAGCAAACTCCTCTGCATCAGTATCAGCCAGTGGCGGGCATACCAAGCCTAATTTCTGCTTTAACGGAAAAGTTGCGACGGGATAACGATATTAACCTGTCTTCCGACCAAGCTGTGGTAGTAACGGCTGGGGCCAATATGGGTTTTTTAAATGCAGTGCTAGCCATTACGGAGGTGGGAGATGAAATCATTCTCAATACGCCGTACTACTTCAACCATGAAATGGCGGTCAGAATTGCGGGGTGTCAGCCGGTGTTGGTGCCCACTGATGATCAATATCAACTCCAACTGGACCTCATTGCCCAGGCGATCGCCCCCCGGACTAGGGCGGTGGTGACCATTTCGCCTAATAATCCCACCGGGGCCATTTATCCAGAGGCAGATTTGCGGGCGGTGAACCAACTGTGCCAGGAGCGGGGTATCTACCACATCCACGACGAGGCCTACGATTATTTTGCCTACGACCAGACTCCGATTTTCTCCCCTGAGGCCATGGGGGATAGTGGAGGCCATACCATTTCCCTCTACAGCTTTTCGAAGGCCTATGGCATGGCCGGTTGGCGGGTCGGCTATATGGTCATTCCCCTGGAACTATTGCTAGCGGTCAAAAAAATTCAGGATACCAATCTGATCTGCCCGGTGGTGGTTTCCCAATATGCCGCCCTTGCTTGCTTACGGGTGGGCAAGAATTATTCAGCCCAATTTTTACCGGAGATGGCTGCCTGTCGCCAGCAACTATTAGAAACCCTAGGTCAATTGTCTGACTATTGTCGTTTAGTGGTGCCCCAGGGGGCTTTTTACTGTTTGCTGGAAGTTAATAGCCCCTTGACGGATTTAGAGCTAGTGAAAAGGTTAATTGATGAATTTAAGGTGGCGGTGCTACCAGGTTCCACCTTTGGCGTGGATTCGGGTTGCTATCTCCGTATTGCCTATGGTGCTCTGCGGCAGGCCACGGCTAGCGTTGCCATTGCCAGACTGGAGCAGGGTCTAAAAAGTATCTGTTGATTTAGTTCAGGTTTAAGGATTATTCTCGTTTTTTTGCGGTAAGTTTCTTGCTTTGTAGAACAGTTCTAAACTTTGGCGATCGCCGACGTAACGCCAATGCCAGGGTTCGTAGGCAATGCCCTGGGGATTATCCGGGGGAAAAGACAATTCAAAACTGTATTTGGCCGCATTATTTTGGAGCCAATTAAAGGCTTTCGTTTGGGCAAAACTTGCACTTAAATGAGTAGCCTGGGCACTGCCATCGCCAATATCCACCGCATAGCCGGTGTGATGTTCGCTGTAACCGGGGGGGGCACTGACTTCGGCCCGCTGTCGAGCCTCTTGATTGCGCTGTTGTTTGATGTCAAAAAAAAGTTGTTCCTGCTCGGTCACAGTGCGAAAGGCGGAAATGGGGACAAGGGAAATGCCCTGGGCCTTGGCATCCCGTTGCATAAGCAAAAATTGGTCAGCGGCGGCCTGGCGTAACTTTAAACGGCCGTCGGGGGTAATATTTTTCAACTCCCCCAGGGGAGCCTCTTCATAGGGCAAGTGCCCCAACAGGTTATCAATGGGGGTTGCCGTGGGGGTGGGACTTGGTTCTGTCACCACTTCCGGTGCGGGCTCGGGCCTGGGCCACAGGGCCAACAACGTCAATAAAGCCAGAATAATTATCCCCAAGCCGGCCGCGATTAATTTCAGCGGTATGGGGGACAAGGGTTGGGACTGGGGCGACCCCGCTGGATTGTCCCGAATTACTTCCGGGATGTCATCCTGGTTGACGTTAAAGGAAGATTTTGGTTTTTTACCCATGCAGTTGGCGATCGTTGCAGCTCATTGCTTGGCCCCATTGTGCCAGAGAATGTTGGCGGTCATCACCGTACCCCCAAATCTACCGCTAGGCGATGGGCACAGGCAAAACCAGAAAAAGCGACGGCGTTCAAACCCTGGCCTGGAAAAGTACTATCGCCAACGCAATATAGGCCCGGTATGGCGGTGCGGTTGAAAGGCATGGGCAGTAAACCCGGTAAGCGACGGCGGGGGATGGGGCCATAGGTGCCATTTTGTCGCCCTAAAAAGCGGCGGTGACTACGGGGGGTGCCGATTTCCATATAATCCAGTGCCCGATCAAGTCCGGGAAAAATGGCTTCCAGGCGGTCGATTAATTTACCAGAATCGGCTTCTTTTTTGGCTTCGTATTCCTGGGGGGAAAGATTTTGCCAGGATTCGAGCCAACTGGGGGTGAAGGTGTGGATGATGTGGTAACCGTCGGGAGCCAAGCTGGGGTCGAGGAGGGTGGGAATGGAGACAAAAATGGTGCCCTGTTCCTTTTCTAAATCATCCCAGTCCTCCAGCAAAATGTGGTGACATTCTGTTCCTTCTGGTAATAGATCCGCTTCTACCCCCAGATGCAAGCTGAGGAAACTGGGGGACTGTTGATAATTTCTGCGCCACCGTTTTTCCTTCCCAGGTAGGGGCTGATCTCCCGTTAACGCCCCGAAGGTATCCCAGCGGGTAGCATTGGAGACGATGCGCCGGCCATAAATTTTTTCACCGTTGGCCAGTTCCACCCCGATCGCCTGGTTATTTTCCTGAATAATTTTGGTTACCCTGGCTCCGTAACGAATTTTGCCACCGAATTTTTCTAGCCCAGCTACTAGACTTTCGGCAATTTGTCCCACGCCCCCCTTGGGATAGTTAATGCCCCCGTAATGGCGATCGGAAAAGACCATGCCGGCATTGATCATGGGGGTTAAGTCCGCCGGCACTACGGACCAGCAATAGCATTCCATATCGATAAATTTCAGTAAATCCGGGTCTTGGATATGGCGGCGGGCAATGTCCCCCACATTTTGGGGTAAATATTTCACTAAACCCAGACATGCCCCCGGATGCTGAAAAAATACCCGCATCAGGTAACGGGGTTCCTCCAGGGAGAGCAATTCCATGGTGTTGAGGCAGTTAAATACTTGCCAACATTCATCATAGAAGCGGCGGATACCCTGGGCTTCCTGAGGAAATTTGGCGATTAACTCCTGTAAAAAAGCTTCGTACTCCCGATGAACTTTGGGGTCTAGCCCCCCCGGCAAATGGTAATGAATTTGCACTGGGTCGGGGAGAGTTTCCAATGCCTGTCCCACAGCGGCTAAGGCCCTGGTTAATAAGTTAGTAGTACCCCGATCGCCGAAACCAAAAATCATTGAGGCCCCCACATCAAAGCGATAACCTTCCCGCTCAAAATAACCAGCACTGCCGCCGGGGATGAGGTAACGCTCTAGTACCAATACTTTCAAACCCTTGGATACCAACTGGGTGGCGGTGACCAATCCCCCAATGCCGGAGCCGATTACTATTGCGTCGTAGGAAGGGGAAACAGTCATGGTTTCTTGGTCTGGTTAGGGCAAAAAGTTAACAACGGACACGGAGCAATCCAACTAATCAGTTTAAGGTTTTGCCGCCAAAAAAACAGGGAGCACTCGATCGCCGAGCCACCCCCTACTGAATCCTTGAGAAGAGAACACTGTGAAATCACTATACAGATTACTGCAAATTATTGTCAATATTGTTGGAGACATTCTCCGAAAATGTCCGACGTTCCTTCCAGGGTTGCACCAAAGACTGGGCCAAGGCGATCGCCTGCTGGAGTAAATCGGGATAATCTTCCAAATGGAGTGGGGCAAGGGGATTCTGCTGTCTAGCTTCTGCCGCCTGCAACACCGGGGCAATGAGGGTGCGAGCGCAACTGCCAAAAGCAACGCCATTAACCATTCGTTTTGATTGGTGAACAGAAAAGTCTTGGGAGCTTAACTTGGTGATAGTGTGGCAATTGGTGCCCCCGGCCAACTGCACAAACCCCGATAGGGAAGATTGCAGCACCTGATCAGCGTAGTGGAGACAAAGATGGGTAGTACCCCGGCCAATGTCCCCACTCATGGGCCTGCCATCGGTTTGCCAAATTGTCGGCATTGCTAATGGCCCCAGCCAGCCAGAGATGGTTTGCAGATACTCCACCGCCTCGGCATGGTAGGGGCAACTAATGGCGATCGCCTGGAGTTGAGTCAATACCGGAGCCAGACTACGCCAGAGTTGCTGAAACCGTTCTTCATGTCCCACCTGGGTATGGATTTCCAGGGCAGCGATTTGTCCCAACTCCAACCAAGGGACCAGACTAGTCACCGTTGCTTGATGAGAATAAGTAGTAATAATTCCCTGGGGACAGATGGGTAAACAGCGGCCACAACCGTAACATTTTTCCGCCCACACTCCTGTGGGGACAACTTCATCAGCATCACTGGTGATCGCCCAAGCTGGACAAACCTGAGCACAGGGTCGGGGACAATCCGGAGGACACTTTTGGGGATCAAACTGGGCTTTGCGAAAATGGGGATCTTCCCCATCATTGAGGCTCACCATCAACCAAGGGGGTTGGATCGAATAGTCAAATGTTTCAACTTCATAGTGAGAGGAATTGGCTAAAGATAAAGCAACTTTGATGCCTTCCTGGGCCACCCGCACCACCGCCGGATCCGCTGCCAAGTCAATACAGTCTACCCCTGCCAACGTGTAGACCAAGACTAAATTTCGAATGGCAGTTAAATCCTGATAGCTAGCTCCACAAATTAATTTCACCCAGCGTCCCCGCTCCAGGGATTGCCTGGGGCCATGGTATTGGTGGCCAGGGAAATTGTCTGTTTTCCCGGAGATAAGTGAAATTTCGCTACTTGTCACAGAACCAAAGCACTCCCCGACACGTCAACAATGCCCAGAGCAATTCACGGAAAGGTTTAGGGTAAACTATATCCTACAACCAAGTTCGAGAACCTTCTGCTGTCGGGCGGATAGTGGAAGCAAAAACAAAATGCCTGTGGATTCGGTCTGACTTAGGGTTAACCCATCAGGAGTCTAAACCCAGTTAAGAGGAGTAGAGACAGGAATCTCCGTCCCTGCCGATTGGCTTGGAGGGGGAGCGTCCACAGTCCCAGGGGCGGCACAAACAGTCTTCTTGTTCCGACATTGGGTAAAGTTGCTTGCGGGAAATTTTTTCCACGCCTCAAACTTGAGTGAGTCTAATTTGATTTGGCCATTGCTGTAACAACCGGAACCGCCCTAGGAAACTGGGTTATGCCACGGTTTTTCCATGGGAGCACAGAGAAGTCCACCCTGTCCTTAGTTTTGCCATTTTGCCCATGTCTAGCACTGCCATTAGCCAGCTCCAGCCCGCCGATAAAAGGGAGGTAATCGTTTACCAACCTTACTACCCGGATAAAAATAAACAAAAGTTGTTGCCGTTGGCCCTTGCTCTTTACCAATTGGGGCAAGTGGAAGGGGCCCGGCGCATTGAGGGGGGGGAAAATCTTTCCTTTGTGGCCACTTGGTTTGTGTCCCGTTTACCCTCGGAACTGACTCGCTGCCGGATGCAATTCGATGGGCAGGCGGATTTGAGTTATGAAATGACTGTGCTCAATTCAGAGTTTATGGACTATTTGATTGATCTAATTGCGGGATACGAGGAGAGTAAGAATATTGACTTTCCGCAAAATTTTTACCGTAAGCTTTTGCGGTTAGACGATGTTTCTACCCTTTAGCTCGTCCCAGAGTGCCTATCATTAATCAGAGGAAACTGAGCTTTGGTCATGCAGGGGTATCTATCAAGCCAGTTTTTCACCAATGCCGTCGCTAAATTAATCAAAATAGCCCAGCAGTCAAATTTTTTTACCTAGTCCATCTAGTCAGGAGCGTTCCAGTGGCCAATTCACCCCAATGTTTATTAGTCGGGTCTTTGGAGCCCTACAGCGGCAAATCGGGGATTATTCTCGGTTTGGCCCGGCTTTTGCAACAACAGGGCATGGCGATCGCCTACGGCAAGCCCATTGGTACGGCCATGAATAAGGCGGCGGCAGCCCTGGAAGAAGCAGACATTGAATTTATTAGCCAGAGTTTGGAGTTGGCACCAGCCCAGGTGCGTAAACCCCTGGTATTTTTGGACGAAAAGACCATTACCCGACGCCTCCAAGGCCAGGATCAAACTAATTATGCCGAAGCCCTAGAGGCATCCATCCAAGGTCTAACGGCGGATTTAGTTTTGTTGGAAGGTCCAGGCAATCTCTGGGAAGGTAGTTTATTCGGGCTTTCCTTTTCTGAATTAGCGGCCAAAATTAACGCTGCAGTGCTGTTGGTGGGTCGCTACCATTCCCCCTTGGTGGTGGATGGCCTCCTCAAAGCTCGACAAACCCTGGGGGATAGCCTCAAAGGGGTGGTGATCAATGACATTCCCCTGGAGGCCTTGCCGGAGACCAAAGATTTGGTCAAGCCTTTTTTGGAAAGCCATGGTATTGCGGTGCTTGGTCTGTTGGCGGAAGACCGTTTGCTCAGAAGCGTTAGTGTGCGGGAACTAGCCCATCAACTAAATGCCAAAGTCCTCTGTAGTGAAGAGCATCTGGATTTGATGGTGGAGAGTCTCACCATTGGGGCTATGAACGTTAACTCTGCCCTGGAATATTTCCGTCAAGGGGAAAATAAAGCTGTGGTCACCGGCGGCGATCGTACCGATTTACAACTAGCTGCCCTAGAAACCTCCACCAGTTGCTTAATTTTGACTGGCCACGCCGGACCTCAACCCCTGATTATCAGCCGAGCCCAGGATTTAGAAATTCCCATCCTCTCTGTGGACCAAGACACCCTAACCACCGTGGAAATTGTTGATCAGGCCTTTGGTAATGTACGCCTGCAAGAACCAGTCAAGGTGCAATGTATCCAACAGTTGATTGCCACCCATTTTGATCTCCAAGCCTTTCAGGAAATCATGGCTAAGGGTTAGCCTGACTTATCTCCCATTATCTTTAGTTCATCCCTAGATCTCCCCACAATAAAGGGCTGTTCTCCAATTTTCCCCCAAGCTTTGGAGAACCGGGGGGCGTTGAAAACAATCTTTGAGGCGTAGTGGTCGGCAAAGTTTCCCGATTATCAATGGGCTAATGGGCAGCGTTGATCTCTGTCAGCCGGAGCTTTCGGCAACGATGGTTTTTAAAAAATTTGGGCAATGGAAACTGCTTCATCATGGGCAAACAAATAATCTAAAAAAGTTTGGGCCACAATGGATAATTGCTTCGATTTTTGATAAATAATATACCAGTGTTTTTGTAAGGGAAATCCTTCCACGTCTAGCACCGCTAGGGGGCCATTGATTCCCTCCAATGCCAAAGAATACAGCGATAAAATTGAGATTCCCAGCCCACCATAAACTGCCTGTTTAATGGCTTCATTACTACTAATCTCCATCTCTACATTCATTTTTAGGCGGTTTTCGCTGAAAAATTCTTCCACTGCCATTCTGGTTCCAGAGCCTGATTCCCTCATAATCAAGGGTTCATTGACTAGTCTTTCCAAAGAAATTTTCTTTTCCTTGACTAATGGGTGCTGGCGAGACGCAATTACCACGAGGGGATTTTCTAAAAAGTGGCGGATATTAATATCAAGATTTGAGGGCGGTTTACCCAAAAAGTATAAATCGTCTAAA
This sequence comes from Synechocystis sp. PCC 6803 substr. PCC-P, assembly GCF_000284455.1. Taxonomy (GTDB): domain Bacteria; phylum Cyanobacteriota; class Cyanobacteriia; order Cyanobacteriales; family Microcystaceae; genus Synechocystis. The sequence continues at coordinate 3,166,208 of NC_017039.1, forward strand.
TTATTCGCCAAACGCTCCAAAATTTGTTGACGATTGCCAATTTGTAGAGAGATGGAAATGCCTGGATATTGTTGACGAAATTCCCCCAAAAGTCGTGGCACAAAATATTTGCCTGTGGTAATAGTTGCTAGGCGCAGGTTACCTTTTTTTAAGCCCTGGAGGTCAGCAATCACTTCCTGCAATTGATCCAGGCAAGAGGTAATGTTTTTGCTAGCGTCTAAAACCGCTTGTCCTGCTTCGGTTAAATAGATTTTTCGGCCAATTTGTTCATAAAGCGGCACCCCGATCGCCTTGGTGAGTTGCTTCATCTGCTGGGAAACCGTGGGCTGGGTCAGAAACAATTCCTCCGCCGCCTTGGTGAAACTCCCCGTCCTGGCGATCGCCGCAAAAACCTCAAATTGGTGGAGGGTGGCATTTTTCATAGTGGATTAATTTTATAGACTACTTCTATAAATTACATAAAAAATTGGATATTTATCTATTTTTAGCTTTCCTTAATAATCAGATCATTCAAGTCCCCTTGGATTAGTCATTGTCCTCGGGCAGGCAGTTTAAAGCGTCCCCTGGTTTACCTAGCCTAGGAGCCCCAGTGCTCTTCCGTAAACCGGGGATATCCATGGCGCTTATTTAATTTTTCTGTCTGCCTTTTTTCATAGAAAAAATCAATCAAAGTTATGGGTTCATTCAATCGACGTAAATTTTTGCTCACCTCCGCCGCCACTGCCACAGGGGCTTTATTTCTGAAGGGTTGTGCCGGCAATCCCCCCGATCCCAACGCCGCCAGCACCGGTACTAACCCTTCTCCCCAAGCGGCCGGGGATATTAGCCCAGAAATGATGCCCGAAACCGCCAATATCAAACTAGGCTACATTCCCATTGTGGAAGCTGCCCCATTGATCATTGCTCAAGAAAAAGGTTTCTTTGCCAAATATGGCATGACCGGTGTGGAAGTCTCCAAACAAGCCAACTGGGCCTCCGCTAGAGATAACGTCACCATTGGTTCCCAGGGAGGCGGCATCGATGGCGGCCAATGGCAAATGCCCATGCCTCACCTGATTACGGAAGGGATCATTACCAATGGCAACAAGGTGCCCATGTATGTATTGGCCCAATTGATTACCCAGGGAAATGGTATTGCCGTAGCACCAATGCATGAAGGCAAAGGGGTAAACCTGGATATCACCAAAGCGGCGGACTATATCAAGGGCTTTAACAAAACCAATGGCCGCAAATTTAAGGCAGCCCACACCTTCCCTAACGTTAACCAAGATTTTTGGATTCGTTACTGGTTTGCGGCCGGAGGCGTTGATCCTGACACCGATATTGACCTACTGGCTGTGCCTCCCGCTGAAACAGTCCAGGGCATGCGCAACGGTACCATGGATGCTTTTAGCACTGGAGATCCTTGGCCCTATCGCATCGTGACAGAAAACATTGGCTACATGGCCGGTTTAACTGCCCAAATTTGGCCCTATCACCCGGAAGAGTACCTCGCCATTCGAGCGGATTGGGTAGATAAAAATCCCAAGGCAACCAAGGCATTACTGAAGGGAATTATGGAAGCCCAACAGTGGATTGATGACCCCAAAAATCGTCCTGAAGTTGTACAGATTGTGTCCGGTAGAAATTATTTCAATGTTCCCACCACCATTTTAGAGTCTCCCTTTAAAGGTCAATACACCATGGGAGATGGTCAGCCTGCCATTGATGATTTCCAAAAAGGTCCCCTCTACTGGAAGGACGGCATTGGCAATGTTTCCTACCCCTATAAGAGCCATGATTTATGGTTCCTCACAGAAAGTATTCGTTGGGGTTTCCATAAAAACGCCATCCCCGATTTAGATACAGCTCAAAAAATTATTGACAAAGTTAATCGCGAAGATTTGTGGCGAGAAGCAGCAACGGAAGCTGGATTTACTGCCGACATTCCTAGCAGCACTTCCCGGGGCGTAGAAACGTTCTTTGATGGCATTACCTTTGACCCTGCTAATCCATCGGCTTATCTGCAAAGTTTGGCAATCAAAAAAGTCTAACTAGCTATTAATTAAGCCATTTCATTGTTGATGATTAATCCATTACTATCAAGGAGACAATAATGACCACTACCATTTCCCAAAGGAAAAATCGGGCGGCGGGGGCCAATCCCCTACAAAAGTTTTGGCGTAAGCGTCGGGGTGACATTTTGCCCCCTATATTCGGAATCTTAGGCTTTTTATTGTTGTGGCAGTTAATTTCCAGCGCAGGTCTGATTAAACTTCCCCCCCCCAGCAGTTTGTGGACCGATCCCCGTACCCGCACCCTGTTGATGTATCCCTTTTACGACCAGGGCGGTTTGGATAAGGGGTTATTTTGGCAAACCCTCGCTAGTTTAGGGCGGGTTGCTCAAGGTTATTCCCTCGCCGCCATTGTTGGCATTAGCACGGGGATTTTGGTAGGTACTCAACCCTTGCTAGATAAGGCTCTTGATCCAATTTTTCAATTTCTACGGATGGTCGCTCCCTTGGCATGGGTTCCCATTGCTTTGGTGGCTCTCCAGCAAAATCAACCAGCGGCAATTTTCGTTATTTTCATTACCTCGGTGTGGCCGATTTTAATTAATACAACGGAAGGGGTAAAACAGATTCCGCAGGATTATATTAATGTGCGTAAAGTGTTACGCTTGTCTCCCCAAAAGTTCTTCTTTAAAATTCTTATTCCCTCAGCACTACCCTATATTTTTACCGGCTTACGAATTGCCATTGGTTTAGCTTGGTTGGCAATTATTGCAGCAGAAATTGTCATGTCAGGTATTGTCGGCATCGGCTTTTTTATCTGGGATGCCTATCAACAGAATTACATCAGCGAAATTATCTTGGCAGTGTTTTACATCGGTGCGGTGGGTTTACTCCTAGACCGAGGCATTGCCTATCTCCAAAAGTTAATTGCCCCAGGACAATAACAAACTCACCGACCTCAGGAGGTTAACAATTTGCCTTGGAGAAAAAAGGAGACCACGGACTTTTTTTCACCGCTAACCATAAACGATCAAAATTAGAGGAATTCATCGCAATGAAACAATATCGATTCACTTGGCTCGCAGGATTTGCTACCGTTACTAGCCTAACCACATTCCCTGGTTCCGCTGGGGCTCAGATGCTGTATGAGGATGTCGATCCCATGGTAATTACTCCGGTGCAGGAACTGACTACCTTGCTGGACCAGCCCATGGGCCAAGTGACATCGGTTTCGGAGTTGCGGGATGTGCAACCAACGGATTGGGCCTATGAAGCCTTAAAAAGTTTAGTAGAGCGTTACGGTTGCATTGTGGGTTACCCCGATCGCACTTTCCGCGGCGATCGTGCCCTCAGTCGTTGGGAATTTGCCGCTGGTCTCAATGCCTGTATGAACGTGATGGAGCGGTTAATACAGGAAAATGTGGCCGTCATTCGGGCCGATATTGACAAGCTCCAACGGCTGGCAAGGGAATTTGAAGCAGAACTGGCTGCTTTGGGGGCCAGGGTTGATAACCTGGAAACCCGTACAGCCTACCTGGAAGACAATCAATTTTCCACCACCACCAAACTGAATGGGGAAGTGATTTTTTCCATTAGTGGTGCCACCGGGGGAGAACCGGATTCGGATAATGCCCAGATAGTTTTTAACGATCGGGTGCGCTTAAACCTCACCACTAGCTTTACCGGTAAAGATGCCTTAATTACGGGTTTGCAGGCCTATAACTTTACTGCTGGAAAACCCATTACCGGCACGGGAAGTGTGGCGGAAACTCTTTTTCCCAACGATGCCTCAATTTTGGGTGAAGGCATGACCAGTTTTAACTATGAACCCCAGTTTGCTGGTTTTAATCCCCAAAATCTCCAACCCAGTTGTGGCAATAACAGCGTATGTCTGTATAAATTGCTCTATGTCACACCGGTAGCAGATAATTTCACCGTTTTTGTTGGACCGAAAGCGGAAGTCACCGATGCTTTTCCCACCATTGTCCCCTTTGCCAGTGAAGGTCAGGGCACTCTTTCCCGGGCTTTTGCCATTAACCCGGTACTACGGGTCTCGGGGGGAACAACGGAAACGGGTTTAGCCTCGGCTGCCGGCTTCATTTACAAGCCTAACGATGTGGTCGATTGGCGCGCCCTTTACGGCTCTGTCAACGCTGCTATTCCCCAAAATGAAGGCTTTCCCGGCACTCCCCTCGGAGCGGGCTTATTCAACGGCAGTTTTGTGGCGGCAACCCAATTAACCCTCTATCCCACCGAAAATCTCGATCTTGGTTTCAACTATGCCTATAGCTACCACCAGCTCAATATTTTAGGTACGGGACTAACCGGGGCAGCGGCGGGAACCCTAGGCGGCCTACCGTTGACAACCCCAGTTAACGTTAATTCGGTGGGGGCGACCTTAACTTGGCGTATTAATTCCAGCATTTACTTCACCGGCTATGGTGCTTACTTCATGGTGGATCAGGCCAATGGCGGTTCGGCTTTTACCGATCTTGCTAGTTGGATGGCTGGGCTTTATTTCCCGGATGCCTTTGTGGAAGGTAATACGGCCGGTTTGATGTTTGGTCAACCCCTCACTAGGGTTGGGGCCGGTAATGGGGCAACTTTAACACCCGCCAATATCAGCAACCGTGCCACGCCCTACCAAATCGAAGCGTTTTATAACTACAAGATCAACAACAATCTCAGCATTACTCCCGGTGCGTTTGTAATTTTTAATCCGGAAGGCGACTCTAACAATAGTACAACAGGGGTCTTTGCCCTACGGACGACGTTCACATTTTAGAGCCTGTTTAAAAGCCCCCCTGCCCCCCCAAATTTGGGGGGAAACCGAGTGAAAGTTCCCCAGTATTTCTGGAGCTTTAGCAGGTCGATTTAGAGGGCGGAATAAAACTTTCCAAACACATTCTTAGGCATTATTGGCCTAGTATCTTATCCATTTAATCAATCTTCTGACCCACCATGAGTCTTTTTGTTGCTGTTGATAATATCGATAAGGTTTTTTCCCTCACCGATGGAGGTGAATACATCGCCCTCAAGGGGATTAACTTGGAAATTAAAAAGGGGGAATTTGTTTCCCTGATTGGCCACTCCGGCTGTGGTAAGTCAACTTTGCTAAATATGATTGCGGGGTTAGATTTACCAAGTGAAGGCATTGTTACCCTGGAAGGTCAGCGGATCAAGCAGCCCGGCCCGGACAAAATGGTGATTTTCCAAAATTACTCCCTACTGCCTTGGTTAACGGTGAAGCAAAATATTGCCCTCGCTGTGGATGAGGTGATGAAGGGGGCATCGGCGGCGGAACGCAAGGCCATTGTTGAAGAACACATTAATTTAGTGGGCCTAGGCCATGCAGTGGATAAGCGGCCCGGTGAATTATCCGGGGGAATGAAACAACGGGTGGCGATCGCCAGGGCGTTGGCCATTCGACCAAAATTATTGTTACTGGATGAACCCTTTGGCGCGTTGGATGCTTTGACCAGGGGCAATTTACAAGAGCAATTAATGCGCATTTGTGAACAGTATCAAGTCACAGCGGTGATGGTTACCCACGACGTGGATGAAGCGGTTTTATTATCAGATCGGATTGTGATGCTAACCAATGGCCCCGGTTCCAACATTGGCGGTATTTTGGAAGTGGATATTCCCCGCCCCCGTAAACGCATGGAAGTGGTAGAACACCCTAGTTACTACAGCCTCCGCAGCGAGATTATTTACTTCCTCAACCAACAAAAACGGATCAAAAAATTACGGGCGAAAAAAACCACGGCGATCGCCAGACATGGCCTAGAAAAAGTCAATCTGGAATTGGGCTATGTGCCCCTGGTGGCCTGTGCGCCCCTGGTGGTGGCCCAGGAAAAAGGCTTTTTTGCCAAGCATGGCTTAGATGAAGTGAGCTTGGTGCGGGAAACCAGTTGGCGGGGCATTGTGGACGGCATCGCTGGGGGTTACCTAGATGGGGCTCAAATGCCAGCGGGGATGCCCACTTGGCTAACCGCAGGGGGTTATCGGGAACAATCCATTCCCGTGGTCAGCGCTTTGACCATGACCCGCAACGGCAACGCCATTACCCTCAGTAAAAAACTCTACGACCAAGGCATTTACACCGCCGAGGATTTTCGCCAGCTTCTATTGGCCTCGGACGGCGATCGCCACACCCTGGGCATGGTCCACCCTTCCTCCATGCATAACCTCCTGTTGCGCTATTGGCTGGCGGCCCACAACATCAACCCAGACCGGGATGTGCATCTGAAAACCATTCCCCCGGCCCAGATGGTAGCCGATCTGAAGGCAGGCACCATTGACGGCTATTGTGTCAGCGAACCCTGGAATTTACGGGCTTCCATGGAAGGGGCTGGGTTTAGCATTGCCACCGATTTGGAAATTTGGCAAAATCACCCCGGTAAAGTTTTAGGAGTGCGGGAAGATTGGGCGATCGCCCATCCCAATACTCATGTGGCCTTGGTGAAAGCTCTGTTGGAAGCCTGTGCCTACTGCGCTGACCCCAACCACGAAATGGAAATTCGGGAACTGTTGGCCACCCGTCAATACCTCAGCACCAACATTGACTATATTCACCTGGGTGATCCCGAAGGCCGCACCTGCCGCCTAGGCAATCCCGTGGAATATTCCCACCATCTTTTCTTTGGCGATCAATTTAACCGTCCCAGTCGTACCGAACATCTTTGGATGATGACCCAAATGGCCCGCTGGGGAGATATTCCCTTTCCCCGCAACTGGGTGGAAATTTTAGAGCGGGTTTGTCGAGTCGGGGTATTTAGTACCGCCGCCCGGGAATTGGGCTACGACGTGAACTATCAGCGGCAACCGATCGCCCTTTTTGACGGGAAAGTATTTAACGCCGATGACCCCATTGCCTACCTGAATCAAACTGTCATTCATCGCAATTTCACCATTGCTGAAGTACATCTTGATAACCCCACCCCAGCCCCAGTTTTTGCCTAAATTCCCTTACCTAACAGGGTTTTGGAACCAAACCGATAAAACTCAAACCGAAACTATTTCCCGCTCACCGATATGCAAACCTTAAAATCCCAGCGCGCCATGCCTACTGCAACTCCATCGGATCAAAAAACCACTGCCTTTTTAACCATCGAAAACGTTTCCAAGGTGTACCCCACCGCCAAGGGTCCTTACACGGTGTTGGAAAATGTCAACCTCACCGTTAACGAAGGGGAATTTATTTGCGTCATTGGCCACTCCGGTTGTGGTAAATCAACTCTGCTCAATATGGTGTCCGGTTTTGCCAGTCCCACAGACGGCTCTGTGCAGGTGGGAGGAAAAATCATCACTGAGCCTGGCCCCGATCGCATGGTGGTATTCCAAAACTATGCCCTACTGCCTTGGTTAACTGCCCTGGAAAATGTGTACATTGCCGTAGATGCTGTCCATTCCCAAAAAACAGAAGCGGAAAAACGGGCGATCGCCAAAGACCATTTAGCCATGGTGGGCCTAACCGATTCCATGGATAAAAAACCGGGGCAAATTTCTGGCGGCATGAAGCAAAGGGTCTCCATTGCCCGGGCCCTGGCCATTCGTCCAGAAGTGCTAATCCTTGATGAACCATTTGGAGCCTTGGATGCTATCACCAAGGAGGAATTACAGGAAGAGTTACTACAAATCTGGAATGACCACCGCTGCACCGTGTTGATGATCACCCACGACATTGATGAAGCCCTCTTCCTGGCCGATCGCCTTGTGATGATGACCAATGGCCCCCACGCCAACATTGGCGAAATTATGACCATACCCTTTTCTCGCCCCCGGGACCGGGACAGGATTATGGAAGACCCCACCTATTACCAGCTACGTAACTACGCCCTCGACTTCCTCTATAACCGCTTTGCCCATGACGACGTGGCTTAGAAAGTTATAGCCAAGATACTACTCCCAAATTGTTTAGGCTAATTCCCTGCTTTTTGGGAGAAATTGATTCCAACAGTGCGCTAGGAGTAGTTCTTGAGACGAATAGTTGCTCGTACTACATCCAAGAACTTTCCGGGGGAACATGGGGAACATATAGTTCATTTAAGGGTATGCTAATCGGCGTAACACACTTTTGCGGATGATATACGGAAAAGCTCTGGCGATCAGGGAATTATTGCTCTTCTATCATTGTGGGTTAAACTCACTTCGGTTTGCTGGAGCCCTACACTTCCCCCAATTCCTTGACTTCAATTTCGATGCGGGGCGGGGCTGGCACACTGACTAAATCTGGGTGCCCTGTCAACAAAACCGCCGTTTGGGGCTCACTCCACTGGGTTAACCAATGGGGTTGAATGCCCAAAGCAATGATGACCACCGCCAAGGCGATCGCCGGAATTTGTTCCTGCCAACGCACCTTAGGTAAATGGGACAGTTCCATGGTGAGACGGCCAAAGAAAACCCGATTAATCATTAACAGGAAATAAACTGCCGTTAAACCGCTACCAATTAAGCACAGGAGGGTTTGGGTAGGGAAAATCGGAAAACTGCCCCGGAATACCAAAAATTCAGCAATAAAGCCCACCATGCCTGGAATGCCAGCGCTGGCCATGACACCGAGAATCATCAAACTGCCGGTGATGGGTAAACCCCGTTCGGGAGTTAACAGTCCTTGCAATTTATCCACGTCCCGACTGCCGGTTTTTTTATACACTACCCCCACCAACAGAAACAGCAGGGCAGAAATGATGCCATGGCTCACCATCTGAGCCGAAGCGGCGGTCACACTCAAGCGGGTAGCGGCGGCAGCAGCCAAGAGAATATAACCCATGTGGGCAATGGAAGAATAGGCCACCACTTTTTTCATATCCTTTTGAGCGATCGCACAGGAAGCACCATAAAGGGCGCTAATAGCCGCTAGGGTTGCTAAATAGGGGGCAAATTCCACCCAGGCCTCCAGGTAAAGCCCCAATCCAAAACGCAGTAAGCCATAGGTGCCTAGTTTAAGTAAAACCCCTGCCAACAAGACAGAAACGGGAGTGGAAGCTTCCACGTGGGCATCCGGTAGCCAGGTGTGGAAGGGGAAAATGGGAATTTTAATGCCCAAACCGAGCAGTAGGGGCAACAAGAGCAACATTTGGGTTTTTACTGGAAGGGCATCGGCCAAGCTGGGATTGTAGTCAAAGTTGGGCGCCTTGGTCAACCAGAACCAACCCAAGAAAGACACTAGTACCAGAAAACCGGACAGGGCAGTGTAAAGCAAAAACTTCATAGCTGCATAACCCCGCCGTTGTCCTCCCCAAATGGCAATGAGAAAATAAAGAGGAATAATTTCCAGCTCAAAAAAGAGGAAAAATAAGAGCAAATCTTGGGCTAAAAATGCCCCTGCTACCCCACCACTGAGAAGCAACAATAAGGCATAGTAAAATCTCGGTCTTTCTATCTCGGTATTGGTACTAAAAATGGCAATTACCACCAAAGCACTGTTCAGCAACAATAAGGGCAGAGATAGCCCATCAACCCCTAGGTGATAATTCAAACCCAAACTTGGCAACCAGGGATAATATTCCACAAACTGCATCTGGGGATCACTGATGTTAAATTGCCCAGCTAATAAAACGCTCAGCCCAGCCATGGCCACCATAATGCCTAAGGCAATTTTGCGGGAGTAACAATCATGGTCAGGGTTCGGAATAATAGCAATGAGAATAGCTCCAAAAATGGGGCCCCAGATGAGAGCACTGAGCATGGGAATTAAGACTTATGTAAAGTTAGTTAAATTTAAGTTGGCTTGGTAAAAATTTAATTAGATACTATCAAGCTAAAAAAATTTGATAAAAATTAGGTTAACATCAAGCAAATCAGAAAAAGTTAGTTTTAAATCAAGATTAATTAGTTTTGATCTTCCCTCAATTAAGGAAGAATTAGGGACAACCAACTGGACCAAAACTGCCTGATCGCCATCCATTGACCGCTGAGGGAAAACCAGATCAGCAGGGCTACCCCCACCAAGATGGTGAGCAGATAAAATTGTGACTGCCCGGTGACATTATATTTGAGGGCACTGCCGCTGAAAATAGTTACCAAACTGACTAGGTTGACTATGCCGTCGATGACGTAACGATCAAACCAAGTGCTGATTTTGGCGATCGCCGCCACCGCTGCCACTACCGTAGCGCCATAAATTTTATCCAAATAAACATCGTAGGCGAACAAATCCTGCAGGAAACGCACCGGCAGTCGACTTGAGCGAGAGAGATTCCGTCGTAAAGGCATAAGACTACCCAACAAAATTCCTGTAATTCCCGCCACCATCAGGAGAGGCATGGCCCATTGGGTAACGGGGGAAGTTAAACCGAGGGGATAGGTGGCTGATAACCAAAAAGACCACTGCAAGGGGGCAATGGGCACCAGCAGAGTCACAATGATCAAACTCACCATGGGCACCGCCATGGGCCAGGGTACTTCCGGGGCCCGGCGGGTTTTGGGCTGGGGTTTACCCAGAAATACTAAACGAAACACCCTGGTTAAATTGAGGGCAGAAAAGAGGTTAACAAAGATCAATAAAGCCAATAGGGGCCAGCTTACCAACCAGTCTCCACTAAACCATTTTTGCCAAGTCCAAAACATGCCTAGGGGAAAAACCGCCAACAATCCCGCAGAACCCACCACAAAGGAAGTTGTGGTCACGGGCATACGATTCCATAATCCCCCCATTTCAGTGATATTTTGACCGCTGGTGGTGAAAATAATCGAACCAATGCTCATAAATAACAAAGCTTTGGCGATCGCATGGGCGAAGAGCAACAGAAAGGCAATGTCTACCTGCCCTAAACCCACCGCAATAAATACCAATCCCAGGTAAACGCTGGTCGAATGGGAAAGGGTACGCTTAATGTCAATCTGGGCAATGGCAATCAACGACGTCATCACCACCGTCAATGTCCCCAGTACAATCAAGGTCTTGGAGGCGATCGGGGAGAGGGTAAACACCGGCTGTAACTTAATCAACACATAGGCACCGGCTGACACCACCACCGAATTACGCATAATGCCCGCCGGATTCGGGCCCTCCATGGCTTCGTCCAACCAAAGATTGAGGGGAAATTGAGCGCATTTGCCGGTGGGGCCAGCAATTAGAGATAGTCCCAACAAAGTAGCGGTGATGCCGGTCACTGGCACCGTACTAGCCCAGTTGTCCAACTGGGAAAAAGTTAAACCCTGACCATAGCTAGAGAGGGCCACTACCCCCATGAGGAGAATAATATCCCCCACCCTTTTGGTTAAAAAAGCATCCCGGGCGGCGGTAACCACCAGGGGCTGGGCATACCAAAAACCCACCAAAAGATAGGTGGAAAGGGTTAGCATTTCCAACAGGCCATAGCTTAAAAATAGGGAATCACTCAGGGCAATGCCCCCCAGGGCCGCTTCGAAAAATCCCAGTAGTCCATAGAACCGAGCTAAGGACCAGTCCTTCTCCATGTAGCCCAGACCAAAAATCTGGACTAAAAAACTGATGCCAGTCACCACCGATAGGGCCCCCAAACTAACCGGGGAAATCTCCACCGCCAAGGTGAGGTCTAAATCCGCCACCTGGAGCCAATGGAAAACAATTTGCTCACTCGGTGTTTGCCAAATGGCTGAGAGGGCAACCATGCCATGGATGGCAGAAACCAAAGTCATGAAAACATTGAAGTAGGCCGCCGGTCTAGGGCCCGTTTGTTTAATCAGGCGAAATGACCAAGGCAGGCTAAGGATCGACCCAATCAGACCATAAAAAGGAATAAACCAACTACTTTGTAAAAGAAAATCGGACATTGAGCTTGGGATTGCGAGGAATTTTCGCCTAGGGTTCGCAGAAAATAGGCAATTTGTGATCAGATTTTACGCTATCGCTGCCTCAATTCTGACTTTGGCGATCGCCGTTGTCGGTCTGGGGGAGGTTTTATTACCCCCGTTTAACTCTATAGGTAAACCCCGGCTTTGTGGATTGCCAAAGTTGATTGGGAGGCCCATTTTGACCCCCATTGCGGTTTTTCCAGACCCCAAGGAGCAACAATGTCTAGGCCTCCGGTGGAGGTGTTTTCCCCTTAGTTTTAGTCTTAGTAGTTTTGGTGGCCTTGGGCGTTTTCGTAGTTTTGGTCTTACCCGTGGAAGTCGTTGTTTTTGCTTTCGACTCCACTGGTAATTCCGGCTCTAGGGATGGCTCCGATTCAACTACCGCTTCTGTTGATCCATTGCTTGGTTCTTCTGTCAAAGAGGTCGCCCCAGAAGACAGTTGGCGATCGCCGTTGTCAGTATCAAGACCATCAAGCTTCTCTGCCAGCAATGGCTCAGTCTGTCCCTGGTCCAGATCTAGGTTTTCTGGAGACTCTAGGGCATTCTCTTGCTTCTCCCCCTTATGGCCATACTCAGGCTTTTTCTCAGAACTATCGGGGTTAAAGGGAGTCTTTTTAACCCGACGGGGGGTTTGTTCAACCGGCTCGGCAATCTGTTCCACAAAACCAAAACAATTGCGTTGGGGAATCAAGCGAGCCAAAATCTGATAAAACTTCGGCCGCTCCTCCGAATCCTTGCGAAAACGGTAGGGGGGTTGATCGCTCCAAATTAAGGGCAAATGCTGATTGTTGGGGCGATTTTCATAGCTTTTCAGCTCATTGCGATAGACACTAAAAACAGGCCGGCGACATTGGGGAATAAATTGCCACACTCCCCGCAAAACAAAAATACCAGGATCGCTTTTCTCATGCTGTTCTGTGCCCATCCAGACCACTTTAAAGCTTAACCCTTCTCCTTTGGACTGGGGATAGCACTTGATCCAGGCTAACTTTCCTTCCAACGCCGCCGCCACCGCAATGGCTCGCCTAGGCAAATATAAGGTAAAATTGGCATCCCGAATCTGTACGTAATATCGTTCTTCCCCTTTTTTTACCACCCCCCGCAACCAACCGATCGCCTGATAATAGTTTTTGGCAGTGGTATCTAGGGTAGTGTTAGCTGGGGCTTCGGGAATTAGATCATCTGCCGCGGCCACATTGGTTTCTAAAAGGTCAGTCTCGGGGGTCTTTTTGGGCGGCTTCGGGGGGGTGGGTTGCATAGTATTAACAATCTTGGACGCTCGGTAAACACTGAATCCAGTGTCTGAATTAGTATGAGTGACAATTACCTCCAAGGCAAGGGGAGGAGAAATGACAAAGCCAAGCAAAAATGCCCTTGTCACCAGAAAAACTAAAGGGTTCCGGCCACACGGCAAGAACCCCTAGGTTGAACTAATTTAACTAACAATGAGAACAGGATTTAGCCCGATTTCCCACCAGAAATACGGGTAGCTCAAAAAAGTTTCACTAACCGAATCAAACTGGTGGAACGACGGCGAACAAAAACTAAGCCCTAGTAGCGGCTACCACCATAGCTTTTACGACCGCCACCAAAGGAACCACCGCCACTGCGATTTTCCCGGGGCTTGGCTTTGTTAACTTTAAGGTCACGACCCATCCATTCTGCACCGTCTAGGGCTTCAATGGCAGCCGTTTCTTCGGCGTCAGCTTCTAGCTCGACAAAACCGAAGCCCCGCATGCGACCAGTTTCCCGGTCGGTGGGGAGCTGAACCCGCTTTACGGAACCGTATTCAGCAAAAACCGCGGTTAAATCGGCTTCTGAAACGTCATAGGACAGGTTGCCTACATAAATTGACATGGATTTTCTCCAAAAACTGAGGGATATGTAGAGGGTGATTTCGGAGAAATGCCTGTCAATGGAAAAACGCGAAAAACCGTTAATACTAGAAACAAATGCTACCAACCGATCATTACTCTATGGGGGCATAGTAACACGTTCTCCCCTCGGCTGGGGATATTAGGTCTTGAATTCCTGATATGGAACCACGAAAGTTCCTCCCCCAGAGTAACCAGAAAAGAATGGTACCATTGCTTAGACGGCTCGTGCCTATAGCTTATACCAACCTTTACCTAACTCAAATTTTCGAGCTTAGCTTTCCATGACCAACGCCGCCCTAGACGATAAAACCATCGTTCGTGACTATTTTAATTCCACCGGCTTTGACCGTTGGCGCCGGATCTATGGTGACGGCCAAGTCAATTTCGTGCAAAAAGACATCCGGGTGGGGCATCAACAAACCGTTGACTCGGTGGTGGCCTGGTTAGTGGCGGACGGAAATTTACCTGGCTTGTTAGTCTGTGATGCGGGATGTGGGGTAGGTAGTTTGAGCATTCCCCTGGCCCAAGCGGGGGCATTGGTCTATGGCAGTGATATTTCCGAAAAAATGGTGGGGGAAGCCCAACAAAAGGCCCAGGAAGTTTTGGCCTATGGCAATCAGCCCACGTTTATGACCCAGGATTTAGCCCAGTTGGGGGGTAAATATGACACAGTTATTTGTCTGGATGTGTTGATTCACTATCCAACGGAGGAGGCGTCAGCGATGATTAGCCACTTGGCTTCCCTGGCTGATCGCCGTTTAATTTTGAGCTTTGCCCCCAAAACCCTGGGCTTGACGGTGTTGAAAAAAATTGGGGGACTGTTTCCCGGTCCCAGTAAGACCACCAGGGCCTATCAACATAAAGAAGCAGACATTCGCAAAATTTTGGGAGATAACGGCTTTTCCATTGCCCGTACCGGCATGACCAGTACCCGTTTCTACTATTCCCGTATTTTAGAGGCGGTGCGCTCTTAAGTTCCCATGGCCATTACCCCCACCCAATTGTTGGATTGGAAGCGTCAACAACGGCCTATTGTGGCCCTTACTGCCTGGGATACGGCGATCGCCTCGGTGTTGGATGCGGCGGGAGTGGAAATTATTCTGGTGGGGGATTCCCTCGGAATGGTGGCTTTGGGCTACGAAACTACCCTACCGGTGAGCTTGGACACCATGATTCACCACACAGCGGCAGTTAAAAGGGGAGTACAAAGAGCCTTGGTGGTCTGTGACCTGCCCTTTTTGACCTATCAGGAAAGTCCAGCCCAGGCCATGGGGTCAGCGGGAAGGGTTTTGCAGGAAACCGGTGCCCAGGCAGTGAAATTAGAAGGGGGTCACCCCCGCATGGTGGAAACCGTAGCTCGACTAACGGAGGTGGGCATTCCGGTGATGGGTCATGTGGGCTTAACGCCCCAATCAGTCCATCAGTTGGGTTATCGGCAACAGGGCCAGGACCCGGCCACAGCGGAGAAAATTCTTCATCAGGCGATCGCCTTGGCAGAGGCGGGAGTGTTTGCCATTGTTTTAGAACATATTCCTAGCGAACTAGCGGCTAGTATCACTGAGCAGTTGCCCATTCCCACCATTGGCATTGGGGCAGGGCCCCAGTGTGACGGCCAGGTTTTGGTGACGGCGGATTTACTCGGTTTGACAGTCAAACAACCGCCCTTTGCTCCGGCCTATCTGAATTTACGACATACCATTACGGAAACAGTGCATAAATTCAGTGGAGAAGTGCGACAAAGACAATTTCCCCGGCGGGGTTAGGGAACAAACTAAAACTTTGCCAACAGGCTGCCCAGGCTCCAGCAATGACCATAACCGATTGACTGCCGAAAAATCTATGACCAAAACTGCTGTTGTTTTACTATCCGGAGGGTTAGATTCCGCCACCGTAGCGGCGATCGCCAAAAGGGAAGGGTACCGAGTTATTGCCCTTTCCTTTAACTACGGTCAACGCCATGACCGGGAATTGCGAGCGGCGGCAGACATCGTCCAAGCTCTGGGGATCCCAGAACATTTCAGCATCAACCTAGACCTGGCCCAGTGGGGAGGCTCTTCCCTGACCGATCGCCAACAAACCTTGCCCCAGACAGGGGTAGAACCAGATATTATTCCTTCCACCTATGTGCCGGGGCGTAACACCGTATTTATTGCCCTCGGTTTATCCCTAGCTGAAGCAAAGGGAGCCGAAGCGGTATTTTTGGGCATCAATGCCATCGACTATTCCGGCTATCCTGATTGCCGCCCCGAATATTTAGCAACCTATCAACAATTAGCAGCCCTGTCTTCCAAAGTCGGGGTAGAAGGAAGACCCATTCAATTGCTGGCTCCCCTGATTGAATTGAGCAAAGTTGACATTGTCCATAAAGCTTTGGAATTGGGAGTCCCCATTGCCCAAACCTGGTCTTGCTACGCCGGGGGGGAAGAACCCTGTGGTCGCTGTGACTCCTGCCGTTTGCGGGATCAGGCTTTAATTGAGGCAGGGCATCCAGAACTGGCCAGTGCCAAGGGCCGTCTTTGGAGGGAAAAAGTTGACTGAACTCCCCCTTCTTGCTGGACGGAGAAAAGGTAATTCCCGTTCGCATTAATCAAGGTCAGCCAGGAAGCTTTGCAACCAGTACACCAGGAGCTAACCTCCGTTGGAACATCTCGGGTATATTGACCTTCATTGACGGCAGATTTGATTGGGGAAAAACAACCATGGTTAAGTTAGGGCAGTTATTGGCATCGGTTCCAGAGGTGGTGGCCGCCGCCCCTTGGTTGGCCCAGGAATCGGATCGTTGCCCTGCCCTAGGGAAAATAGTGACTGGTTTATCTACCAATTCCCATGCCTGTCCCCCTGGCACTTTATTCATTGGCATGCCGGGCACCAGGGTTGACGGAGGGGAGTTTTGGTCCGGGGCCCTAGAAGCTGGGGCGATCGCCGCTGTGGTCAGTGAGAAGGCGTTGCAAAAATTTCCGCCCCAAAATGGAGAATGCGTCATTGCGGTGCCGGATTTAGTGCCGGTGTGTGCCGGCCTTGCGGCGGCCTTTTACCAACATCCTGCCCAAACGTTGCAACTGGTGGGAGTAACGGGCACCAATGGCAAAACGACCACCAGCCATTTGATTGAATATTTCCTCAATCAACAGCAACGGTCCAGTGCTTTGCTGGGAACCCTCTACACCCGTTGGCCTGGTTACCAAAAGACCGCCACCCACACCACCCCCTTTGCGACGGATTTACAGAAACAATTGGCCGAAGCTCTCCAGGCGGGCAATCAATACGCCGTGATGGAAGTTAGTTCCCATGCCTTGGCCCAGGGCAGGGTTTTGCAATGTGGCTTTGCCTGCGCTGTGTTCACCAACCTCACCCAGGATCATTTGGACTTCCACGGCACCATGGAAAATTATTTTGCTGCCAAGGCTTTGTTGTTTAAGGAGTCATATCTCCAAGGTCGGGCGGTGATCAACCAAGATGATCCCTACGGCCAAAGGTTAATCGATCGCCTACCGTTGGATCAGGTTTACACCTACAGCGTCAACGATAGCACTGCGGACTTTTACACCAAGGATTTGGACTATCAACCCACCGGGGTTAAGGGCACGTTTGTTACTCCCCAGGGGGAATTTCCTTTCCTGTCCCCCTTAGTAGGGCAATTTAACTTGGCCAATGTGCTAGCGGCGATCGCCAGTGGCCTGCACCTTGGGCTAGATCCAGCCGCCATGGTGAAGGATTTACTCGATTTTCCTGGGGTACCGGGGCGCATGGAGCAGGTACAAATCCGCCCGGATCAAGACATTTCTGTGATGGTGGACTATGCCCACACCCCGGACAGTTTGGAAAATGCCCTCAAGGCCGCCCGCCCCTTTATCCCCGGCCGCTTGATTTGTATATTTGGTTGTGGTGGCGATCGGGATCGTACCAAACGGCCTTTAATGGGCAATATTGCGGCTCAGCTGGCCGACCTAGCGGTGGTTACCTCCGACAATCCCCGTACCGAAGACCCCGAACAAATTTTGGCCGACGTAGTGCAAGGCATCAGTCTAGACATCGAACCCTGGATCATTGGCGATCGGGCCACCGCTATCCATAAGGCGATCCGGGAAGCAAAACCGGGGGACGGGGTGTTAATTGCCGGCAAAGGCCACGAAGACTACCAGATTCTTGGCACGGAAAAAATCCACTTCGATGACCGGGAACAGGCCAGGGAAGCGTTGATTTTACGCTACAGCTAGCATTGCAACCCCTAAGAACCTATTGGCCAGGTTTCAGTTTGCTCCGCAAAAAGTGACCACAATGGCTGGAGACTTTTACATAGTCCTCAGCCAAAATTAGGAGCATCGGGCGGTTTTTAAAACACGCCTCAACTACTTGCTACTGATTCGAAGACAGGACAATGGCCATCCGCCCTCACCTCTAATCCCATCAGGGGAGAAACGGGATTACGACAATGATAATGCTGAAAATGTCGGCAGTTGGCACAGCAATCAAAATCTACCGGGCGCTTACTGCTTTGATTTTGTTTGAGCAATTCCCTTTGGCTGATCCCCCTTAATACCAGTTCTTCTCCCTGCCAACGGGCTTGCACAATGCCGGTTTCGCCAAATTTGCCCCAACGGGAATTTTCTAGAATTTGCCCGTCTAAATGGATGACCACTTCCCCCAGGTGATGAATCTGCTTATTCGGTTCTAGCTCGTGGATTTCTCCTTCATAAATCTGGGGCGGCGGGGGAGTGGGTTGTACAAATCGATCGCCAATGGGCAGGGCCACCGCATTGCCGGCGGCGGGGGAATGGAGCTGGTAGCGACTTTGTAATTCTTCTAAACTAGTTAAGTCTTCAATATCCGAGGGTTGCCCATGGACAAACACCAAATGTTGGGGACGGAGATTATGGATCAACTGGGTCGTGTTGCGGCCATCACTATGGTCTGCCAACAGATAATCTTCCAGCTCATATTTGGGAAACTCTTCTAGGTCTTGCCAGGCAAAGTTCACCAAACAACTGGGTAAGGTAAGCAACTGGGGCATAAATACTGTCCACAATCCCGGTAAGGCGGCGGGACTAGGCCAAAAAGCAGGCCAAGTTGTGGTGATTACTATGGATGGGGCCGATAGGGATAGTTCGCCCTGGTCATCGGTGAGGGGGCGCAGATGGGGATAAACTTTATCGTCCCAAAATAGGGGTTGGTGTTGGGCGAAATTGCGGACATTATCGGGGAGATGGTCAATTATTCCCTGGTAAGCGTCACAACCTCTGGCCACGGATTCCCCCGCCCAAAGGTTAACTTGACGCCCGGTGAACTGATGGTGGGTCCTTAGTAACTTGAGAATTTCCTGGGCTAAACCCAAGGGAGGCACTGGCAGGAGAATATTTCTCCCCTTGGCTAGCACCGTTTCGATCGCCTGGATAAATTGTTTTTCCTGTTGACGACGGTGGGGTAAACGGCGGTTGCCATAATGTCCTTCTAGGATCAGCACATCCGGTTTCAGACCCCGCAGGGGAGTCAAGGCCAGACCGTCTACTAACTGGAGATGGGAAAGGCAATAATCCCCGGTATAAATCACCCGGTAAAGGCGATCGCCGTTATGGTATTCGAGCAAAATTAGGGCAGCCCCCGGTAAATGCCCTGCCGGTAATAATTCCACCGTGAGGCCAGGTAAAACTTCCTGGGGCGATCGCCAGGGTAAAACCCGACAAAATGGAGGCACAAACTCATCGGGCCAATTCAGGGGCAGTAACCGTTGGGTAACTTCACTGGCCAGAATGGGAATGTGGGGAAATTGTTGGTGAAATTGCCACAACCCCAAACCGTGATCCCTGTGGGCATGGCTACAAAAAACCAGATCCACTGTCCCCGGATCCGCTGCCAACAATGGTGTTAAGTCTTCTAAACCACAGTCGAGCAGAATCCTATAGGGTCCCAAATGCAGTTCCAGACAAATCCCCCCATCCCGGGGACCCACTCCATAGGGAAGAAAGGATATATTGGCAAAAGCCTTGCCCTGGGTCGGCACGGAAAAAGTCATGGAAGCTTGGCGATCAGCCCTGGGGGCAAAGCAAAATCAATCACAATAACGGCGGGTAAAACTAATGGGCAGAACCATTACCGTCGTACTTGTCAGTGTCGTAATAGCCATTTTTGGTGCCGAAAAATAGACATGCCAGGGTAAACACCGCTGTTAGACCAATCAAAATCAATTTGACATCCATAGAATTATGTCGCAAACAAAGCAAACGTCGCCCCCATCGTAACTCGTTTCCCCCAAGGGGAGCAGAATTTTCCTGCCATTTGCATCCCAGACCAGAGCGATGGGATTGACAACGCTGCTAGCAACAAAATTAGTAGTCAAAAAGAACTATCTGATTTGACCCATACCAATTTTCAAGGCATGGTATAGGTGGAACT
Organism: Synechocystis sp. PCC 6803 substr. PCC-P; assembly: GCF_000284455.1. Lineage (GTDB taxonomy): Bacteria > Cyanobacteriota > Cyanobacteriia > Cyanobacteriales > Microcystaceae > Synechocystis. Next base: position 3,186,252 of record NC_017039.1, read on the forward strand.
TTCCCACACCAAAGATATTGACTGTATCGATATTGGGTTGTTGCTTTACGGTTTTTGCGATGAAATTTTTTAAAATCACTACCCTGATAATTAGCCTGATTGTTCTCACTAGTTGCCAGGGCCCAGGGGTTAATGGGGACGAAGACAGAAAACAGGTGACCATCCTTGGGGTAATGATTGGGGAACAACAGGAAAAAATTGAACAAGCCCTAGCGCCCTTTACCGAAGCCACCGGCATTGAAGTGGTTTACGAAGGCGTTGATACCTTTGCCACCACCTTACCCATTCGGGTCGACTCCGGTCGAGCTCCCGATTTAGCCATGTTTCCCCAGCCGGGATTGATGGCGGATTTTGCCAGGGAAGGAAAATTAGTTCCCCTGGGGGAAATTCTCACCCCGGAGGAAATGACAGAGGCCTATGACCAGGCTTGGTTGGATTTAGCTGCGGTGGATGGCACCGTTTACGGCGTTTGGTATCGAGCCTCGGTCAAAAGTCTAGTTTGGTTTAATCCCCAAGAGTTTGCTGCTAATGGTTATGAAGTTCCTGGCACTTGGGAAGAAATGATGGCCCTTAGTCAACGGCTGATTGATAAAGGCAAAACTCCCTGGTGTCTGGGCATCGAAAGTGGCAATGCTACGGGCTGGGTGGGCACCGATTGGGTCGAAGATATTATGTTACGCACTGCTAGTCCGGCAACCTATGACCAGTGGGTAGCCCATGATATTCCCTTCAACGATCGCCGGGTGGAAAATGCCCTGGATATTTTTGGCGAAATTACCCAGAACGAAAAAATGATTTACGGCGGGAAGGTGGGGGCTTTGAGCACGCCTTTTGGAGACTCTATTTTAGGATTATTTACCGATCCCCCCCATTGTTATCTACACCGCCAAGGGAATTTCATTGCCGCTTTTTTGCCGGCGGATGTGGACGATGACCAGGTTGATATTTTCCCTTTGCCCCCCATTGAAGAAGAGTATGGCTTACCCATCCTGGTGGCAGGGGATATTTTTGCCATGTTTAACGATACGCCGGAAGCTAGGCAGTTGATGGCATATTTGGCGAGCTCCCGGCCCCATGAAGTAGCCGCCACTTTAGGAGCTTATATTTCTCCCCACAAAAACATTGACCTGAATCTCTATCCCGATCGCCTGACCCGTAAACAGGCGGAAATTTTGAACAAGGCGGAGGTGATTCGTTTTGATGCGTCCGATATGATGCCGGGAGCGGTGGGCACGGGGACGTTTTGGTCTGGCATGGTGGACTACATCGGCGGCGCCGACGGTACTCAAGTTTTAAACACCATTGAAAGAAGTTGGCCCCGTTAGATGCCTTAGTTACTGCTGCACTGTTGTTATTTGGAGGAAAAGAAAAATTTGTTTTATCGCGTTGTTAATGTTCTGTTGGCGATCGCCATTGGTTGTGGCGGGGTAATCGGTTTGTTTTACCTTGCTAACTACGCCATTAATGCTCTGCCCAAACCTTGGAATAAAAGGATATTGCCCTGGGTGTATGTAACCCCGGCTTTACTCTTTCTGTCGGCCTATCTAATATTGCCCACCCTAGAGACTGTCTATTTAAGCTTTTTTGATGGGCGCTCCAGGAATTTTGTCGGATTAAAAAATTACGTTTTTGCCTTCACAGACCACACCATGTTGGTGGCATTTCGCAACAACTTATTATGGTTAGTACTGGTCACAGGCATCAGCGTTAGTTTGGGGTTAATTATTGCTGTCTTGGTGGATAAAGTCCGCTACGAGGCGATCGCCAAGTCGATCATCTTTTTGCCCATGGCCATTTCCTTTGTGGGGGCCAGCGTCATTTGGAAATTTGTCTACGCCTACAGGCCAGCGGGGGCCGAACAAATTGGTTTGCTCAATGCCATTGTAACTAGCTTGGGCTTTGCCCCAGTGGGATGGTTAGTGGAGCGATCGGTGAACAATTTTGCCCTCATCGCCATCATGATTTGGCTCTACACCGGCTTTTGTATGGTTATTCTTTCCGCCGCAGTGAAAGGCATTCCCGCTGATGTCATTGAGGCGGCTAGGATTGACGGAGCTAACAGTTGGCAAATTTTTTGGCGCATTACCATTCCCATGATCCGCTCTACCCTGTTAGTAGTCAGTACTACCATGGTGATTTTAGTGCTGAAGGTATTCGACATTGTTTTTGTCATGACCGGCGGTAACCAGGGCACGGAAGTAATCGCTAGCTTGATGATTAAGGAAATGTTTAATTATCGCAACTTTGGCCGGGGAAGTACCATTGCCGTCATTTTGTTGCTGTTAATTGTGCCCGTGATGATCACCAATATTCGTCGTTTTAAAGCTCAGGAGAAATTACGTTAATGACCAAAGCCGTTAATAAATCTAATAGGACTAATAACACCAATAGAAAAACAGAATTTTGGCAAAAACTTCCCATTCACATAGCAATTCTCACCATTGCCTTCATTTGGACATTGCCTAGTTTAGGTCTATTTATTAGCTCCCTACGGCCCCGGGGGGACATGCTCAGCACTGGTTGGTGGACAGTATTTTGGCACCCCCTAGAAATTACCCAGTTTTATCTGGGCAACTATGGGGACGTTTTACGCTCCTCCGGCATGGGGGAAGCTTTTTTAAACAGTTTGACCATTGCTGTGCCTGCCACGGTGATTCCCATTGCCATTGCCACCTTTGCCGCTTACGCCTTTGCTTGGATGACCTTTCCGGGACGACAATTATTATTTATTTTGGTGGTCTGCCTACTGGTGGTGCCTTTACAAACCACTCTTATTCCTGTTTTGAGGGTTTACGCCCAATTGGGCCTAGCGGGCACTTTCCTTGGGGTTTGGTTAGCCCACACTGCCTATGGTCTGCCCCTGGGTATTTACCTGTTACGCAACTACATTGGCGCTCTTCCCAAAGACCTAATTGAAGCGGCGGCGGTGGATGGTGCTTCCCATTTAAAAATTTTTACCAAGTTAATTGTGCCACTCTCCATGCCGGCGATCGCCTCCTTTGCTGTATTTCAATTTCTCTGGGTATGGAATGATTTATTGGTCGCCCTGGTTTACCTGGGGGGCACCGCCGATGTTGCCCCTGTTACCATCCAACTGAGTAATTTAGTCGGCTCCCGGGGACAGGATTGGTACTTATTAACCGCTGGAGCTTTCATCAGCATGATTGTGCCCCTAATGGTTTTCTTTGGTTTGCAGCGGTACTTTGTGCGAGGCATTCTGGCAGGATCAGTTAAATCCTAACTGGCAATAACCCGATTAACCAAAGCCATCACGTCACTGCGGCTGAGTTTTTCCTTACCCAGGGCCAAAACATCCAAGGTGCCATAGGCAAGGGTGAGGGGAATTTTACAGAAATTGAGGGCCGGACCGTGGGGCAAAGATTTGGTGTATTGATCTGCCAACGCCAAATTGTAACGGGCATACTTGTGCATATCCGCCAGTTCCCAACCCTGGGGAAAAAAGCTCACCCCCCGGCGCTTATCTTCCTTATAGTTGCGGACAATGTTCACCGCCTGGAGTCCCCGACCAAAACCAATGGCATGGGAGCGATTCGTTTGGGTGCCATCGTGCCAAGCCCACAAATCCGAAAGCAGTAGACCCACCGCCCCCGCTACACTAAAGGTGTATTGGTCCAACTCGCTTTCCGTTCTGATTTGCCAGTTTTGGAGCGCCCAAAAAGCCATCCGATCCGACATGGCCGCCGTGGCATCCCAAACTCTAGGAGCAATGCTTTCCGGGGCTAGCAGGGCCCATTCTCCCACCCTTAAAGTTACCTCCGGCAAAAGGTTGCGGTAGGGGTCTAATCCCCGAATAAAGTCCTCACTGTGGGAGTTTTCCGTCGCACTCTGGAGATTAAGACTAATCTGATTTAGGATTCTCGCTTTGGTCTCAGCATCCAGGTCGGGGTGGTCTTCCACTTCATCGATCGCCCGCATACAAAGGTAGGCAGAGGCCACCGCATCGAGAAGCTGATCAGGCAAAATGCTAATGGGAATGTAGAATGTCCGACTGGTTTCTTGCAAAACCTTAAGGGCATTACGACGTAGGCTCATGCGATCAACTCCTGACACCAAAAATTTAAGCGGACTCTCAACTTACCTATTCAGGTCTGCAATGCTAGGCAATAGGTTCCAGCGGGGCCAAGGCGAGTTTTTGGTCACTCCATAACCTGGCAGATCCTAGGATCTTTAAATCTCCCAATGCCCCGACCCGGGTAAATTGAGCAAAACAATCACCCCATTCTATTACGGCTTTGCGGGTGTGCTACAGACAAATGGGGGCCAGGGGGAGTAAGCCATTGCTTTTCCTGAATGATCCCCCATTGTGGGCACTCCTTAGATCCGCCAACCTCAATCCTATGGCTAAACTCAGTCTTGGTTCCCGTCTTTTCCTTTCCCATATGCTGGTGATGCTAGTCGGGTTGGGCAGTTTCGTTTCCCTGGCCAAAATATCTTCCCCCCGCATGTTTGTTCTGCGCCTAGAGGAGTTGGAAAGTCAGGGATTTATAACTGTTCGTTCCGCCAAAACCTATCTGATCCGGGGTTTTGAAACCGCCTGGAATCGCAGTTCCCTCTGGGCAATTATCTTTGGGGCCAGCGCCGCTGGAGGGTTAAGCTTCCTAGCCGCAGACCGGATTATGCAACCCCTCGATCGCCTAAAGTTAGCCACGAAAAATTTGGCAGAGGGCGATTTACAATCCCGGATGCCCCCCAGTGACATTCCTGAATTGGAGGAGTTGGGCCAAAGTTTTAATCGCATGGCGGATAGCTTGGAAAATGTGGAACAACAACGGCGGGAACTGGTGAGTGACCTGACCCACGAATTACGTTCCCCTTTAACGGTGGTGCGGGGCTATTTGGAACAATTGGCGGAGGGCACCATTGCCGGAGATCCGGAACTATACCAACGACTGGTGGGGGAAACCCGCAGGTTGGAACGGCTAACGGTGGATTTACAAGAACTGTCCAAGGTGGAAGCGGGTTATTTATCTATCCAACGGCAACCCCTAGACCTTTATCCCCTGTTGGCAAAATTACAACAACGGTTTGCGGATCAGTTATTGGAAGATGGCCCGGAATTAATCCTCGCTGTCCAACCTCCTCTCCCAACGGTATTGGCGGATCCGGACCGCGCTGAGCAAATTTTGGTCAATTTAATTGGCAATGCGGTGCGTTATACCCCCAGCGGTGCCATTACCATCGACGCCTATCTTTGTACGAATAGGAAAGATATGGAAAAGGAAAATTTACTCTGGGTGACTGTTACTGATACGGGCATTGGCATCGCAGAGGGGGATTTACCCTACGTGTTTGAGCGATTTTGGCGGGCTGATAAATCCCGTTCCCGTTATTCCGGCGGCACGGGTTTGGGGCTGGCGATCGCCAAACGGTTGGTGGAATTGCAGGGGGGCAGTTTGACTGTCACGAGTACCCTGGGCCAAGGTAGTGAGTTTAGGTTTTCCCTACCATTGGTCTGAAGGCTGATCGCCCCTGGGAAAATGTTTGTAACACTTTCAGCCAGAATAATCCCCGCTTACCTTCCCCAGTCAAACCCAGACAAAGATAAGGTAGAGTTGTGGTTTGGCATTATTCCAACATTATGCACAAGAAATCAAAGGCCCAATTGCAGGATTATTTCAAGGATTTAACCGCAATAGGGAATGCTTCATCGGAGCAGATGGAGGCCAACCGGGATGGCATCCAGGGGGAAACGGAGGAAAATATTAATCCTCCCCCGCAAAATCCGAAAAAAAGGCTATCTTTACCGAATTTATCTAGTCCGTCCTTGGCAGCAGAGGCGGAAAACCTAGAAAGTGCAGGGCAACCTGGGTCAGACTACTTATCTAATTCATTCGGCCAAGCTAATAAAGCCAATGTTGCCGTTGCGCCGGTAAATTCAGATTACATTGCCCCAGAGAAATTGGAAGATCAACCCGGGGATTTTTTCGGCGGTAAACGCTGGTTCTGGTTGGGAGGGATTTTAGTGCTGTTGGTGGGGGGCACGGCCCTGACTCTGCCCAAGGCTTTGGAAATGGTGAACGGTTGGCGACAGGAAGCCCAACTCAAAGCTTACGAGCAGGAACAACACCAAGATTCCGAGGTGCTCAGGCTGGCTCTATTGCCCCCAGATCAAAGACGGAGTAAGTTGGAGGCGATCGCCAACCAAGAAGTATTATCCCTGGAAAGAAGTCGGGCTAGGTTTTTGCTAGCAGGGGATTTGTTGGCGGAATTTGAGGGAGGGCCGGCGCTCCGAGTATTAGAAGGATTGGAAGTGCAATATCCAGTGTTAGCGCCCTACATTTTGCTGATGCGGGGCCGGGGCTATCAATTGAGCAACGAAAATGACCAAGCGGAAGCTACTTGGCAAGACATTTTAGACCAATATCCCGATTCCCCTGTGGTAGTCAATGCCCTGGAAAATTTGGGCAGTTTGGATGAAACCTATTGGCAACAGGCGATCGCCGACCATCCGGGCCATCCCCGCACCTTGGCTATTCTCCACCAGCAGTTGGAAAGTGAACCTAATGCTCTAGAAATCCAACGGCAAATTTTGCAAAATCATCCCACCGATGGCCGCACTGCTGCTGTGATTAATTCCCTCACAGCCAATCGCCAAGGAGAGTTAACCCCTGAGGATTGGCAGGCCATGGGGGACAACTTTTGGCACCGCCGCATCTATAACCAGGCGATCGCCCCTTATGAAAAGGCTCCCAGCAATGCCCGTAATCTTTATCGTTTAGCCAGGGCCCAACAGATTAGCAAACTAGATAATGAAGCAAAGGAAAATTATCGCCAATTAATTGCCACCTACCCCGACAGCGAAGAAACCGCTTTAGCCCTGCGACGTTTAGCGGAATTGGTCCCCCCCAGGGAAGGGGTGCAATATTTACAGCAGTTAGAGCAACAATTTCCTGACCAAGGGGCCTCTGCCTTGGCGGCCCGCATAGATCTGCTGGCGAAATTTGATGCTAACCAAGCCCAACAGGCCCGGCAAGCTCTCCTGCAAAAGTACCCCAATTCCGATGCTGCGGCTGATTACCGTTGGCGTCAGGCCCAGGAGTTTGCTAAAGCCGGCAATTACACTGAAGCTTGGCGCTGGGCCAAGGAAATTGCCAATCAAAATCCCCAGAGTGACGTTACCCCCAAAGCGATTTTTTGGATCGGGAAATGGGCCCAACAACTAGGGCGATCGGCTGATTCCAAGGCCGCTTTTGAAACAGTCTTGGCTAAATATCCCCAGTCCTACTACGCTTGGCGATCGGCGGTATTACTGGGTTGGCAGGTGGGGGACTTTAACTCGGTGCGTTTCCTCAACCCCCCGGTGACGGTGCCGGATCAGCGCCCCTTACCCCCGGCCGGTTCCCCCACCTTTCGGGAGTTGTATCGTCTTGCCCAGGATCAAGAGGCGATCGAACTTTTCAATGCGGAAGTTCGGGCCCGGGCAGAAGGGGAAGCCACACCGGAGCTAACGGTAAATGAAGGTTTTACAGAAGCTTTACTCAAGCTGACCCAACAGGAGTATTTACAGGGCATCAACCAAGTCCTGAACTTGCGCAATCCTGAAGACCCGGAACAGAGAAAACAATGGGAAGAACTACGGAGTACCAGGGATTATTGGCAAACCCTCTTTCCTTTTCCCTACCAACAATTAATTTTTGAATGGTCGGAAAAACGTCAGGTCAATCCATTTTTGGTCACTGCCTTAATTCGTCAGGAATCCCGCTTTGAGAAGAATATCCAGTCTCCCGTGGGAGCAACGGGGTTGATGCAGATAATGCCCGCCACAGCAGAATGGATTGCGCCCCAAATTGGTCTGAAGGAATATTCCCTCACCGATCCCACCGATAACGTCAATATGGGCACTTGGTATTTTGACCATACCCATAAAACCTATAACAACAATTCTGCCCTGGCGGTGGCTAGCTACAATGCCGGGCCGGGCAATGTGGCCAAATGGTTACAGGAATTTAACAACGCTGACCCTGATCTATTTGTGGAACGCATTCCCTTTGCGGAAACGAAAGGTTATGTGGAGTCTGTCTTTGGTAATTATTGGAATTATCTACGCATTTATGACCCCGATGTGGAAAAACTGATGGGGCAGGTAGGGAAGAATTAATCTCGTTTTTATTTAACTCAGAGCCTTGGCACCGGGAATCTCGGGCAAGTTTTATGCCGCCGACGTTAGCTTGGGGATCGCAGCAAAAATCTTCTTTGGCAACACCAAAATAGCCAATCTCCCTTATTCGTCCATTAGAATTGCAATTAGTCAGGCACTCGGGCCAGGTTTTATCCATCCCTCAAGGTGTGATTTACTGATTTCCGCCCGGAAAAATGGGTCCCGTTCCCCGCATTTACTATGATCAAACGTTTTTTCCTCACCATTCTGTTCTTTGCTGGTCTGTGGTTTGCCCTCAATCTCTATCTCCAACACCATGGTTTGGCCCACCGTGGTAATTACGACAGCTTGATCATTAACTTCAGAAACGATATCCCCACCCAGACCCTGACGGCGGATATCCAAGCCATCGATGGCAAGTTAGAAAAAACGGTGGATTTTAATAGTATTTTCTCGATCAAAGATTATGTTTACACCGTTAAAGGCGATGGGGAAGATTTAAAACGGCTGCGGCGATCGCCTTTGATGAAGGAGGTGGACTACGTTGAACCCAACTATGTTTACCAAGCCCTAGAAGTGCCCAACGATCCTGAATACAGTAAGCAATGGAATCTCCGGGCGATCGCCATGGAATCGGCCTGGGATGGTAGTAAGGGGGAAGGGGTAACGGTTGCGGTGATTGATACCGGAGTAACCAGGGTTCCAGATTTACGACAAACCCAATTTGTCACTGGCTATAACTTTGTGGACGATAATCGTGACACCACCGACTACAACGGCCATGGCACCCATGTGGCGGGAACCATTGCCCAGGCCACTAACAACGAATATGGGGTAGCAGGTATTGCCCCCAAGGCTAAAATTATGCCCCTAAAAGTGCTGGGGGACAACGGTGGCGGTACCGTGGCGGACATTGCCGAAGCCATTATCTATGCGGCAGATAATGGGGCCAGCGTGATCAATATGAGCTTGGGGGGCGGCGGTGAAAGTAAAACCCTGGCCGATGCTATTGACTACGCCTACAGCAAAGGGGTGGTAATTATTGCGGCGGCGGGTAATGAAGGACAAAATGCCGCGGCCTATCCCGGTCGGTACCCGAAGGTAATCAGCGTGGCTGCCACCGATGCCACGGGTAATAAGGCGGACTATTCCAATTACGGTGCAGGGGTGGACATAGCTGCTCCTGGGGGTAGCACCGACGGCAAAGACGGCAAAATTCTCCAAGAAACCATTGACCCAGATACCAGGGAACCAGTATTGATGGGTTTTCAGGGCACTAGCATGGCGGCTCCCCATGTGGCCGGCACAGCCGCTTTGATCCAATCGGTGCAACTGCAACAGGCAAAAGTTGGTTTATCGACAAGGGCGGCAGAAAATTTAACCATAGCCGAAGTGTCGGAACCAGAAATGGTATTAAAAATTCTCAAAGCCTCTGCCCGCTCTGTGCCCAACGATAGTCTGAATTACTACGGTGCTGGCCATGTCAACGCCGGGGAAGCCGTCAAACAGGCCCAACAAGGAGAGATTTCCTTCCGGGATTTCATGCGTTGGTTGCGGGATAACGGTTATCTCAATCCCATCTTTTGGTTCGACGGGGGAGCCGTAGCGTTCCTACCCAAATTAGCCATGGTGTTGGGGTCATACCTGTTGGTGTTACTGTTGCGGATCTATCTACCGTTGCAATTTACCTGGCCGTTCAACTGGGGATTAATTTTCGGTAGCTCGGGCTTATTCTTTCTACAGGGTCTATACATTTTTGACTTGCCCCAATGGCCCTTCCGCGCCATGGGTAGTTCTTTACCGGAGTTGGGTAACAGTCTCCCTGGCACAGGTTTGTTAAATCCTTTTTTTGCCAGCGCCCTCATTCCCATTGTCTTACTACTACTGCTCCTGGGCAACCCCAGTGGGAAACAGTGGTCTTTGGGAGTTTGTTTTGGGGTCACTGTTTTTCTTTTAATCTCCGCTTTTCTGGGCACTCCCCTTTGGCTCATTGGCACCGGCTCCACGGCGATCGCCTTTTTGGTGGTTAACGCCCTAATCTGCTTGGGTCTTGGGTCTTTGGCCGCTAAGGGAGAACATTAGTCTGATAAAGACTAAATCCCCTGATCCTCAAGGATTGGGGGCACCGGGGGAAATGATAAGCTAGCAAAGGCGTAATTTTACAAAAAAAATTTATCTAGGAGTAATAATGACAGAAGCAAATGATTTGCCCTACCTTCTGCGGGTAGCCAGGGGCGAAGTGGTTAAACGTCCCCCCGTGTGGATGATGCGCCAAGCCGGCCGTTATATGAAAGTTTATCGAGATCTGCGGGATAAATATCCGAGTTTCCGGGAGCGGTCGGAAAACCCAGACTTGGCCATCGAAATTTCCCTCCAGCCCTGGCAAGCGTTCCAACCCGATGGGGTGATCATGTTTTCGGACATTTTAACTCCTCTGCCCGGTATTGGCATTCCCTTCGACATCATCGAAAGTAAAGGGCCCATCATCGACCCTCCCATCCGTACCCAAGCCCAGGTGGATCAACTCCATGCCCTAGATCCGGAATCAAGTCTGCCCTTCATCAAAACTATTTTGGGAACGCTACGGAAAGAAGTAGGCAACCAATCCACTGTGTTGGGTTTTGTGGGTGCTCCCTGGACCCTAGCGGCCTATGCCATTGAAGGGAAAAGCTCCAAAGATTATAAAGTAATTAAGCAAATGGCCTTTTCTGAACCGGCCATTCTCCACAGTTTCCTCGATAAAATTGCCGAGGCGATCGCCGTTTATGTCCGTTACCAAATCGACTGTGGTGCCCAAGTGGTGCAATTATTCGATTCTTGGGCCGGCCAATTAAGCCCCCAAGATTACGACACCTTTGCCCTGCCCTACCAGCAAAAAGTGGTCAAACTGGTCAAAGAAATCCATCCCGATACACCGTTAATTCTTTACATCAGCGGCAGTGCCGGAATTTTGGAACGCATGGGTAAATCCGGGGTGGACATTGTCAGTGTGGACTGGACGGTGGACATGGCCGACGCCCGCCAACGCCTGGGCAAAGAGATGAAAGTCCAAGGCAATATGGACCCCGGCGTACTATTTGGTTCCCAGGACTTCATCAAAGAACGGATTTTAGACACGGTGCGGAAAGCAGGGCAGGGGGGGCATATTTTCAACCTCGGCCACGGTGTTTTGGTGGGCACCCCGGAAGATAACGTCCGCTTCTTCTTTGAAACAGCTAAGCAAGTGGATCAATTACTGTAAGAGCTTGTTGGAAAAGTTTTATTCTGCCCCCTAAATCTCCTCAGTAACGCTCCGGCAATACTGAGAAACTTTGAATGCGTCCCCCCAAACTTGGGGACCAGGGGGCTTTTTAAACACACTCTAACCTAGGGAAAAACTTTGGGAAACTATTGCGCTATCCCTACTTTTTGCAATAGTTGCCACGGCCCCAATTGTTGTAAAAGTTCTAACTGTTGTTGATTTCTCACCAATAAGCCACCGGCAAAACCTAGGGCATTAACTTCAATGTCTTGGTAGGATTCCTGGGAACGGGGCACGATCGCCAAAAACTCCCTGGTCATTAGTAAATTATAGGGATGGGGCTTTGCTCCCCCTGCAGTTTGTAATCCCAATTGCTGCAACAGATCCTGATAAATCTGATAACAAATTTTACCTCCATCAGCATCGTTAATCACATCCATGGTTAAGGGGGCGATCGCCGTTTTAAAAGGCAGATTTTTTGCCTGAATAAAATGATCAGCCAGGGGGAATTTTTGACCATTTTCCACTAAGGGAAAGGGTATCCATTGTAAATGGCGGTGGGGTTGGCTGGCCCCTGCTTTGGGACCGCTGTTATAAAATACTAAACCTTCTTTTTCTTCTAAAACTTGTACTGCCACTCCAAAATCCCCCAAGGTCAAAGGACTTTGTTGATCTTCAAACTCCCGGGTGACAATTAATAAATGTTGGTCCACTACCTTAAATTTATTCAGCAATCCCAAATGGGTTGGGGAAAAATGCCCCACAAATAGATCGGCGTCGTAGGGTAAAAAAGGATTAATTTTCTGGCGATGTTGGTGTTCGGTAATGATTTTTTTGCGATGAATTTGGGTCAAAATCCGCACCACAAAGTTTATTTCTCCCACCTCCAGGGTCGTTACCGCCGTAGTGATGGGTTGGAGGGCACCGGTTTTGAGAGCATGGTCACTCTGGGCCAGTAAACGAGGCCACAATTGACCGGGTAGGAGATAGGATTCAGCCATGGTGAGGGCAAACAGGTAACTACGTTCTTGGCACCGGGCAACAACATTACCCATTAAAGCAACCCCTGATTATGTCCACCGAAAATACGGCCAGGGGCTGGGTTTTACTTGAGCCGTCCCTTGATCCTACACCGAGGGGTGGAGAGCACTACCCGTCAAATAATTTGCAAGGATTGCTCATCTTCCCAAATGCGAGAATCCACATTCAATTGGCTCAATTTGGTCCGGCCCAGATCGGCCCAGAAATTACGGTGGCGGCGATCGCCTAGGTAAACATGGTCCTCATCTTTGGCTTTGCTACAGGCTTCCACCAAGAAATAGGCTAATTGCTTGGCTGTAATATCAGAACCACTAATTTGAAAGTGAAACAATAAATCCCGCCGTTGGGGCGCAGAGCCCTGGGCATAGAGCATCGTGAAATCGTGACTAGCATGATGATCAAACATTTTCGGTCTGGGCATGGACTGGTTGCCAAAACTTTCCGTATCTGTGCCCTTAAGCTGGGAAACTAACAGTAAATGCCTTAGGTTAGGAGTGGCAGCAAGGACACCAGAATAGTACAAAATTAAAGGGGCAGTTAAATTTTGAGAAGCTTTGAAATTCCAATTGGCTTTATCGAGGGGAAAATAGGCTAAAAATTGATTCCATTCCGACATAGATGTGGGCATATTGTCACCAAAAATTACACTCAAACCTCGATTAACTATTGTTTATTTTAGCAATCCTCTCGTCATCGCTACTAATTAATGCCAGTGCTAATTAAGCAGTGATATTGCTATTATTTTGGCGCAAACTGACCATAATAAACGTCGTTTCCATCCGGTAAATTAATCTAACCATTGTCAGTCAAGCCATTCTGCCCTAGGATAACATTCGTTATAAAGTGGAATCCGTGAGGTTGCAATGGGTCACAAATACGATGTCTATGGCATGGGAAATGCCCTGGTGGATATGGAATTTGAGGTTACCCCAGAGCAGTTGGCCAGCCTAGGCATTGATAAAGGGGTGATGACCTTGGTGGAAGAGGCCAGGGAAAATGAATTAATTGCCCAATTGGCCCAACAGCGTGGCAAGCAAAGCAGTGGCGGATCAGCGGCCAATACTCTGGTGTCCCTGGCCCAACTGGGGGGTACGGGTTTTTATGCCTGCAAAGTGGGTAAGGATGAAGCGGGAGCCTTTTACCTCCAGGATTTGAACGATTGCGGCCTCGATACCAATCCCCACCATGAAACCGCTGGCGAAGGCATTACGGGCAAATGCTTAGTGTTTGTCACCCCCGATGCTGACCGCACCATGAATGCTTTTTTGGGCATTAGTGGCAGTTTGTCCGTAACCGAAATGGATTGGTCTGCTTTAAAACAGTCCCAATACCTTTACCTGGAAGGCTATCTGGTCACTTCCCCCAGTGCCAAAGCGGCCTGCATTGAAGCCAAGGCGATCGCCGAACAATCCGGGGTGAAAACCTGTCTATCCCTATCCGATCCCAACATGGCCAAATTTTTTCAAGACGGTTTAAAGGAAATGCTGGGGTCAGGGGTAGATCTACTATTCGCCAATGAAGCGGAAGCCCTGGAAATGGCCGGTACTTCAGACCTCAACCAGGCGATCGCCTACTGTAAAAGTATTGCCAAAAACTTTGCCCTGACCAGGGGCGGAGCAGGCTCACTAATTTTTGATGGTGAGAATTTATTGACCATTGGCACCCCCAAAGTCCAACCCATCGATACGGTGGGAGCGGGGGATATGTACGCTGGGGGATTTTTATATGGCCTAACCCATGGCATGGACTATGAAAAAGCTGGGCAATTGGCTTCGGAAACAGCCGCCAAAGTAGTTACCTGTTATGGTCCCCGCCTAGACACAGAAATTCTGCAAGAGATTTTACAGTCTGTTCAAGCAGTTTAGAACAAAAAGCTACTTTTCTCCCAAATCATAGGAGGGACTAAGCCAGCCCTTACGCCAGAAGAAATAGAGGGATCCTCCGGCAATTAAGAGCATCACTATCCAAGTAATATAGTAGCCCCAGCGGCTGTTTAGTTCTGGCATTTCTTTGAAGTTCATACCGTAAACCCCGGCAATAAAAGTTAGGGGAATAAAAATGGTAGAAATGACGGTCAAAAATTTCATTACTTCATTCATTTTATTGCTCATGGCAGTCATATAAACCTCCATTAAACTAGAAGCTAATTCCCGGTAAGCTTCGATAATATCTAACACCTGAATAATGTGATCGTAGCAATCTCGAAAGTAAATTCTTACGTCTGCTGTTACGATGGAATTGGTGGTGTCCCGCAGCAGCACATTCATCACATGGCGCAGGGGCCAAATCAACCTTCTCAGGGCTAAAAGTTCCCGGCGAATATGGTAAATTTCCTCCATTAATGAGCTGTTGGGATTACGAATAATGGTGTCTTCTAGGGCTTCAATGCGTTCTTCATAATCTTCCAAGAGGGGAAAATATTCATCAATTAACATATCAATTAACAAATAGCAAAGATAATCCGCTCCTTGTTGGCAAACTTTACCTTGATTGGTGCGAATTCTTTCCCTTAGGGGATTAAAACAATCAATAATGTGCCCTTCCTGGAAAGTTAATAGGTAACGTTTGCCCAACACAAAACTAACCTGCTCACTTTCAAAGCCATCTTCTTCCCGATTAGGACGCACCCGATGGGCAATAACCATCACATGGTCGTTATAATCTTCTACCTTTGCTCGCTGGGGGACGTTAACAATATCTTCTAAAAGTAGGGGGTGTAATTTAAAAATTTCCCCCACTTCCTTAAGCACTTCTTCACTGCCTAAACCTTCAATATCCATCCAAGAAACAGTATTTGTACCTAAATAAGGTCTCAGGGCATTGGGACTAATATCCGACTTTCGCACGGCATGGCTGGGGCTATAATCCACCAACACAATGCGGGAAGGGGGCGCATCGGGTTCAATGCTGAGGGTACCCGGTTCACTACCCGGCTCGTCATAGAAGTAGTCAAAATAATCTTCTTCTTCCTCTTCTTCTTGGGGATGACGCAGTTGGCGCAGGAGAAAATCCTCAATGCCGGGTTGGGTTTGGGGCATGGCAAAGGCTCAAGAAAACTAGTTGATTTTATCGCAGGCGGTTTAAAGTTTGTTTAACCTTTACACTTTACGATTTTGGCCGGCCTGATGGGCCAGTGGAACCAGTCAAATTTAATTTCTGGGCAGTGAATCTAAACCTTACCAAAGCGACGGTGTCTTTGTTGATAGTCTCGTAGGGCTAAATGGAATGCTTGGCGATCGAAGTCGGGCCAGAGGGTGGAGGTGACGTAAATTTCGGCGTAGGCCATTTGCCAGAGCAAAAAGTTGCTGATTCTCAATTCTCCACTGGTGCGGATAAGCAGGTCGGGATGGGATAAACCTTCGGTATAGAGATATTTTTCCACCACCCCTTCATCAATGGTTTCTGGGTCTAATTTCCCCGATTGTACTTCCCTGGCGATCGCCTGGCAGACATGGACAATTTCTTGGCGGCCGCCGTAGTTGGTGGCCACAGTGAAGCGGATCCCCGTATTGTTTTTGGTATCTTCCATGGAGCGGGCAATTTCATCCTGGAGGGAACGGGGCAGGGAAGTCAGATTACCGACAAAACGAATGCGGACGTTTTCCGCCATCATTTCCTTTAATTCCCGCCGTAGCACCCGCTCAAACAGGGTCATCAAAAATTCCACTTCTTCCAGGGGACGGCCCCAATTTTCGGTAGAAAAAGCATAGGCCGTCAGGGCCGCAATGCCCCAATCATCGCAACAACGCAACAAATTTTTTAGGGAGTCCACCCCCCGTTGATGGCCCATAATCCTTGGCATACCCCTTTGTTTTGCCCAGCGGCCATTCCCATCCATGATGACCGCCACATGTTGGGGTAACCGTTGCTGGTCCAAATCCGGCGGTAATGTTTCTAAGATGACAGGTTTAATAGTCATTTTTTGTCGTTTTGGGCAGTTGAGGAAGGCAGCCAAAGCAAACGCCTGAGTATTCCCCAACTTTGGTTACTCAGGCTACGGCTCAGGCGGCTAAGTTGGGGGGTAACGGACTCCCGCTCCGTGGGGGGGGCATATTCAGTTTCTAGCAATTCCTTTAGTTTACTGCTAGTGAGGGGACGGTTGAGATTTCCCCCCTGGGCCAGGGTAATGGAGCCGGTTTCCTCGGAAACGACAATACAAAGACAATTTTCACTTTTTTCGGTAATGCCCATGGCGGCCCGGTGCCTGGTGCCCAACTGGCGGGATGCACTGCGTTCTGAGAGGGGCAAAATAACCCCGGCGGCTACTAAGCGGGAGCCCCTGATAAAAATGGCCCCATCGTGGAGCAAGGTTTTGGGCTGGAAAATGGTTTGTAACAATTCCTTCGACAGCTTACTGTCAATGGCGACTCCCCGATTGAGGAAAATACGGCTGTCTAGAATGCCCTGGGCTTCCATCACCATGAGGGCGCCAATCCGATTTTGGGACAGTTCCTTGACCGCATCGACAATTTCGTCAATGGCATCGGTGCTGGGGGGGCTAGAACTACGCCGCCGCAGTAATTCTAAAAATCTCCCCTGGCCAAGCAGTTCTAAAAATCGCCTCAGTTCTGCCTGGAAGATCACTGCCAAGGCCACTGCTGTACCCAAGACAAATTTTTCCAGCACAAATTTCAACAATTCTAAATGCAGGCGATCGCTCACCAGTTGAGCCACCATCAACACCAACAGTCCCCGCATAATCCACAGGATTTGATTTTCGCCAAAGACCCGGCTTAGTAGGTAAAACAAACCGATGACTAAACCAAGATCGAGGGCGCCATGGAAAAAGGGGAGCAGGGAAGTAAGATCCGGGGGAAAGCCCGACATGGGTAAGGGGAGATGGTCGTTAGGGTGGGGGTAGGGAAAGGTTTAGGACAGTAGACGGTTGGGTAGACAATCCTGGCGCAATAGGTCGGTGTAGGTTTCCCGTTGCAGAATCAGGTTTGCTTGTCCTTGGTTTACTAGTACAGCGGCGGGGCGACCTAAACGGTTGTAGTTGGAAGCCATGCTGTGGTTATAAGCACCAGTGGCAGCCACTACCATAATGTCCCCTGGTTCGGCGGCGGGTAGGGCCACATCCTTAACGAGAATATCGCCGGACTCACAATGTTTCCCGGCCACGGTGACAGTTTCGGTAATTTCGTCGTTCATCCGGTTGGCTAGGGCAACGCGATACACCGATTGGTAGGTGATGGGGCGGGGATTGTCGGACATGCCGCCATCGACGGAAATATAGGTGCGAATATTGGGCACAACTTTACGCCCTCCCACCCGATAGGCCGTTACACAGGCAGACCCCACCAGGGAACGTCCCGGCTCAGCAATCAGTTTGGGGTAGGGGATGTTCTGGCGATCGCAGGCTTTGGCAACGGAGATGGCCGCCACTTGGGCCCATTCTTCGATACTGGGGGGATCATCACTTTCGGTGTAGCAAATCCCTAGGCCACCGCCGATGTTCAATTCCGTCAGGGGCAAGCCGTAGGTCAAGCCTTTGGTAAACCATTGCACTAACACTTCCCCTAAATCTTTGTGGGGTTGACGCTCAAAAATTTGGGAGCCGATGTGGGCATGGAGTCCGAGACAATGGAGTGAGGGTTGTTGGGCAATGTAGGTGAAAACCGCTTCTAGTTGGTTGGGATCAAAGCCAAATTTGCTGTCCAGATGCCCCGTTTTAATATATTCATGGGTGTGGCATTCGATGCCTGGGGTGAGGCGCAACATAATCTTTACCGGTGCCCCTGAGTCGGCCGCTAGTTTGGTCAGGGTTTCCAGTTCCAACCAGTTATCGACAATGATGGTGCAGTTAATGGCGATCGCCTCTTGGAGTTCCTGCACCGATTTGTTATTGCCGTGGAAGTAAATTTTTTCTGCAATCTCAGCTTCGTCCCAGCCTAATTGCTTCAGGGCTGAAACCGTGGTGAATAATTCCCCGCCGGATACGACATCAAATCCCAACCCTTCCTGGGCGGCGATCGCCACTACGGCTAAACAACTCCAGGCTTTGGAAGCGTAGATTACTTGACTGGAACCCGGATAGTGGGCTTGGAAGGATTGACGATACTGCTGGGCCGCTTGCCGCAGGGTGGTTTCATCCAAAATGTAGAGGGGAGAACCAAACTGTTCCACCAAGGCTGGGACGGAGCAACCACCAATTTCTAGTTCACCGTTTTTATTAATAACGGCCGTCAACGGTAAAAGATTTTGGTTGGGG
Source organism: Synechocystis sp. PCC 6803 substr. PCC-P (assembly GCF_000284455.1). GTDB lineage: Bacteria > Cyanobacteriota > Cyanobacteriia > Cyanobacteriales > Microcystaceae > Synechocystis. The sequence continues at coordinate 3,204,864 of NC_017039.1, forward strand.
GAGGGGGAGGCCGGGGTTTTTAATAAGGTGCTTCCGGTGGTTGGAAGGGGCATTTCAGTGGAGAGCATGGCAGGGGGATTTTTAATACAGATAAAATTTAGTCGGACTGGTCGGACATCGGAGCTACAACAACCGGGGGCAAAGCAAAACCCTAAAAGTATCAATAACTCTTGTAATATCCCAGTTTATCAATCTTAGGGATGATTGTTTTCCTTCTTTTTTGGCTGTAACTATGGTCAAGGAGAGGGGGACACAATTCTTTCTGGAGTTAATTTTTCCTGCAGTTCTTGCTTAATGCGGGCCATAACGGAATTTTGATCCAAAGAGTTGAGAATATCCCGCACCACTGTCCTTGGCCCCGTTTCTCCCCAGGCGGCCCCATTGGCTAAATAGGTTTTGGTCACTTGACCGATCGCCAAGGTGGACACTCCGGCCACACTAGCTTGGGTGAGGGCAACGGAAATATAGGGGGCCAAGGCCAATCCCCCGGTTAAGGGCACCGTCAAACCGAGTAAACCCTTGAGGGAACTAAGGCCCAACCCCGCCAAAAATTCGCTGGCAGTGATGCCCCCCATACTCACCCCAATTTTTTGCAACAGGGCGATCGCCGCCGTTTGGGTCATGGGCAAACCATACAGCTTGGAAAGGGAAATAATCAGAGCCACATCCACCACTGCTCCGCTGAATAAATCCAGCACGGTCACCGGATTGAGAGCAATGGCCGTCGCCTTGACCATTACTGCTTTTTGGAGAATGGTATTGGCTTGGCTGTCCCGCAAACGCATTTTTTGTTGCACTAATTTATCATTCAGATTATCAGCACAAAGTAAAGTATTTAAAGCTACTAAAGATTTCCCTTCCCGTTGCAATAAATCAATGATTTTTAAGCGCAAATTATCAACTTTTGCTTCCCCCCGATATTGGTAACGCTCCAATTTTCCCTGGGTATTTTCCCTCAATTCTGTCACCAAGGGACTGGCAGAAACTAAGACAATTTCTTCTGGAGACAATAATTCTTTCACCCGTTCATCGCGAATTTTTTCATAAATTAATTGCTGATCCGTCGCCGGATATTGATCAATTTTATTAAATACTAGCAACATGGGTTTGCCCACCGCCCGCAATCGGGACAAGGCTTGGAATTCCACTTGGGACATATCCCCGGCAATGACAAACAAAATTAAATCTACCTGTTGGGCCACGGCGATCGCCAATTGTTCCCGTTCTTGACCCTTTACTTCATCAATGCCCGGTGTATCAATTAATTGTAATTGGGCATTGCCCCAACCAGAAATGGTAACGGTGGACAATCCGTCAGCTTGGTTCAGTTGCCAGGAAGCAGATTGTTGGGTCTGGGTAACACCATGGACTGGCCCAGTGGTGAAAACTTGCTCACCTAAAAGAGCATTGAGCAGGGAAGATTTCCCCCTTCCCACTAAACCAAAAGCCGCAATTTGCACTACTCCTTGGTTTAAATTTTCTAGCATGGTACAGAGGTGGCTAATTTCCTTTTCCAGTCCCTGTTTTTCCGTAGTATCGAGATCAATTTGTTCAACGATCGCCGTCAAACTAGCCTGGGCTTGCTGATAATTTAAATCTTCTTGAATCGCGCTAATAATATCTAAAGTTTGGTCTAAATCAGTCAAGGAATTATTATTCATGCTACATCCTGTCTAAAACCGGAATGCCCAATAAAGACAGACCCAATTTCAGCGTTCTGGCTGTGAGATCACAGAGCAATAAACGGGAACCGCGCTGGGGATCGCTTGCCTTCAATACTGGACAATTTTCGTAAAAACGGTTGAAAACTTTGCTTAATTCGTAAAGATAATCACAAAGGCGATTGGGTAATAAACTAATTTCCACCGTTTCAATTACGTCAGCAAATTGTAAAAGATTTTTAGCCAAAACTAACTCGGTTGGTTCAGTCAACACAATTTCACCGCTGTCCATCTGAGCAAAATCAATGCCCCCTTCCCGACTAATACTTTGAATGCGGGCGTAGGCATAGAGCATATAGGGAGCCGTATTGCCCTGGAGAGCCAACATTTTGTCAAAACTAAACACATAATCACTGGTGCGATTTTGGCTAAGGTCGGCATATTTCACTGCCCCAATGCCCACCCGTTGGGCAACTTCCGTCTTAAATTCTTCAGTTTCTGATCGTTCTTCTGCTGTTAAACGGGTTTCTAAATCCTGTCTTGCTCGAGTTACGGCTTCCGTTAGCAAATCCTTTAAACGAATGGTGTCCCCCGCCCTAGTTTTTAGTTTTTTGCCATCTTCCCCCTTGACCAAACCAAACGGCACATGGACTACTTGAGTCGGGTCAGTCAGAATGCCAGCTTTTTCAGCTACCTGGAAAAATTGAGCAAAATGATTAGCTTGCCCCGCATCGGTGACATAAATGATCTTCTCAGCGCCATCGGTGTTTAAGCGATAATTCAATGCGGCCAAGTCCGTGGTGGCATAGTTATAACCCCCGTCGGATTTTTGCACTATTAACGGTAGGCGATCGCCGTCCTTATTAGTAAAGCCATCGAGGAAAACGCATTGAGCACCGTTATCTTCCACCAGCAAATCTTTTTCCTGCAATAGTTCCACCACACCGGGCAAAAAGGGATTATAAAATGATTCTCCCCGTTCCTCAATGGTGATATCTAAGCAGTCATAAATCAGTTGAAATTCCCGTCGAGATTGCTCACAAAGTAATTGCCAAGCTTTAATACTTTTCGCATCCCCTGCCTGGAGCGCAACCACCGCTTGACGGGAAGTTTCCCGAAATTGTTCATCTTGGTCAAATCTTTGTTTAGCTTGCTTATAAAAGGTGACTAGATCGCCAATATCCAGCGCATCCGCAGTCACTAATGCCTCTGGATAAACCTCTTTTAAATAGGTAATTAACATACCAAATTGGGTGCCCCAGTCTCCCACGTGGTTGAGGCGCAAAACATCATAGCCTCGGAATTCCAGTACCCGAGCTAAACAATCCCCAATAATGGTAGACCGGAGATGACCCACATGCATTTCCTTCGCAATATTGGGACTTGAAAAATCTACCACTATCCGTTCTTCGCCTTTAACTAATGACACTCCTAACTGTTGATTTTGCTGAAGTTTAATTAATTGTTCCCCCAGATAATCAGGCAATAACTTGATGTTAATAAAACCTGGCCCAGCAATGGTTAACGGTTCACAAATTTCGCTTAAATTAACTTTATCCACAATCTCCATGGCGATCGCCCGGGGCGGTTGACCCAACTGCTTAGCTAAGGGCAGGGCAATGTTGCATTGAAAATCACCAAATTTAGGATTGGAAGCCGGTACCACTAGGGGAGTGGGTAGGGTAACATCAGATGGAAACTGACCTTCCAGAGCTTGGGCAAAGTGATCATTAAGTTGGGTCAGAATCGATACCATGGACGATGATGTTAGGGGAAGTGAACGTTAAATAATCAAAAACTAAGGGCTGGGCTGGACAATAATGCCCCATGATAAGCCCCGATGTAACCAGTATATTAGATTAGTTGCCCTAAGTGATTTATACAATAGAATTTATCGACTATCAACACTAACTTCCAGGGTAATCAATGGCCATAAAAATGCCATATTTCCGCCTAATTAAGTTTTTCCAATGGCAAATATTCTAGTCCCCAAAGATCACTAACTAAATATAAAGGTCTAGCTTTTACTTCTTCATAAACCCGACCTAAATATTCCCCAATCACGCCTAAACTAATTAACTGCACTCCCCCAAGAAATAAGATAGCCACCATTAGGGAGGCGTAGCCTGGCACATCAACACCAAGGGTTATGGTTTTCAAAATCAAAAAGCTAGCGTAGGCTAAGGATAACAGTGAAATGATTGATCCAAGGTAAGTCCAGACTTTGAGGGGAAGTAAACTAAAAGAAAAAATGCCGTCCAAAGCAAAATTCCAGAGTTTCCAATAGTTCCATTTTGTTTGTCCTTGGAAGCGGGGTTCCCGATCAAATAAAACGAAAGTTTGGCGGTAACCCACCCAGGCAAATAAACCTTTCATAAAGCGAGTTCTTTCCGGTAGCTGCTTAATCGCATTAACCACCTTGCGGTCCATTAAACGAAAATCGCCAGTATTGGGAGGAATTTTAATTTCCGTCATGCGCCCAATCACTTTGTAAAACATTTTGGCGGTGAATTGTTTTACCCACGTTTCCCCCTGCCGTGAACGACGGGTGGCATAGACAATATCATAACCTTCCCGCCATTTATCAACTAACTCATGGATCAATTCCGGTGGATCTTGCAGGTCGGCGTCGATGGGAATAACAGCGTTGCCTTGGGCGTAATCAATGCCAGCGGAAAGGGCAATTTCTTTGCCAAAGTTACGAGACAGATTAACAATCTTAATTTGGCGATTACTTTGATAGCAATCAATTAATTGTTTGAGGGTTTTATCCTTACTACCGTCGTTAACACAAATAATTTCGTAGGTAATTTTGAGGGGAGTCAGCACCTCCAGCAAACGGGCAAATAAATGCTCAAGGTTATCTTCCTCGTTGTACATTGGAATCACAATAGACAGTTCAATGGTCATAGATGTAACTTATTTCCTGTCAATTTAGTCAGTGCATTAACGCCGTTGCCCAATGGAGTGATCTAGTTAGAATCAATGCAGTTGGTTAATGGAACCTACTGTTACCATGCCGATCGCCAGTGGTCTATAAATAATTTCGTTCCTCGGCACTGGCTTGGGTAATTCCGTAGCATTTCCAGAATATTTCCAGAAAATTACCATATGCAAGCTCACTTTTTCCAGCACGTTCCCTTTGAAAATCTTGGTGCCATTGAACGTTGGCTCAGGGCTAAAGGTTACGCCATCAGTCAAACCGCTTTTTTTCAGCCATCTTTTAGCCTTCCTTCTTTGGACGCCATTGACCTGTTGATTGTCCTGGGCGGCCCCATGAGTGTCAACGATGAGGCGCAATATCCCTGGTTGGTGCAGGAAAAGGAATTCATCCGTCAGGCGATCGCCGTTGGGAAACCGATATTAGGTATTTGCCTGGGGGCCCAACTCATGGCCAATGCCCTAGGGGCAAAAGTTTATCCCAACGCTGTCAAGGAAATTGGCTGGTTTCCCATCATGGGGCAAGAAGGTAAATCACAGTCAGGTTCATTCCAGTTTCCCCCCAGCCTTGAAGTTTTCCACTGGCACGGTGAAACCTTTGATTTACCCCCAGGGGCAGAGTTAATTGCCTCCAGCCAAGCTTGTCAGCATCAGGCTTTCCAAATTGGGCGATCGGCGATCGGTCTGCAATGCCATTTGGAAACTACCCCCACAGCGGCCCAGGCTTTAGTAGACAATTGTGCTGATGAATTGATCCTTGGCCCCTTTGTGCAGGATGCCACCACTATTTTGGCCGATAACCAAGCTAGATTTGCCACCATGGGCGCAGTTCTAGTCCAATTGCTGGAATATCTACACCATCAAGTTATTACCCCTGCCTAATCCCCTGGCTCCCAATCCCTAGAAGCGGAGAATATGGCACAATCTAGGGAGAATACTACGGTAACAACACCATCTCCCCATGATTCCAACCGTCATTGAAACGTCTGGGCGTGGCGATCGCGCCTTTGATATTTATTCCCGCCTACTCCGGGAGCGGATTGTCTTCCTGGGGCAAGAAGTCCGGGATGAGAACGCCAATTTAGTTGTTGCCCAACTGCTGTTTTTGGAAGCGGAAGATCCGGAAAAAGACATTTATCTTTACATCAACTCCCCCGGAGGCTCGGTGTCGGCAGGACTAGGAATTTTCGACACCATGAACCAGATCCGCCCCGATGTGTGTACCATCTGCATCGGTTTAGCGGCCAGCATGGGGGCTTTTCTCCTTAGTGCTGGAGCCAAAGGTAAGCGCATGAGTTTGCCCAACTCCCGCATCATGATTCACCAACCCCTAGGGGGAGCCCAGGGCCAAGCCACGGATATTGAAATTCAAGCCAAAGAGATTCTTTATCTTAAAGCACTACTTAACCAACATTTGGCCAACCACACTGGCAAATCCCTAGAGGAAATTACCGCCGATACGGAACGGGATTTCTTTATGTCCGCTGAGGAATCGAAGGAATATGGCTTGATTGACCAGGTAATTAACCGTCGTCCTTCCGCCAGTGACCCTATTTAACCGCTGTATTAGCTCCCCAATAGCTGTTACAAATTGACCCGACCATAAAACTTTCCCAATTCCCTTCCTGACTGTCCGTGAACATTACTTCCCCTCTTTCTGCCCCTAGTCATCAGTATCCCGACGCCCTGGGTCGTTTTGGCAATTATGGCGGCAAATATGTGCCTGAAACTTTAATGCCGGCTCTGACGGAGTTGGAGGAAGCTTACTATCGCTACCGGGCGGAGAGTTCCTTTCAGGAAGAGTTAGCGGGGTTATTAAAAGACTATGTGGGCCGTTCCTCTCCCCTATATTTTGCGGAAAGATTAAGCGCCCATTACGCCCGTCCCGACGGAACCTATCCTTTGATTTACCTCAAACGAGAAGATTTAAACCATACGGGGGCCCACAAAATTAATAACGCCCTGGGCCAGGTTCTCCTTGCCAAACGCATGGGGAAAAAGCGGATCATTGCCGAAACTGGTGCTGGTCAACACGGGGTGGCAACGGCTACGGTGTGTGCTCGCTTTGGCTTGGAATGCATCATCTACATGGGGGTGCAGGATATGGAGCGGCAAAAGCTGAATGTCTTTCGCATGAATTTGCTGGGGGCCAGGGTGCAACCAGTCACAGCGGGCACTGGAACCCTCAAGGATGCTACCTCTGAAGCAATCCGGGATTGGGTCACCAATGTGGAAACTACCCATTACATTCTTGGCTCTGTGGCCGGACCCCATCCTTACCCCATGATGGTGCGGGACTTCCACCGGGTCATTGGCCAGGAAACTCGCCAACAGGCATTGAAAAAATGGGGCGGTCTGCCGGATATCTTGCTGGCTTGTGTGGGGGGCGGCTCCAACGCCATGGGGCTGTTCTACGATTTCATTGATGAGCCAGCAGTGCGGTTAATTGGTATCGAAGCGGCAGGGGAAAGCATTGTCTCCGGTAAGCATGCGGCCACTTTAACCATGGGTAAACCGGGGGTGTTACATGGGGCCATGAGTTATTTACTCCAGGATAAGGAGGGTCAAGTAACGGAAGCCCATTCCATTAGTGCTGGTTTAGATTATCCCGGTGTGGGCCCAGAACATAGCTATCTCAAGGATGCGGGACGGGCAGAATATTACAGTGTCACCGACCAAGAGGCGATCACCGCTTTGCAGAGATTATCGCAATTGGAAGGAATTATTCCTGCTCTGGAAACTGCCCATGCCTTTGCCTACCTAGAGACTCTCTGCCCGCAACTGAAAAATGGCGAGCGGATTGTGATCAACTGCTCCGGCCGCGGGGATAAGGACGTACAAACGGTGGCTAAATATCTCCAGATGGAAATTTAACCGGTCAAATTTTCCTTAAAAGTGGCTTTGACAATGGATTAATTTCCCCAGGCCCAGGGAAAAAGAATAATTACTCTGCTTCCCCGATTAGGGTAAAAGCGCCCCAATAATAGGGCTCCGGATACTCTTCCTTGAGTTGGAGCATGGCTTGGCGGAGGGCAGCGGCTTTGCCTAATCCCTGCTGTTGCCATTTTTGGTAAAACTCGGTCATCAGTTTTTCTGTGGAAGCATCATCCACACTCCAGAGGCTAACCAAAATACTTGGTACCCCCGCCGCAATTAGGGAACGGGAAAGGCCGATTACCCCATCGCCGGTGATTTCTCCCTGGCCTGTGTCACAGGCACTAAGGATGGCAATGTCCGCATGGAGGGGGTTAGTTTCAAAATGGTCAAAAATCTCCGCCGCTGTGATGCGCCCCGGGGTGCTCAGTAAATCTTCTTTGCTTTGGTCCGGTTCCGCCGTCAGGTAAATGGCGCTTTCCAAACCGTTTTGCTCGTCAAAGCTGGCATGGGTGGCAAAATGCAACACTTCAGCCCGGGGCATTTGGGCCAAGACCGCTGCTTCCCTAGCTTGTTTACCGATTAGGGGTTGCACCCCCAACAGTTGACCAATTTGTTTTGCTTCATTAGCGGCATTGGTTAAATTATCGAGGTTATCGGGATAGGGGTAGGGATTGCCCACCACTAGGGCCGGGGTCAGATTTAATGCCTGCTGTTTGAGCCGTTGTTTTTGTTGGGCCGTTTGGGCTAGTACCTGGATGGAAGGGGCCGTGAGGATGGTGTGTTTCTCAATTAAATACTGACCATTACTGTCCTGGAGAGCGGGAAAGGGAATGCCAAATAAGGCTCCCTGAGGAATAAAAATAATAGGGGCATCGGCATTGTTGGGTAACAGGTCGGCAATGGGGTCGATCAGAATTTGGTGAAGTTGTTGTAGGGAGGCGCTGGCTTCCTGGGCGGTGCGGCGGGCAATGATATCAGAAGGCGATCGCCTGGTGACGGATTGTCTAGTGGTTTGGAGTAACTGCACAAAATCCACGTCTTGCAAATCTTGGTTGAAGTCCATCTGGCGGAATTCCATGGTGCCGTTGGGGGCAATGACATAGATGTACAGCTTGATTGGGGAAGCGAGATCCTTGGTGGGAATCAGAGCGTAGGTGACCAGGGTACTTTGGCGATCGCCAGCAATTTTTTTCAGGGCGGCAATGGTGGGTTTTTCGGTGGGGATAAAATTAGCATCTCGGGCAAAACGTTTATTGAGCAGTTCTACTAAGGCCCTGGCCCGGCCCCGTTCAGCAACTTCCAAAGCTACAGCGGGTTCATTTTGGGCAATTAAACTTTCCTGTAAACGAAAATAATTGTACAGATAGGTATCAAAGTAGGAAACTTTTAGTTCATCACTTAAATCTTCGCTGTTAATTGATTCAAATAAATCGATAGCTTGGGTTAAAAATAAGGTAGATTTGTCATATTTTCTTTGATCAAATTCGACGTAACCAATATTGCTGAGAATGGTTGCTTCTAGCCCCACATTTTTAACTGCTCGACTGAGGGACAAAGCCTGTTCGTAGTAATTTAATGCCTGGTCATAATCCTCACGGGCATAGTAAATTGTCCCAATATTATTTAAGGTTAAAGCTTCCCCATCCCGGTCTTTAATTTCCCGACGTAGGACTAACGCTTGTTGATAATAGTCCATGGCTTGATTAAGTTCACCCAAGCCGTCATACACGTAACCAATATTGCTCAAAATTGCTCCTTCCACCAGGCGATCGCCAGTTTCTTGGGATATTTTTAGGGCTTCTTTGTAGTAGGTTAAAGCTTCATCTTTTTCACCAACACTATCATAGAGCAATGCAATATTATTTAGTCGTATCCCTTCCCCAGAGCGATCACCTACCAATCGGGCTAACTCCAAAGCCTGTTGATAATATTCTAGGGCCTGGGCTTTTTGCCCCAATCCATCTAAAACTAAGGCGATGTTACTAATGACTGAACCTTGGAGGGATTGGTCCCCCACCGCCTCCGCAATGATTAAAGATTCGATGTAATATTGCAGAGCCTTATCCTTTTCGCCAAAGCCATCGTACACCAAAGCAATGTTATTTAAACGCACTGCTTCCCCCTGGCGATCGCCCACTGAACGGGACATGGTTAGGGCTTCTTGGTAATATTCCAGTGCCTTCTCCCTTTCTCCTAAGTTGTTATAAGCCAAGCCAATATTGCTGAGGCTAGTGCCGATGGTTTCTAAATCATTGAGGCTTTTTCCTAAGGCTAGGGCTTCAGCGTAATATTGCAAAGCTTTTTCACTTTCTCCTAAGTTATCGTAGGCTACTCCCAAGTTATTAATGGTGGTCATTTCTTCGGTTTTGTCGCCAGCTTGACGGATTAAAACCAGAGCCTGTTGATAAAAATCAATGGCTTTTTTTCGATCTGCTAAGGCATTATAAATACTACCAATATTATTTAGGGTAGCTCCCTCTAGGGCCTTATCTTGCAACTGTTGGGCCAAGGGAATCGCTTGTTCATAATAGGCCAGAGCTTGGGATTTTTCGCCAAAGTCAGAATAGATGGTGCCTAAACGATTGAGAGCAAATACTGTTTCCCGATTAACAATGCCTATTTGCCGATAAAATTCCAAACCTTGGGTAAATAATTCGATGGCCTGGAGTAAGGATTCCTTTGAACCTTCATCCATCATGGCCTGGGCTTTAATTAAGGATTGATGCCCTTGGATTTCGACTAGTTGGTTAGCATCGGGCAGAATAATTTGCAGTTTATATTTTCCCGTTACCCCTGATTTATTACTAGTAACCACTACCCCATACCCTTGGGGATCGATTTGATTGATTAAAATCCCCGCATTAGTGTCATATAAATCATCATTTTCTGCCAACTTATTACCTTCCCCATCCATCAAGATTAAATAAGGATCAAAATCTTGGCTTTCTAGGTAAATTAAGACGGGCTGATCCGCCGTTAATTTGAGGGGATAAAGGTCAAAAATTACTCCATTGTCCGCACTTAAATCCCCCGCTTCCAACTCTCCGACGGCGCTATCAATAATTTCTACCTGTTCTTGGCTATAGGCAGGGCAGGAAAGAAAAAAAAACTAAGAATTAATAGCCAAGGGCAGCGCATGGTGGTTTCTCCAGGCAAAAGTCAGAATTAGTCGAGATCAGCTAGGGGAAGTGAGCAAAAACTATAATTATTAGCTAGTTATTGATAGGCTATTGTTCCTGTTACTGGGCAGTCCCCCAGGAAAATTCTAGAACATCAAAGTCGTTATGATGATAAACACAACTAATATTCTTGTTGTTTGCCGTTCGCTCTAGATAGCTCCCATGCTTGATTCAAACTCGTTAGTGATTTACTCCCCGGACAGCAAAGGCGATCGCCAGGATTCCCACCCTAGTGATGCACTACTACGCCTAGAGGGAGTATCAAAAATTTATGGGGCAGGGCCAACGGAGGTCAGGGCCTTGGCCGATGTTAGTTTGGCGATCGAACGGGGGAGTTACTGCGCCATTATGGGGGCTTCCGGATCGGGGAAATCCACCATGATGAATATTATTGGTTGCCTAGACCGTCCTACCCTGGGGCACTATTTTCTTGACGGGGAAGATGTATCCGGTTTGAGTGCCGATCAGTTGGCCAAAATTCGTAACCGCAAAATTGGCTTTGTTTTTCAGCAATTTTACCTGTTGCCCCAGATGAGCGCCCTGGAAAATGTCATGTTGCCAATGATCTATGCGGGCATACCAGCGGAAACCAGGAAGGAAAAGGCCATTGCCGCCTTGGTTAGAGTTGGTCTGAGTCAACGGTTACATAACCGTCCCAATCAATTGTCCGGGGGACAGCAACAACGGGTGGCGATCGCCAGGGCCATTGTCAACGAGCCGCTGTTGCTGCTGGCCGACGAACCCACTGGAGCATTGGATTCCCACACCACCGAGGAAGTGTTAGCCATTTTTGAACAGCTCCATAGCACGGGCATTACCATTGTGGTGGTCACCCACGAAGCTGATGTGGCTAGCCATGGAGAACGAATCATTTCTTTCCAGGACGGCCAAATTCTCCGGGATCAGATGATTAAAACCATTCCCCACGGGATAGAAGAATTTCGTAACAAAGAGTTGGGATAATCTGGACTTCTAGCCCACACTGGCTAAATTGGTCGGTACACCACTGCATAGTCCCCTTCCCGGTTATCCGGCAATAGGAACCCCTTACGACAAAGAACATCAATGGTTTCTTTCACCTTTTGGGGATCTTCGCCAGTGGCCACAATACATTCACTGACTGTCGCGCCGATCGCCTTGGCGGCACAGGTTTTAATAATCAGCACATCCAGCCGTTCTGTGGTGTTAACTGGCGGGGGCGTAACTATCGGAGTAGGAGGGGAGGCTAGGTAATGTTTGTGGTTGTAGATGGCATTGAACTTTCTCTCATCCATGGTGCCAAGGATAATCACATCAATAAACCCCAATATTGTGGGAATACCTGTCCAAGAAAAGATGAGATAGGCTATGCCCGCAAATATATGGCCTAGATAAAATTTATGTAGTCCAAAACTGCCAAACAAAAGGGCAAAAATTAGGGCAACAAAGCGATTTTTCATAGCGGCTGGTGAAAGGAAACCGGCACCTACTGACGATGCTCAACAACAAAAGCGGAATGGGTCCAAGCCCCCCTATTGTCATAGTAACGGATCAGCCTTTGTCGTTCGTTGGGGCGCACCAACCAGCCCACTTCCCCCGAAAAGGGTTGTCCCAATTGCAGGCGATCGGGGGTGCAAGAAGAAGCGCCGTCTGGTAGTAGTAAAACCTTGCTGGGGTTGGGGCCAAGAAAATGAATCTGATCGCCCATCACTTTCCCTTGCATCACTGAAGTTTGTCCTTGCACAGTCACCCGTTGTTCCACGGAATCCCCCGTTTGACTCAGGCTAATTTCCATAGTGCTCAGTTCCGGTTCTCGCCAGTCGGGGTAGCCAGTATAAACCTGGCATTGCCAAGTGCCCAATAGTTGCTCCACCTTTAATGCTGGTCTTTCCTGGGCATCACTCCCCCGGCGAAATTCTCGGATAAACGTCAGGCTAGCTAAGCTTAATCCTTTGTCATACAATTGCACGAATCTCATACGGCGATCGCCATCCACAAAGCCAAATTCCGCCCCAAACTCACTGAAGGGAGCCAACTGCCATGGCCCTTTGGAAAAAGCACCGGTGCCAAAGAAAATGATTTGTCGCCCTAGGGAACGGTAATCCTGGCTATAGTCCTGAGTGGGAGGGTCTTGGTAATCGGGATTATCGTAGCGCCGCAGGCGAAACTTGACTAACTTGTCATCATCCAATCCTTCCAGGGTGAGTATGGAAGGAGTATTGCTCAATATTTCTCCTTGGGGAGATAAGCGGGTAAAACTGCCCTGCCATTCCCCTAAATTTTTGAGAAAGTTTTCCCAGTTAGCCATGGTCATTTGCCCTTGTGATTGGTTCCGCTGTTTTCGAACGATCAATTAAACAATTAAAATCATTCTCCCATTTCCCCATCCTCTCCCCTCTGTGGGCAAGCTTTTCCAGAAATACTGGTTTATCATCGGGGAAAATATGGCTCAGTTTTGCGAGCTAGTTCTAGATTTCTTTCAACCCCCCCATGGAAACTATTCGCCTTGGCCCCAACGGCCCCTCCATTGCTCCCCTGGGTTTGGGTACTTGGTCCTGGGGAGACACCCTGTTTTGGGCCTACGGTAAGGACTTTGGCCCGCAAGAAGTAGAGGGGGCTTTTCATGCTTCCCTGGAGGCCGGAGTTACCTTAATTGACACTGCTGAAATTTATGGTTTTGGGGAATCAGAGCGCCTCATTGGCCGTTTTTGCCGAGAAAAAACCCAAAAAGTGGAAATTGCGACTAAATACTTTCCCTTGCCATGGCGTTGGCAGCGTTCTGACATCACTAAAGCTTTAACTGCCAGTCTGGAACGTTTGCAAATGGACACCATTTGTTTGTATCAAATCCATTGGCCCCTAGAATTTTGGCTCAAAACACCGGATTTCATGGCCGTGTTGGCCGCCGAGGTCAAAAAGGGTCGTATCCAGGCCGTAGGAGTTAGTAACTATTCCGCCCAGCAAATGGCGATCGCCCACGAATGTTTAGCAGCCCAAGGCATTCCCCTCGCTAGCAATCAAGTTCCCTATTCTTTGCTCAACCGGGAGATTGAAAGCAACGGTATTTTGACCCAGGCCCGCCAGCTCAACGTCACTATTTTGGCCTATAGTCCCCTAGCTCAGGGGCTACTCACCGGCAAATATCGCCCCGAAAATTCTCCCAGTCTCCAGGGTGCCCGCCGTCTTGACCCCCGTTTTAGTACCAAAGGATTGCGAAAATTAGCTCCCTTACTTACCCTCTTGGATACCCTGGCAGATAAACATGACAAAACCCCTGCCCAAATTGCCCTCAATTGGCTCATAGCCCAAGGAAATGTTATTCCCATTCCGGGGGCAAAAAATGCTTCCCAAGCTCAACAGAATGCCGGAGCCTTGGGGTGGCAGTTAAACCCAGAGGAAATTGAACAATTGCGAAGTGCTGCCCAAGGTATTTAACAGGTATTTAAAAATGTGTTGGCAAACCAAGTCTTGACCTTTCTTTTTATTCCCTTAACTGTTCCTATTAGACACCAGAAAGCCCTGAAAATTCAACTCAATCCCCCTCAAAACTACTGGCTTAGAAGATTTTTAGAGTAAACTTCAACCCTGGTTAAACTCATATAACAGCCAAATTCCCACTCCCAAACCGACAAAATTCGGCAGCCAGGCAGCCAAAGTGGGAGAAATTAACCCAACAATGCCTAAGCTACCACTGAAAAATCCCAGTATGTAGTAGGCAAAAATAATCACAATGGTTAAACCAAAGCCCGTGGCCCGACTTATCCTTTGGGGCCTAGCTCCGATCGCCGAACCCACCACCGCAAATACAATGCAAACAAAGGGAAAAGCTAATTTTTGTTCCGTCCTAACCTGAAAAAATTGAGTTTTCTTTTCATCGCCAATTAACTTCAAAATTTTGATATAGTCCTGGGCTTCGGCAATGGTCATTTCGTAGGGATCTCGTCCCTGGCGAGCAAAATCAAAGGCCGATTGGGGTAAAGCAATCTGTTTATTGGTGAAGGGAACCGCCTCTTGATAATCCTCGGTTTCCGTCAAGCGATACACAGTACCATGGAAGAAATCCCAGCGTTTATTGTCATTATTCCAAGTGGCATTATCGGAAAGCACAATATGTTTAAGATGGTTTTCTGTCCATTGCAATACTGTTAAGTTTTGCATTTCTTTGCCGTCAAATTTTTCTGCATAAACTAAACTTTTTAACCGCCGTGCCGTTTGACCATTATCGAGCTTAATTTCTTCAAATTCAGGGTAAAAAACATCCCGATTTTGCCAAAAAGGATGCTCCTCATCGATGGATTCAATGAGGATACTGGTAGCTCGATAGTTAGCCACCGGCACTACCCATTCAGTCAACACAAAGGCCCAGCCCGTTACCAGCAGACTCAATACCACCGCCGGCAGGATCAGACGGTACAAACTTACGCCACAACTACGAATGGCAATGATTTCACAATCTCCACTAAGGCGACCAAAGGTCATCATCGTAGCTAGCATCACCGCCACAGGTAAAGAGTAAGCGAGGAACTCCGGAACTTTAAGCAGTAGTACTTCTGCCGCCTTGGCCACTGGGAGATTCTTTTCAACAATTTTGTTGCCTAAATCGGACAAATTACCGATCGCCAGCCCTAAACTGGCCACCACCCCGACGCTAAATAAAAATGGGGGAATCAGTTGCCTGGCCACATAGCGGTCCATGAGGGAAATGCGAGGCAAAGAATGGGGCCACTGCCCCAAGCTGGTCAAGGTTTTAGACAAGAACATCACAGATTTTCAAGCTTTTCAATGACTAAAATTCCTCAAATCTTTAAAATTCTGCATTCATGGGAGTGCGGGGAAAAGGAATCACATCCCGAATATTAGCCATGCCGGTCATGAACTGGACAATGCGCTCAAAGCCCAGACCAAATCCTGCATGGGGTACAGAACCATAACGACGTAGGTCAAGATACCACCATAGATCTTCTTCTGGGACCCCTTGTTCCTGCATTCGTTGAGTTAATATATCTAGTCGTTCTTCCCGTTGGGAACCGCCGATAATTTCACCAATTTTGGGGGCTAAAATGTCCATAGCAGCGACGGTTTTGCCATCATCATTTAAGCGCATATAGAAAGCTTTAATATCTTTAGGATAATCCGTCACAATAGTTGGTCTTTTGAACACGGTTTCTGCTAAATAGCGCTCATGTTCCGACTGTAAATCTACTCCCCAGGCAACGGGATATTCAAACTTTTGATCCGCCTTTTCCAGTAATTTAATTGCTTCGCTGTAGGTCAACCAAGCAAATTCATTATTAATAATATTGTCCGCGGTGGCTAACACTGTATTGTCAATGCGTTGGTCAAAGAATTCCATATCCTCTGGGCATTTTTCCAGCACAAATTTAAAAATGTACTTCAGAAATTCCTCTGCCCATTGGCGATCGCCTTCTAGGTCACAAAAGGCCATTTCTGGTTCCACCATCCAAAATTCCGCCAGGTGCCGGGACGTATTGGAATTTTCCGCCCGAAAAGTGGGACCAAAAGTGTAAACATTCTGAAACGCTAGGGCCATCACCTCCGCTTCCAGTTGGCCACTCACCGTTAGATAGGCCTGTTTACCAAAAAAGTCCTGACTGTAATCAATGCCCTCGCCATTTTTGGGCACCCTTTGTAAATCCAATGTGGTGACCTTGAACAAATCCCCTGCCCCTTCACAATCACTGGCGGTAATGATCGGGGTGTGGACCCAGAGGAAACCCCTTTCCTGGAAAAATTGGTGAATGGCGGTGGCACAAGCGTTACGCACCCTCATAACTGCACCGATGGTATTGGTGCGGGGGCGCAGGTGGCCAATGGTCCGCAAAAATTCAAAGCTGTGACGTTTTTTCTGGAGGGGATAACTGCCAGGGTCTGCTCCCCCCAACAATTCGAGTTTGGTTGCTTTTAACTCCACCCGTTGTCCTTTTCCCGGCGAAGGGGCCAATTTTCCCTCCACCACCAGCGCTGCCCCTGTCTGTAATTGGGATAATAGGCGATCGTAATCCGCTAAACTTCCATCCAGCACCACTTGGAGGTTAGCCAAACTAGAGCCATCATTAACTTCTACAAAACTAAAATCCTTGAGGGTTCGTTTAGTGCGTAACCATCCCTGAACCATTACTTGGTCATCGGCCTGACCGTGGCGGAGAACTTCAATAATGCGGCGTTTGTTCATAAACCCCAAAGAACTAGAGAGAGAGGGACAGTGGGTGCCACTATTAAACCACGGCACCGAGCCAATCCTAGGGTAACCAATCCCGACACAGGAAGCGATTCCCAGCAAACCAGACAAAAATCTGACCAACCCAGAAAAAAATATTTTGACCATCAACAATAAGGTGTTATGATGGCTAATCGTGAAAGCAATGGGTCGATGCCCGAGTGGTTAATGGGGGCGGACTGTAAATCCGCTGGCTATGCCTACGCTGGTTCAAATCCAGCTCGGCCCATCCCTTTTGCCCTTGTAGCTCAGTGGTAGAGCACACCCTTGGTAAGGGTGAGGTCACGAGTTCAATCCTCGTCAAGGGCTTTCTAAACTCGACTATCAAGTCTGTTCGATGGCTAAACGGCGATCGGCGATCGTTTAGTTATCACTATTGGTTTTCACTGTGGGTTGCCATTATCGTACTGGGGTCTAATAATCAGATGAAATTTCCCCATTCCACTCGGCTTGCCCAAGAGGGAGAGTTTCGATAGAGTAAAATACTCCCATAGTTTTATCGGAACTACAGGTTTAATATTAATTAACTTTGATCATTAAAGTAAAGAAAACTTGTTGGCTATTGTAGTCCGCAAAAGATGGAATATAAACTATTCGTAAATTGACTGGAATATCAAAGTCAGTTTGTAGGAAGGGCAACATAAAAGGAAGCACCGGACTGCCCGATAATTCTTGGAGTTGGGTTGTATGGAGCAATCCAATGGCAGAGCCCACCTGAATGGGACTGGCAAAAATATTTCTTCTTAAACTAAGACCAACGTAGCCCGCTGGATAGCCAAAATCAGAATCTCTAAAAATATTAAACTCTAAACTAACGATGGAATCTTGGACTAGGTGATTGAAAAAACCATAATTAGGATTGATAATTTCAAAATCGTAGGCAGCTCCAGCCCCCATAGGAAAATTATTAACATCCGGTTCTGTGTAGTCTATATGCCAAGAAAAAGGAGAAAGAGCTAAATATTTGTCAGTTAAATTCCACCAGTTTACAGGAGAGTCAATGATTGTTTCATTATGATCCAAGTCATGGAGAATATTCTGCTCATTCGTCTGCTGATAACCTTGTGAAGCAAGACTTAGTTCTAGATTTGAGTGAGGGCTTTCATTTGATACAACAAGATAATCTTCTTTTATTAATATAGGTGAAATGAAAGAGCTTAATGTTAGGGATGAATTGGAGCTTAATTCAAAATTAGTTTCAAGATGAATGATTTTTTCTTCATATTCTAAATTGCTCGGATCGATTAGAGTATTTTCCTGGATTAACACCGGTTTTGAATGTTGATTAATAGGTAGATTGCTTACAGTCACTGGAATATCTTGATCTGAAGAGTTATTTTCTTCAAGATCTATTTCCTGTGCATGTATTAAGTTATTTGAAAATAACAAAAGAATTAATTGCAGCAAAATAGCTCTTGCTACCATTTTTACGTTAGTAACAAAAAAAATGTTATCCTCCCATTGATTGAAGTTATAGCCAAGAAAAAATAAAATCTTCAAAGCTGCGATTAAATAACTGAAAGTTCACCAGTAAAATGATGATTTCTCGCTAAGTCTTATTACTAAAAATCTACTAATATCGGCGAGATTTTTCCAATTCTTCTAACTCGAAAATAGAAAATTGCATAGGCATCTATAGATTTCATGAGTTTCTAATTTAATTTTTTATTTATTCTCAGTTGAAAGAAATTTGTCATCGCAAAAGCAATACCTAAAAACTAAACTAGGCGGCCGATGTCTTCGTTAGAACCTAGGAGGACTAGAATCATCCCCCGGTGTAATCGTTCCTGAGGAGGGGGGTTAATTTTAAATTTTTCTTCATGGCCCACTGCCAGAACACTGACGCCATGGTTTTTGCGCAGTTGCAGTTCGGCCAAGGTTTTATCACAAAATTCTTCGGGGACGAGAATTTCTACAATGCTGTTGTTGGGATCTAACTTAAACCGGTCAACGATCGCCGGGGTGGTGAGAGTATAGGCTAAATCTTGGCCGGCTTTGTGCTCGGGAAAAATAATTAAATCAACCCCCAGGCGCTTGAGGATTTTTTCGTGGGTGTCGGAAGAAACCTTAGCTACAACCGATTTTACGCCCCCTTCCTTGAGGTTAAGACAGGTAATGATACTTTCTTTGAGGTAATTACCAATCGCCACAATCACCGTTTCAATCTCAAAAATGCCAGCCTCCCGTAGGGCCGTATCATCGGTGGAATCGAGACTAATGGCGTTACCCACCACCCGATCCGCCAACACTTCCGCCACCAGTTTGGGATCTTGGTCAATGCCCAACACCTCATAGCCATTGACATGGAGAGTTTCGCACACTGCCCGACCAAACCGACCCAGGCCAATCACCGCAAATTGCCGTTTTTCCTGGCGAATTAAACTGAGAAAATGACTAGTTTTCATTAATTTTCTTCTGAATTGAGCGGCATTAAACTAAACCCAAAAGGGCCACCATGAGGGCTTTTTGGGCGTGCATGCGATTTTCCGCTTGGTCCCACAGTCGGGATTGCGGGCCTTCCATAACAGCGTCAGTAATTTCTTCCCCCCGGTGAGCCGGCAGACAGTGGAGCACAATGGCTTCGGGATCGGCCAAGGCAAGGAGTTCTTGGTTAATCTGGTAGGGCTGGAAAATGGGAATGCGACTGTCGGCTAAATCTTCCTGGCCCATGCTGGCCCACACATCGGTGTAGAGGATATGACTTCCCTGGGCGGCGGCTTTGGGATCGTCGGTTAGTTCCACTTTTCCCCCTGGAGCCGCAATTTGTTGGGCTTGTTGAACAATTTCTGCCAAGGGTTCATAGTTCTTCGGGGTAGCCACCCGCACCGTCATGCCCATCATTACCCCACCGAGAATGAGGGAATGGGCGACATTGTTGCCGTCCCCTAGATAAGTCACCGTTAAGCCTTCCAATTTGCCGAAACATTCCTTGATGGTTTGTAAATCGGCCAAAATTTGGCAGGGATGCTCCAAGTCGCTCAGGGCATTGATGATGGGCATTTTGGCATGGTCAGCAAAGGTTTGCAGATCTGTCTGTTTGAAAGTCCGCACCGCCAGGATATCAATGTAGCGGTCTAATACCCTAGCGGTATCCTGAATCGGCTCTCCCCGACCCACTTGGGTCACGCTGGGGTTTAAATCCAATACCTGCCCTCCCAGTTGATACATGGCCGCGGTGAAGGAAACCCTGGTACGGGTGGAGGCTTTGTAAAACAGTAAACCGAGAATTTTCCGACAGTGGGGCTTGAGCACACCGGATTTAAGATCCGCCGCCAACTGCAAGAGTGATTTCATCTCTTCGATGGTCAAATCGGCGATCGCCAATAGATCCCTGCCCGCCAACGCCTTAATGCCCATAGCCGTTATCCCCGATTGTCCAATGTGGTGGTCGAATTAACATCGATCGAATTAAGCCCCATTTTGCCATACTCGGTTAATGGTCTTGGGGGGATGGCAGTGATGTCAGAAATCACTGATTTTGCTGGTCCAGATAGGCCCTGTAGCCCAGTCGCTCCAACTCCGCTTGTTTGTCCAAAACCATGGTTTCTAGACTTTGGCGATATTGCTGTACTTTTTCCAACAGCACGGGATTATGGCTAGCCAGTATTTGCACCGCCAATAACCCCGCATTTTTGGCATTACCGATCGCCACGGTAGCTACAGGTATTCCCCCCGGCATTTGCACAATGGAATAGAGGGAATCCACTCCCTGTAAGGTTTTAGTCTGCACCGGCACACCGATGACTGGTAAAGGGGTCAGGGCCGCCACCATGCCCGGTAAATGGGCCGCTCCCCCAGCCCCGGCAATAATTATCCGCAAGCCCCGCTGGTGGGCAGTTTGGGCATACTCCACCATTCTTTCCGGGGTGCGATGGGCAGAGATAATGGCCACCTCCGTTGGTACGGCAAATTCTTCACAGACGGCGATCGCCGCTGCCATGGTGGGGAGATCGGAATCGCTTCCCATGATGATGCCGACCAGGGGAGAGGGGGAAGTCATAAATTAAATTGAGATGACGAAGATGGAGGTTTGACTTTAAACTGAGGCTAACCGCTAATAGCGTATCGGAAAATCTTCAAGATCCCAAGGAAAGATTTTTATGTCAGTGAACAGCATCCATTTGGTGGGAAGGGCCGGCCGTGACCCTGAAGTTAAATATTTTGAGTCCGGTAATGTAGTTTGTAACTTCACCCTGGCGGTGAATCGACGCACAAGCAAAAAGGATGAACCCCCCGATTGGTTTGACCTGGAAATTTGGGGTAAAACTGCTGAAATAGCCGGTAACTACGTCAAAAAAGGCAGTTTGATTGGTATCCAAGGATCGTTAAAGTTTGACCATTGGGAAGACCGGAACTCCGGTACTCCTCGTTCCAAGCCAGTGATCCGGGTCAATAATTTGGATTTACTCGGCTCTAAGCGGGACAACGCCGAAGCCACCATGAATAATTACCCCGAAGAGTTCTAATCATCGGCCCCATTCACCCCATTGGTAAACTACGGCGATCGCCATTGCTAGCCGAATTTTTCCATCCCTTACCCATGCCAGAACCCCATGGAAGTCTTTGACCCCACTCCTCCCCCTTGGGTTGAGGATACTGTTCATGCCAGGGGTTTTTGTTGTCCCCAATGCCAAGCTGGCCCCCGTCAGGCCCTCCGGGCTTGGATCAATCGGCGATCGCCAGTGTTGGGGGATGATCGACGGCGCAAATGGCAGGAATTTTACCAGTGTGAATGTGGTCAGGGTTGGTGGGCCTGGAGCAGTGACCGCCCCCCTTCCCCCTAGTAGTCCTTTAATTTTTCTATGGTTGCCCAAACCCCATCTTCCCCGCCCCTCTGGTTAACAATCATTTACCTGTTGCGCTGGCATAAACCCGCCGGCCGACTGATTTTAATGATTCCGGCGCTGTGGGCAGTGTGTTTAGCGGCCCAAGGTCTACCACCCCTACCCCTACTAGGCACCATTGCTTTGGGAACTTTGGCCACCAGTGGTTTAGGCTGTGTGGTCAATGACCTATGGGACCGGGATATTGATCCCCAGGTAGAGCGCACTAAGCAACGGCCTCTGGCGGCCCGGGCTCTCTCGGTGCAAGTGGGCATTGGAGTGGCGTTAGTAGCCCTACTGTGTGCGGCGGGGCTAGCCTTTTACCTCACTCCCCTCAGTTTCTGGCTTTGTGTGGCGGCGGTGCCGGTCATTGTTGCTTACCCTGGTGCGAAAAGGGTTTTCCCTGTACCCCAGTT
Organism: Synechocystis sp. PCC 6803 substr. PCC-P; assembly: GCF_000284455.1. Lineage (GTDB taxonomy): Bacteria > Cyanobacteriota > Cyanobacteriia > Cyanobacteriales > Microcystaceae > Synechocystis. Next base: position 3,226,977 of record NC_017039.1, read on the forward strand.
AGTACTGTCAATTGCTTGGGGTTTTGCTGTGCTAATTAGTTGGAGTGCAGTCACGGGGGATTTGACCGATGCCACCTGGGTGCTGTGGGGGGCCACCGTGTTTTGGACCCTCGGTTTTGACACTGTTTACGCCATGGCGGATCGAGAAGATGACCGCCGCATTGGGGTTAACTCCAGTGCCCTGTTTTTTGGCCAGTACGTCGGGGAAGCGGTGGGGATATTTTTCGCCCTCACCATTGGCTGTTTATTTTATTTGGGCATGATTCTAATGCTCAATCCCCTCTATTGGCTCAGCTTGGCGATCGCCATTGTGGGTTGGGTGATCCAATACATCCAACTCAGTGCCCCCACGCCGGAACCGAAACTATACGGTCAAATTTTTGGACAAAACGTCATCATTGGCTTTGTGTTACTAGCTGGAATGTTACTGGGCTGGCTTTGACATGTAACTATGCTCCAATCCCTTTCGCACTGGCAGATTCCCAGAATTTCCTTTACAATGGATAACATTAAGAAAAATTAAGATTTCCCGGTTCTTTCTCATTTTTGTCCCAACAACGGGCAAAACCATGGGTCGGCGATCGGGAGAGAAAATTTTCCTTCGTAATTATTATTTTGGAGATTTTGCGCCATGACCATTGCAGTCGGACGCGCCCCAGTCGAAAGAGGATGGTTTGATGTCCTCGACGATTGGCTAAAGCGTGATCGTTTCGTATTTATCGGTTGGTCTGGTTTGCTACTCTTCCCCTGCGCCTTCATGGCCCTGGGGGGATGGTTAACCGGCACCACCTTCGTTACTTCCTGGTACACCCACGGTCTAGCCAGTTCCTACCTGGAAGGGGCTAACTTTTTGACCGTGGCGGTCTCTTCCCCCGCCGATGCCTTCGGCCATTCCCTCCTGTTCCTGTGGGGACCGGAAGCTCAAGGTAACCTGACCCGCTGGTTCCAAATTGGTGGTTTGTGGCCCTTCGTTGCCCTCCACGGTGCCTTTGGATTGATTGGCTTCATGCTGCGTCAGTTCGAAATTTCCCGTCTGGTAGGCATTCGTCCCTACAACGCCATCGCTTTCTCTGGTCCCATTGCGGTATTTGTCAGCGTCTTTCTGATGTACCCCTTGGGTCAATCGAGTTGGTTCTTTGCTCCCAGCTTTGGGGTAGCGGGAATCTTCCGGTTTATTTTGTTCCTACAAGGTTTCCACAACTGGACCCTGAACCCCTTCCACATGATGGGAGTAGCCGGTATTCTCGGTGGTGCCCTACTGTGTGCCATCCACGGTGCCACGGTGGAAAACACCCTGTTTGAAGACGGTGAAGATTCCAACACCTTCCGGGCGTTTGAACCTACCCAAGCGGAAGAAACCTACTCCATGGTGACTGCCAACCGTTTCTGGTCTCAGATTTTCGGTATTGCTTTCTCCAACAAACGGTGGCTGCACTTCTTCATGTTGTTCGTTCCCGTAACTGGTTTGTGGATGAGTTCTGTGGGTATCGTCGGTTTGGCGTTGAACCTACGGGCTTATGACTTCGTTTCCCAGGAACTGCGGGCTGCTGAAGATCCGGAATTTGAAACGTTTTATACGAAAAACATTTTGTTGAACGAAGGGATGCGCGCCTGGATGGCTCCCCAAGATCAACCCCATGAAAACTTTATCTTCCCTGAGGAAGTACTGCCCCGGGGTAATGCTCTCTAAAGGTTTTGCAAAACAGTTATCACTCGAAGAAATGACTAAAAAACAAAACTAATTGAGCAAAACATCATCAATTAGCTAAAGTTGGGAGAGTGTTACAGCTCTCCTTTTTCTTTTGCCCTAGCCGATGATTATTGCCATCACTGCCCTCAAAGGGGGCGTTGGGAAAACCACCACCGCTGTCCACCTGGCAGCCTATCTGCAACAAAAGGATCAAACATTGCTGATTGATGCGGACCGTAACCGTTCGGCATTAATCTGGGCGAGGGAAGAAAAATTACCCTTCTACGTTGCTTCCCAAGCGGGCTCCACCGCATTAATCCGTAAGTATCCCCACATTGTGGTGGACACTAGAGCCATGCCAGAGTTGGATGAATTTCGGGATTTGGCAGAGGGGAGCGATTTATTGATTATTCCCACCACTCCCAACCATTTGGATTTAGATGCCACTTTAAAGGCGGCGGAGCAATTGGCCTCCCTCAAGGTTAACTACAAAATTTTGTTAACCAAGGTAGATGCCCGTACCCGTAGTGGTCGCGAAGCAAGGCAATTATTACAGGCGGAAAATTTACCTCTGTTCACAACGGAAATTCCCCTATTGGTGGCCTTTGAGCGGGCTTCCCAGTCGGGGGTAATTATTCGAGATTACGTTGATCCCCGTTCCCATTTGGCCTGGGGGCGCTATAAGGCGGTGGGCCGGGAAATTTTACCCTAGACTTTGGCACAATATTTGATGACGGTTCCCTACCCTACTCCCCTACTAGCTACATCCAGCAAAGCTTTGTACCATCAGGTTTCCAGCCTGTTACTGTATCAAGGTATTTTCGACAATCCCATTGGGGAAGCTTTTTTAGATTTGTTGCGCTGTTTGCACCACAATGGCACGAATCAAAAGCCGGAAGCTACGGTTTGTTTGCAAGCCTATGGGGTGTGGTTTCGCCATTTGGCCGAGGCGGGTCAGAGTTGGCAGGACTTTTTACTCGATCGCCTGTTGGAGGATGAGAATCCATTTAGTGTGCGGGTGCAAAGGGAAGAATTGGCCCAATTACCAACCAGTTTGCAGGATGCGGCTCGCCATGACCTGAATTTGATCCAAATGGTGTATCAATGCCCACCGGAACAGATTTTGCAGTGGGTAATCATTGCTTCCCAAACTCCAGTGGCGTTAAAGGCTTGGCAAGTGCCCAACCAACTAGAGTTTCCTGCAGAAGGCGGCCAAAACTGGGGCGAAAATTTGGCTTATCTGGTGGCCCATTATCGACAAAAAGGCGTGGGAGCCGTGGCCCATTACCGGGCTTTTCGTTGGCGGGGGAAAAACTTACAGGGGGTACCCCAAATCGATGGCGTTCGATTGGCAGACTTGGTGGGCTACGATGATCCCCAAAAGATCCTCTGTCAAAATACGCAATGCCTTTTGCAGGGACTGCCGGCGCTGAATGTGTTGCTCTATGGCAGTCGAGGCAGTGGTAAATCTTCTTTGGTGAAAGCCTTGGTTAATCAGTACGGCGATCGGGGTTTGCGCCTAGTGGAAGTATCTCCCCGGGATTTGATTACCCTGCCTTTATTGGTGGGAAAACTACGTACCTATCCTCAGAAATTTATCATTTTTGTTGATGACCTCTCCTTTGAAGAGGAGGATGAGCGTTTTAAAAGTTTAAAGGTTGTCTTAGAAGGGGATTTGGTCGCCCGCCCCGCTAATGTGGTCATTTATGCCACCAGTAACCGCCGTCATTTAATTCGCGAATTTTTTGGCGATCGCCCTTCGCCCCAGGATGCTGACGAAGTACAGGCTTGGGACACGGTGCAGGAAAAATTATCCTTTAGTGACCGTTTTGGTTTAACCCTAACTTTTCCGCCGGCTAACCAGGACACGTATTTGATGATAGTACACCACTTGGCTAAACAGGCGCAGATTAATTTATCGGAAACGGAGTTAGATTTCCGGGCTAAACAATGGGCCACCAGGCATAATGGGCGATCAGGCCGCACAGCGAGGCAATTTGTGGATTATTTAATCGGCGAGCAGGGTTTGACTTCCCCTTAACATTTTTCGTTTTAACATCACTATGGATTGGCAACTGTTTGGTCTAAGTTTCATCACCGTTTTTCTAGCGGAAATTGGCGACAAAAGCCAGTTGGCGGCGATCGCCTTGGGGGGAAGTGCCAAATCTCCCCGGGCCGTATTTTTCGGTTCCGTGACGGCATTAATTTTAGCCAGTTTCCTTGGGGTTTTGGCTGGGGGCAGTTTAGCTCAATTTTTGCCGACTAAATTACTCAAAGCATTGGCCGCCTTGGGGTTTACCATCATGGCCCTGCGTTTACTTTGGCCTAACCAAGAAGATTAGATCACCGATCGCAATTTTTCCACCCAGTCCAGCAGGCGATCGCCATTAACCCGGTAACTGAGGGGATGGGCAATGAGGCGGGCGCTACTGTCGAACAAAACTTCGATTTCCATCAAGCCATTCTCTTGGAGAGTGCGACCAGTGGAAACTAAATCCACAATGGCTTCCGACATGCCCGTAATGGGCCCCAACTCCACCGAGCCATAAAGGGGAATAATTTCCACCGGCAAATCCAAACGTCGGAAATGCTCCAGGGCACAATGGACAAACTTAGAAGCCACCCGACCATGGGGCGGTAAATCCACCGATCGCCGATAGGGACTGGCCTGGGGCACGGCCACCGAAAGACGACAGCCACCAAAATTTAAATCCGCCAACTGGGCCACCGCTGGTTTCTTTTCCCGCAGAATGTCGTAGCCCACAATGCCCAACTGGGCCTGGCCATATTCCACATACACCGGCACATCCCAGGCCCTCACCAGTAAAGCCTTAGCCCGATGGGTGGGGTCCAGAATTTGTAACTGACGGTTTTTCGGTTCGAGGAAAGCAGAAAAATCTAGGCCAATTTGCTGAAAACGGTCAATACTATCCCGCAACAACGAGCCTTTCGGTAAAGCAATGGTGAGCATAACAATTTAAGGTTGACCCGACTGCGGGGCTGGGGGCACTTGCCAATTATCAATAATACGTTGCCGTGGCCTGGCGATCGCCAAAGATCCTGCGGGCACATCCCGATTGATCACCGACCCCGCCGCCACCGTTACCCCTTCCCCCACCTGCACTGGGGCCACAAACACACTATTGGCACCGGTTTTAGTGCCACTACCAATTACGGTTGCATGCTTGCTCACCCCGTCATAATTAGCCGTAATGGTACCGGCCCCCACATTGACCCGCTGTCCCAGCATCGCGTCCCCCAGGTAACTTAAATGGGCCACATTAGATTGGGCACCAATGACAGATTTTTTCACTTCGACAAAATTGCCAATGCGACAGTTGGCTTGAATATCCGCCTCCCCTCGAACGTGGCTATAGGGTCCAAGGCGACAACCGTCCCCAATCTGACTTTGGCTAACCACGGAAAATAGAACTGATGCATCAGATCCGACAATACTATCCTCGATCAGACTACCGGGGCCAATGCGACTACCCCGACCAATCACAGTTTTACCCCGCAGGTGAGTGTTGGGTTCAATGATCACATCCGCTTCTAGTACTACTGTGTCGTCAATAGTGATGCTATCGGGGTTGATCAAAGTAATGCCCTGGGCCATCCAGTCATCCTTGATGCGATTTTGCAAAATATCATTGGCCGCCGCCAACTGTTTGCGGTCATTGATGCCGTTAATTTCTAAATAATCGTCCACATCCACCGCCATCACCTGGTCCAGGTAGTCCACTACTTCCGTTAGGTAATATTCCTTTTGATCATTGTTGGCTGATAATTTAGGCAAAGCGGCCGCTAATCGAGGCCAGTGGAAGCAATAAATACCGCCATTGACTCGATGGTTTTGCCGTTGGGCCGCATTACAATCCCGGTCCTCGACAATTTGCGTAACCCGATTATCCCCGTTGCAAAATACCCGGCCGTAACCCTTCGGATCTGGCAAATGGGCTGTGAGCAGGGTGGCCGCATTGCCATGGCGTTGGTGGGTAGCAAGCAAATTTTCCAAGGTTTCTGACCGGAGCAGAGGGGCATCCCCATTCAACACCAACAAATCCCCCTGGTAATCCTGGAGGCAAGGCAGTAACTGCTGAATAGCGTGGCCAGTCCCCAACTGTTCCCTTTGCTCAACAAATTCCACGTCCGATCGCCCGGCCAAAGAAGATTCCACGGCGGCGGCCTGGTAGCCCACAATCAATATCTGTCTTTCCGGGGCCAGGGGACGGCAACTTTGTAATACCCTTTCCACCAAACTGTAGCCCCCCAATTGGTGGAGCACCTTGGGTAAATCTGATTTCATGCGGGTGCCTTTCCCCGCCGCTAATACTGCAACCGCCACCATAATGGTTTTCTGTCCTGATCGTCGCCATTGAGTATATCGTGATTGGGGCAAGGCAAATTCAGGGGGAAAACTACCAGCCAGTCACCGTTGGCAAAACCTTAACAAAAAGTTTAGAGTTGCCCAAAGTCTAGAAAATTAAGTATTTATACGGAAGTGCAAAGAATTGTAATCGATAATACAGCAAAGCCCCCCTTTGTTTGTATTTGGGGTTAGGTTATAGTTGTGTATGAGTTTCAACTTTGGTGGCTTTTATGAGTACTGCAACTTTAACACCCCTTCCTTCCTCCGGTTACGACATTAATATGCTCAAGGATGAGGCTCGCTTGTTAGTGGAGCAGGGCACAGTAAGTCGTCACCAGCCCATTTATGTCCTCTGTCAGTATATTCCTGCCCGGGAATGGGTCTGTGTGGAATGTGAATTGGAAAGGAATGACTATTTACTGCGGGATCAGATTGGTGACTTGATGTCCTGTGAATATTGGGAAAATGATTAACTGATTAGTTTTGGTTATAACTTTTAACTTAGTTATTTCGTTTGTTCTAAGTCTAACGTTCCGGTCTATTCCCAGTCCTCCTGTAAATTATCTAAATCCGTTTGCTCACAAAAACTTTGGAGTTCTTGATGCTCCTGACGACGGGAATGACGGCGATATTTTTTAGTTTCTAATTTTGGTTCATCGTACTCCTGGCCATCACTGCCGGTTTTAGTTTTCAAGCCTGTGTCCGTTTCCCTAGAATTTTCCGGGTTTTGCTGGGCCAAAACTTCCTCCAGAAAGGTTAGGTAATGTTCGTACCTTTCCCAATCCTGCCCCACTGCACAGTCCGGTTCTCCCCGGTGCAAACAGTCTTTAAAAAAACATTCCTGCCCTGTTAACTGTTGTCGGGCTTCGGGAAAAAGATGAATTAGTTGGGCCGGTTCAACGGCCAGGTCTGGTTGGTTGAAGCCTGGAGTATCGGCTAGTAGCCCCCCGTGGGGAAGGTCAAATAGTTCCACATGGCGAGTGGTGTGGCGCCCTTTTCGCAGTTTGCCCGACACATTTTTGACCTGTTGTTCTACCCCTGGCACCAGCAGGTTGATCAGACTGGATTTGCCCACTCCGGAGGGGCCGGCCATTAAGCTAATGCGGCTCCTTAGTTTTTCCTGTAATTTTTCCACGCCCCAGCGATTTTCCACGCTGATAATGATCGGTGCGTAACCCCAGGCCGCCAGGCGATCGCCCCAGAATTTAACATCGGTTTCCTGCACCAAATCCTGTTTATTGAAGCAAAGGCTAATTTCCAGTCCCGTGGCTTCTGCTTGCACCAAAAATCGACTTAACTGCCATTCTTCCAGGGGAGGATCGGTGAGGGCAAAAACTAAACAAATTTGTTCGGCATTGGCCACCGGTGGCCGCTCCAACACAGTGCGGCGGGGATAAACTTTGGCGATCGCCCCTAGATCCCCCTCGGCCACCATGGGCACTGGTGCAGTATTGCTACGACCATGCAACAACAAAGAAGGAGGTAATTCCACCCGGACTTGATCCCCCACCATGACCTTTTGCCCCACTTTTTTCAGACGGGTACGGCGGGTGCAGAGTAGTGGTTGAGACGTCACATTCCGTAGCCGCACCCAATAGTAGTTAGCTTGAACGGCAATAACCGTACCTTCATCCGTAGCTTTGGTCATTGGTTAACCCCTAGTCCCCTAGGGAACTGTCGCCGGAACGGTAATGGTTAAACAATAGGCCGATTCTCCTTCCAGTGCTCGTAGGGATTGCTCCGTATAGCCTTCCAATTCCAAGCTATGGGGTACCTGCTCCACTGGTTCTCCCTCATCTAGCCAGACTTCCAGGCATTGTCCTGGGGCCATCTGGGCCAATTTGAGCTTAGTGCGAACAAAATTAATCGGACAGGGAGTGCCCCGCAGATCTAGCAAGATTGATTCATTATCCAGGCTCATTTATGGAATAATCCCCCTAAAAATCCTTCTAATCCACCTTTGCCGTGGCTTTCTCCTTTGATAGTGGCCAATCGTTCCAATAGCTCCCGCTCTTCCGAGTTAATCCGGGTGGGAATTTGTACCTTAACCGTGATTAGATGGTCGCCCCGAATGGTGGCGTTGCCTAATTTGGGCACCCCTTTATTTTCCAGGGTTAAGACGGTGTTGGGTTGGGTGCCGGCGGGGATAGTCAATTCTGCTTTACCGTCCACTGTGTCCACTTCCAGACGACAACCAAGGATGGCTTGGAGATAGCTCACTTCCAAATTGGAACGAATATTCATCCCTTCCCGGACAAAATGCTTATCCGTTTCCACCATCAGGAAGACGTACAGATCCCCTGCGGGACCACCCCGTAAACCAGCATCTCCTTCTTTACCCACCCGCAAACGGGTACCATCATCCACTCCGGCGGGAATGGTAATTTTCAGCTTTTTCGTTTCCTGTTTGCGGCCGACCCCGTTACAGGCTTCACATTTCTGTTCAATGACTTCGCCGCTGCCGTTACAGGTAGGACAGGCGGAAACTTGGGCAAAACTACCAAAGGGGGTGCGGGTGGCCCGACGGACTTGTCCAGCGCCATTACAGGTGCCACAGGTTTTAACCCCAGTGCCGGGCTTGGCCCCAGTGCCCTCACAGACCTGACAGGATTCCAGGTGGGGAATGCGAATTTCTTTTTCGCCGCCAAAAATAGCTTCCTGGAAAGTTAACTGTAAATCTAGCCGTAGATCATCCCCCCTGGTGGGACCATTGGCTCGACGACGACCCCGCTGCTGGCCGCCCATGCCACCGCCAAAGCCACCAAAAATGGTTTCAAAAATGTCGGCAAAATCGCCCATATTGCCCACATCGAAGCCCTGGGCACCGCCACCGCTGACCCCCGCTTCACCAAATTGATCGTAGCGTTGACGAATTTCTGGCTCCGATAGCACTTCGTAGGCTCGGTTAATTTCTTTGAATTTTTCCTCTGCTCCTGGTTCTTTATTAACGTCAGGATGATATTTCCGGGCTAACCGACGGTAGGCTCGTTTGATTTCATCTTTATCAGCATCCCGCGTCACTCCAAGCGTTTGGTAATAATCCCCAGGCATAATGCGTCGATGTTTTGCTTAACAATAATTGACAAGGCTTCTGTAGTGTTTACTGTAGCAAACTCTCGCCCCCAGATGGTTGCCCAGAAATCCCCACCTCCGCATCTTAACCAATGTCGTTGCGGACTCCGTTCAGACCAGCCAGGGCAATGGCAATGGCATCTACACTATCGTCGATGGGTAGGTCTTCTAGACCAAAAAAATTCTGCACCATGGCGGCCACCTCGGCTTTATTGGCTTTACCGTTGCCCAGATGGCATTTCCAACTGGATTGGTGCAAAAAGACGGGCTGAATGCTCTTTTCCCGGTAAATAACGAGGTTTATCACCCCCAAGGCCTGCATTACGCCTCCGGCCGCTTTGATTTGCCGACTAAAAAAAGGCATTTCCATGGCGATCGCCTGGGGGGAAAATTCTTCTAGTAGGACGTGGATATCCTGCTCAATTTCCACCAATCTTTCTGGGGTGCTGAGATTTTTAGATGTTTCGATAATGCCATAGTCCACCAAGTGAGCCGATAGATCCGGCTGACCGTCGAGAATAGCCCAACCAATAATGGCTAAACCGGGGTCAATGCCCAACCAGCGTTGGGCCGCTTCAGTTTGATCCATTAGGTTAATTATTTTGATCTAGTTCAGCTAAAATTTCCACGGCTTGCTCACACAAAGCTCCATGGTGGGAACCATTGCTAGCCAGGATACCGCCCCATTGCCGCACGTCGCCCCGGTTATACAACACAGGGGTCTGGTCAAAATAGGTAAACTCTCCCCCCGCTTCGGTGAGAATCAACTCCGGGGCCGCAAAGTCCCAATCCTTAGCGGCGGATTTACCGGAGAGGGAAATGTACACATCGCTCTGTCCCTCCAAAATCGTGACGATTTTACAGCCCACACTGCCCACATAATGGCGATCGCCAAAGGGTAAACGGTCAATCAAATCTTGGAAACGTTGGTCCCGATGGCTACGGCTCACTACTAGGGTTAAAGATTCTAATTCAGTTTTAGGCTTCACCTTCACTGGGGTTATTGCCCCGGCTTTGGTTTCTCGAAAACAGCCCTGACCTTGGATGGCATAGTAAAGCTTTTGGGCTTCCGGCATGCCCACTAGGGCCAACACCGGCCGCTGGCGATAGGTCAAAGCAATATGCAGGGCATATTCCCCGGTTTTATCAATGAAGTCCCTGGTGCCATCGAGGGGGTCAATAATCCAAACCCAATCCTGGGGTAATGGTTCGTTGCCCTGGTGGGTTTCTTCGCTTAGATAGCCAAATTCTTCCGGGTTAAAGGTAGCTTGCAAAGTAGCCAAAATATATTGATTGGCCGCCAAATCCGCCGCTGTTACGGGGCCATCCTGTTTATCTTCGTTGGCATTTAAATTGGTCTGATTCTGGCCACTGTAGTAGGACTGAAGAATTTCCATTGCGCCCCAGCCGGCGGTGCGGAGAGTAGTTAAGCCGGAATCTAGGTTGGGTAAAAGCTCGCTTATGACCATAGGAATAAATGCAGTGGCATCGAAAATTAAAGGGGCGATTCTAATTCAACCACTCCAGGCGTTGGGCTGGGTAAGATTGTGTTTAGGCATTGGAGCCAAATGCCTAAGTCCCATTGGTCATTGGCAGTAATATCGCTCAAAATCCCAACAGAGTAAAGCGCACCAAATGGTAGCCCAGACAAAGGCAGAACAAGACAATCAGGGCTGTCAAGCTGGTGAGTACAATGCGCAAAAGTACTTTTTCGTAATCACTCCACAGTGGATTCACGGGGAAATTTTTTCACTTTTGAACAATCCATTCAGACTAGTTAGAGTGGCTGGCCGGAGGAGCTTGGGCAACAAAATTAACGATTCCATCCTACTATTTAAAATTGGAATGAGCTAATTTCACCTCTTAGCCGCAAAAATATCCCTTGCATTGACCGTCAATTTATGGAAATTCGCCGCCGGCCTCCTAACCCCCCCATCAAAGTTGACATTCTTCAGTATCAAATTAAGCATCCAGAAGCGGCTCCCCGTCACATTCTGGAGGAAATTGTTTGGCATAAGGAAAAGGAAGTGGCCCAACGGCGAGAATTAGTCCCCCTGGTCAAACTCCAAAGTTTAGTCAAGGACATGACTCCCCCATTGGATTTTGTGGGGGCATTGCGCCAGAGTCCCCGGCAACCGGCCTTAATTGCTGAAGTGAAAAAGGCTTCCCCTAGTAAGGGCATTATTCGGGCGGATTTTGACCCAGTGGCGATCGCCAAGGCCTATGAAGCGGGAGGGGCTAACTGTTTATCGGTGTTGACGGACGAGAAATTTTTCCAGGGTAGTTTTGAAAATTTGCAACTGGTACGCTCAGCGGTGCAATTACCCTTGCTGTGCAAGGAATTTATTATTTACCCCTATCAAATCTATCTAGCCCGGAGTCGGGGGGCCGATGCGGTGCTGTTAATTGCCGCTATCCTCAGCGATAAGGATTTGCGTTATTTCCTCAAAATTATTGAAGGTTTGGGCATGGCGGCGTTGGTGGAAGTCCATACCCTGGAGGAAATGGACCGGGTTTTGGCTTTGGACGGGGTGCAACTAATCGGAGTTAATAACCGTAATTTGCAAACCTTCACCGTTGATCTGCAAACCACAGAGGATCTTTTTGCCCAACGACGGGAGCAATTAACCCAAGGGGACATTACTTTAGTGAGCGAATCCGGCATTTATGAATTGGCTGATTTGCAAAGATTACAGCAGGCTGGGGCCCGGGCCGTTTTAGTCGGCGAATCCCTGGTCAAACAACCAGATCCCCAACAGGCGATCGCCGCTTTATACGGTGAAGTTTAATTGGCGCAGTAGCAACTCAACTATGGGGATAAATCCACCGATTCGCCATTGCCATGGTGCTGTTTTTGCTGTTGGAGTACCAATTGTTGTTTGACAGCAATTAATTCTTGGTCCCGTTGCTGGAGCATTTCCGCCATTTGTTGAATAGTTCTCGCTAAGGCCCCCAGTTCATCGGCCCGATTGGTCACTTCCTCCAAACCCAACTGGTCGGCTTTAAAACTGTTATTTTCAATGGCGGCGGCGATCGCCGCTGTGACGTAATAAATTTGGGCTAGATCCTCCACGCTACGGTGGTGCCGGGCTTCAAAGGCATCCATCACTTGGTTGTAGCGACCGGCAATGTGCCCCACTTCGGTAAAAGGGTTAACGGGCACCCGCAAACTTAAATCATGGGTTTTGGCTTGGCGGTCCATTACCTGAAAAAGTTCATAAGTTTCTGTGGTGGCTTGATGTTCCGACACATTAAGCCCAATTTCCTCATCTTCGGGGGAAATCCGCAAGGCAAACACCCGATTTAGCAACGTTAAAAATACCCAAGCCAACCCAAAGGCCCACAGCGTACAAACTCCAATACCCAGCAGTTGTACCCCGCATTGTTGCCAACGATTTAGCCCCGTATCCACCAACGGCAATTGACCGAATAATCCCACACAGAGAGTGCCCCAGACTCCTGCCCCACCATGGACTGCCACCGCATCCACCGCATCATCTACCCCCCAGTGCAACATTTTTTTTCCCACCAGATAGGCGATCGCCGACCCCGTAGCTCCAATCACCATGGCGATCGGTGTCATAACCACATTGGCGCTGGCAGTAATGGCCACCAAACCGGCCAGGGAACCATTCATCAGGGGTTCCACTTGGATCATTTTGTCCTGTAGGAGGCTAATCAACCCCGCCATCAACATGCCCCCCACCCCGGCTAGGACAGTGTTGACCATAATGCCCGGCACCTCCGGTGTCAAGCCAAAGGTACTGCCACCATTGAAGCCCAACCAACCAAACCAGAGAATCAAAGTGCCTAGAACGGAAAAGGGCATATTGGAACCCTGAATTTTTAAGGTTTTACCGGTTTTGGGAAAACGACCTTGGCGGGGGCCAACAACGAGAATAGTGGCTAAACCGATCCAAGCCCCGACGCTATGCACCACCGTTGACCCGGCAAAATCCCGAAAGCCCAAATTTTCTAACCAGCCCCCTGTAGTTTCTATGCCTGCCACTGTTGCTAAGCCATTCCAAGCCCAATCTCCAAAGAGGGGATAAATGAGCCCAGAAGCTAGCCCCGCCACCAATAAGTAGGCAGAAAACTTTAACCGTTCCGCCGCCGCTCCGGAAATAATTGTAGTAGCGGTGCCGCAGAACATAGCCTGAAACAGGAAAAACACCGCTAGGGTGGGTTCTCCCCCTACGTCAACAAAGCTATAACCTGTGCCCCACCAGCCTCCCTGGGACAGTCCAAACATAATGCTGAAGCCAAAGGACCAAAAAAGAGCCACAGAAATGCCAAAGTCAGCAAAATTTTTAATGGCAACGTTAATGCTGTTTTTAGAACGGGTTAGCCCCGACTCCAAACACATAAAACCGGCTTGCATAAAAAATACTAAGCCAGCACAGAGCAACAGCCAGAGTGTATCGATGGAGGTCATGGGGTTAGGGCGGCCTCTTGCCAACGGGCTTTGAGTTGTTTGCGCTTGAACTGGTACTGTTCAGCAAAGCGGGGAATTTCCGAGCGGTGACCAATGACAATGATGGTGTCGTTCTCGTTCAAGATTTGCGAAGGGTGGGGATGGAGAATAGTACTGCCATCCGCTCGGCGTAGGGCAATGACAATAAAGGCTCCCTTACTGCGAACTTCCATTTCCATAATGGTGCGACCCATGGCGGGGGAATCCGGTGCCACAATTAGTTCATCCATTTGTACTTCCACGCTGGCCAACAGGTCATTTAAAAAACCCCGTTCATCGGGGCGATTGAGAAAATCCCGCCGGTTCGATTGGGTGATTAAATCCGCCATCTGAACTGCCCCCACCGTCAGGGGTAAAATCACCTGATCCGCTCCTGCAAGCCTGAGTTTTCTCTCTGTTTCGGGAATTTCTCCCCGGGCCAAAATGGTCAAGCGGGAGTTGAGTTCCCTCGCAGTCAGGGTAATAAAGACATTGGTGGCATCCTCCGGCAAAACCGTGGCCAAGGTCTTTGCCCTCATTACCCCCAACATTTGCAATTGTTCTTCCCTGGTGGCATCCCCGCAATGGGCCAGATAACCTAATTCTTCGGCGATCGCCACTTGGCTGGGTTGATTATCAATGATGCTAAAGGGCAAGCCAGACTGTTTTAATTGCTTGGCCAAAACCTGACCCATGCGGCCAAAACCGCAAATAATTGTGTGGTCCGTTAAATTAGCAATTTGCCGTTGCCGTTGCTGATTACCCAAAGCCCGATGGATTTCTCCCTCCGTCACCATTTGCACAAATGCTCCGACAATATAAACCGCTGAGGTGGTGCCCGCTAGAATTACCCCCATAGTAAAAACTCTTTCCGCCGTGGTGGTAAGAGGCCGCACTTCCCCATAGCCCACCCCAAAAACGGTAATGACTACCATGTACACCGCTTCCGTCGTTGTCCAACCAAAGCAGATATAGCCCAAAGTGGCCAACACCAAGGTAACAACGAAAAACAGTACCCCCAGCTTGAGCCGTTGATTGGAATCCTGCATAGTTAAACGGACTAAACGGCGATCGGCAAAGCCCAAGAATGGAAAAACACCGTCCGTATAGGCAGTTTATCAACCCTAATTTAGAAAATTGTGGCGAAGGACACTAAATTCCCAATTCGCCAACTCCAGACAAAATTATGAAAAAATGCAAATCTCGGCGGCAATTTAGCCCTACTTTCAATTACTAACTATCTTCACATTAAACTCACGAACTCAGCCTGTATTCATTTGATATGGCAGTTTTGGGTTATGGCAATTCCAACCAGTCTTTGATTACTGAAAAACAATGGGGTGAACCTAAGCAGATTCCGGTTTAGGTAAGGAAGAAGGATGGAGCAATAATTCTGCTGTGGAGCGTTTTTCCACCATTTCCCTAGTGATCAAGCAGTGGGTTAAATCTTCCCGGGAAGGCAACTCATACATCACATCCAGCATTAATTCCTCCACAATGCCCCGTAACGCCCTAGCTCCGGTTTTACGACGGTGGGCCTCCGTGGCGATCGCCCGCACCGCATCGGGTTGAAAATCCAACTCCACATGGTCCATACCCAATAGGGTTTGATACTGTTTAACAATGGCATTGCGGGGCTGGGTCAGAATAGCAATTAAAGCATCCTCATCCAAGGGGTTAAGGCAGGCCATCACGGGAATACGACCAATAAATTCGGGAATCAGACCAAATTTGACTAAGTCATCGGGCTCTGCCTGACGGAGCACATCGGCAGTTCTTTTTTCCTTACTTGGCCCCTCTCCCGGCCGCACAAAGCCCATGGATTTTTTGCCAAACCTTTGTTCGATTACCTTTTCTAAGCCGACAAAAGCACCACCACAGATGAAGAGAATATTACTGGTATCAATTTGAATACAGTCTTGGTAAGGATGTTTTCTGCCTCCCTGGGGCGGCACATTGGCCACCGTTCCTTCCAACATTTTTAACAAAGCCTGCTGTACTCCTTCCCCGGACACATCTCTAGTAATGGAAGGATTCTCACTTTTGCGGGCAATTTTATCAATTTCATCAATGTAAATAATGCCTCGCTGGGCTTCTTCCACATCCAAATCCGCTACCTGGAGCAGTCTCAACAAAATATTTTCCACATCTTCCCCCACGTAGCCCGCTTCCGTCAGGGTAGTGGCATCGGCCACAGCGAAGGGCACTTCTAAAATTTTCGCCAGGGTTTGGGCAAGTAGGGTTTTCCCAGACCCCGTGGGGCCCACTAGAAGAATATTCGATTTTTGTAATTCCACTGCATCGCCGGGATCAATCTCTTGATTGCGCTCCAGCAGGTTTAATCTTTTGTAGTGGTTATAAACAGCGACGGAAAGCACCTTTTTAGCCTCATCTTGGCCAATTACATATTCATCCAGGTACTGTTTGATTGCCGTTGGTTTGGGTAATTCTTCTAGGGTAAGACGGCGACGGGGCTGACCAGATTTTTTTTGTTTTTGACCTGTCCCATCCCTTTCCCCGGTTGAGGCAGGGGGTACATCCAACAACTCCTCATCCAAAATGTCGTTACAGAGTTCTACACATTCATCACAAATGTACACGCCAGGGCCAGCAATTAATTTACGGACTTGCTCCTGGGATTTGCCACAAAAAGAACATTTCAGATGGGAGTCGTATTTGGGCATAAAACTAACCGAGGGAGGTGACGGGGGTAGTGGGGTCGGGAAGATTAGGGCGGGAAATTACCTGGTCAATGAGGCCATACTCCTTTGCTTCCTCCGCAGACATAAAGAAATCTCTTTCCGTATCTTCCTGGAGTTTTTCCATGGGTTGGCCGGTGTGTTCCACCAACATGGTATTGAGGCGATCCTTGATGTACAGGATTTCCCTGGCCTGAATTTCAATTTCCACCGCTTGACCCTGGGCTCCCCCGAGGGGTTGGTGAATCATGATGCGAGAACTAGGCAAAGCCATACGTTTTCCCTTACAGCCACCGGAAAGCAAAAAAGCCCCCATGCTGGCAGCCAGACCAAAACAGATGGTGACCACATCGGGACGAATCTGTTGCATGGTGTCATAGATGGCCAGGCCGGCATAAACGGAGCCCCCCGGGGAGTTGATGTAGAGTTGGATGTCTTTTTCCGGGTCCTCTGCGTCCAAAAATAGTAGCTGGGCCACAATGGAATCTGCCACTTGGTCGTCCACAGGGGTGCCCAAAAAGATGATTCTTTCCCTTAGCAGACGGGAGTAAATGTCGAAGGCTCGCTCGCCCATGCCAGACTGTTCCACCACCATGGGAACAACGCTTTGGATGTTATTGCCCCCTAGGGTACTGAGGGGAGAACGGTAGGGAGAACGGGAGTTGACCATGGGTTAGGTACGGGGAAAGGTAGGGAAAATTAAGAAAAAGGCGGACAGGGATCAAGCCGGCGTCCAAGGAGTGGGGAAAAAAAACTTTTCCTTTACTTTGCTTTAGGTTAACTCAACTTTGTTGCCGACATGGTCTCATCTTACCTAGATTTACTTGAGCCTTGGGGGACTAACGCCCTAGGACAGGGAGGGCAGGAGGTTAATCTGCCCTGTCAATTTACCTATTCCGGAGATTTCTCCTCTAGTTTGCGGAGGCCCGGTATGCCTCTGACACCCCAAGGGTAATTTGGGCCAACGGGTTACTCTTCGTCGGAGGTTGCTTCCACATCCACGATGGCTTCTTCCTCTGCATCGTCGTCGGGAGTATCTTCCTCAGTCTGGCTGAGGCTACCCTCCGGCAACAGTTCAACGTCAGCCCATTCTTTGAGCAGATCCAGCACTTTACTTTCTGTGAGGGAACTTTCCACAAAGTTCACCAGCCGGGATTCGTCGATTTTTTCTCCCTTGAATTCCTGACGAAGCTCGTCACAGCGTTCCTTAACTTCTGCTTCGGTGGGCTGAATTTTTTCTTCTTTGGCAATGGCTCCTATCATCAGGTCGGTTTTAAGGTTGGCGATCGCCTCTGGGCGGGAATTGTCCTTGAGGGTTTGGAGCATATCATCCCCCTGACGGAACAGTTGGGAAACATCTAGTCCCATGCGTTCTAGTTCCATGGCGGTTTGGGCCACTAGGCGATCGCACTCCTGTTTGATCATGGTTTCCGGTAAATCCCCGGTGAACAGTTCCCCCAATTTTTTCTTAATGGCAGCCTTGATGTTGTCATCGGTGCGCTGTTTGGCCTGTTCCTGGAATTGTTTCTCCAGATCCGCCTTGAGCTCTGCCATGGTCTCAAACTCGCTCACATCTTCGGCGAAGTCATCGTCCAATTCAGGCAGTTCCCGGAATTTAATTTCTTTGAGCTTAATTTCAAACAACACATCTTCCCCCGCCACAGCTTCCAAGGGATAGTCCTCCGGAAAAGTAACCGGAATCAGTTTGGTTTCATCAACCGCCATTCCGACAATACCGTCCACAATACCAGCCACAAAACGACCGTCTTCTAGGGTCACCTCAAAATCAGACCCCTTCACTTCGGCGATCGCCTCTCCAGCTTGACCATCTTCTGCCACCTGAAAAGCGGCGTAGTCCACAATGGCCAGATCTCCCAGGGCCGCAGGACGGTCCTCCACCGGGACAAGGGTAGCCCGTTTTTCCTGTTCTCCCTTGAGCCACTGGTCAACGGCATCGGCACTGTATTCGATTTCTTCCGCCTGGGCAGTGATTTTTTTATAGCTCTCCGGTTCATATTCCGCTTCGGGGAACACATCCGCTGCCACCTTAATGGTGAGGGGCGCTTCAGGGTCAAAGATTTGAATTAGGTTTTCCATGTCCGAGCGCAGGGAAAAATTGCCAATGATGGGTAGTTCTTCTTGCTTAACCGCGGCTTTAATGCTGTCGTCGATCAACTCTTCAATGGCCGTGGCCTTGATATAGCTTTGTCCCAAACGCTGGATAACAATGGCCCGGGGCACCTTCCCCCGACGGAACCCAGGAATATTAACGGTGCGGGTTAACTTTTTGACGACGTTCTCATAAACTTTTTTCGACGCTGTGGCGGGAATCTCAATTTCTAGCCCAACTTGACTATCTGGCAATTTTTCCTGGGTAACTTTCATTGATGGGAAATCTCGATGGTGAAACAATGGGGGCAGTGGGCACTAAGTTCACCCCTGGAGGGCTGGGAAGGACTGCAGAAATCGGTCTGTGGGCCCTTCTACCCGTGTTATGCTAGGTTCACTTAGACCGAGGGAAATGTTTCCCTTCTAGCCCCGCAACGCAATGGCTCGGGGAAGACCTGTGGCGGTCAACCCAATTGATCATAATATAAGCCGGGTGCCATTTTTTCCTAGGGCGAGAATCTTTTCCCGCCGGGGGGTCCCCCAGGCCGGTTTGAGAGAATGGGACTAAATCAATGATTTTTCTAGCTGGACAATTCAATAATGGCTTTGCGGTTTAGGGGGCAATGCCCTGCGTCACAATTAGTTTTTTCTTTTTTGGCTGATTTTTTACCCCAACAACTTTGACCAACTGGGCTTAACTAAGCTTGATACTGCTTTCTGACTGCGTTGCCCATCTTTCGATCCCGATTAGCTACTGGAGGAGTAAGCTTTGCCATCACCGATACGCGTTGCCATCCTGGGGGCCACTGGGGCCGTTGGCACAGAATTACTGGAGTTACTGGCCAGCCGGAATTTTCCCCTGGCAGAATTAAAACTTTTGGCCTCGCCCCGTTCTGCGGGTAAAACCCTGGAGTTCCAAGGAGAAAAGTTACCGATCCAGGCAGTGGATGGTTCAGCGTTTAAAGGCTGTGACTTGGTGTTGGCTTCCGCCGGTGGTTCCACTTCCAAGCGTTGGGCAGAGGAAATTACCAAAGCCGGAGCGGTGATGGTGGACAATTCCAGCGCTTTTCGCATGGTGCCGGAAGTGCCCCTAGTGGTACCGGAAATTAATCCCGAAGCGGCCCAAAACCACCAAGGCATCATTGCCAACCCCAACTGCACGACGATTTTAATGGGGGTAGCCATCTATCCCCTGCATCAGCTCCAACCTATTAAACGCATTGTGGTGGCCACCTACCAGTCTGCCAGTGGGGCCGGGGCCATGGCCATGGAAGAAGTGAAGCACCAAAGCCGGGACATCCTGGAGGGAAAAATTCCCCAAGCTGAGATTTTGCCCTATCCTTTGGCTTTTAACCTCTTTCCCCACAACTCCCCCATCACAGCTAACCACTACTGTGAGGAGGAAATGAAAATGGTGCAGGAAACCCGGAAAATCTTTGCCGCAGAAGATATACGCATCACGGCCACCTGTGTGCGGGTACCTGTGCTCCGGGCCCACTCAGAAGCGGTCAACTTGGAATTTGCCACCCCATTCCCGGTGGAATTGGCCAAAACGGCGATCGCCAAAGCTCCGGGGGTAAAACTGGTGGAGGATTGGCAAAAAAATTATTTCCCCATGCCCATGGATGCCACAGGCCAGGACGACGTGTTGGTAGGACGTATTCGCCAAGATATTTCCCACCCCAATGGTTTGGACCTGTGGTTGTGCGGTGATCAAATTCGTAAAGGGGCAGCCCTCAATGCGGTGCAAATCGCCGAATTATTGGTGGAGCGGGGGTGGCTGTAGAATTTTTCCCAACCCATCCATGGTTACTTGCCCGCTGCCCTTTTTCGTTGAGATAGTCTATGGCTGATTTTGTAAGCACTTCCCCCTTTGGCCCTGTGTTAACTGCGATGGTTACCCCCTTCAATGCCGATGGTGGGGTGGATTATGGGGTAGCGGAAAAATTGGCTGACCATCTCATCACCCATGGCAGTGACGGCCTGGTGGTCTGTGGCACCACGGGGGAATCTCCCACCCTTTCCTGGGAGGAGGAGCATGAGCTATTTCGGGTGGTTAAACAAACCGTCGGCGATCGGGGTTCCGTCATTGCCGGCACTGGGTCTAACTGTACCCGGGAGGCCATGGAAGCAACCCAGATTGCGGCCAAGTTGGGAGTGGATGGTTCCCTCCAGGTAGTGCCCTACTATAACAAGCCTCCCCAGGAAGGTTTATTGGCCCATTTCCAGGCGATCGCCAATTGTGCGCCGGAGTTGCCCCTGATGTTGTACAACATTCCCGGCAGAACGGGCCAGAGCCTAGCCCCGGAAACGGTTTACCGTTTAGCGGAAGTGGAAAACATTGTGGCCATCAAAGAAGCCACCGGCAGTTTGGAGCAGGCTTCCCTAATTCGGGCCCATACCCCCGATGATTTTGCCATCTATGCCGGGGATGATGTGCTGACTCTTCCTTTATTGGCCGTGGGAGGGGCCGGGGTGGTCAGTGTGGCCAGTCATCTGGTCGGCGATCGCCTGCAGGCCATGGTGCAGCATTTTGCCCAGGGAGCAACGGCCCAAGCCCTCGAAATCCATTTACAGCTAATACCCCTATTTAAAATTCTTTTCTGCGCCACCAATCCCATCCCAGTCAAAACAGCCCTGGGACTCCAGGGTTGGCCCGTAGGATCGTTCAGACCTCCCCTTTGTGCTCTGTCCCCTGGCCACACCGAACAGTTACGAGACGTACTAAGGGATTTAGCCTTACTTCCCTAGGGTAAAGAACTTGGGGATAAATATTCGATTAACCCAAGGAAGATAGACCGAATCAATTGGGAAACTTGACCTTGGCGATACCAGTCAAAGAATGGCAGTCACAAGCTGAAATGATCTTTGATCAAATTTAATCAATTACCATCAACTCCATGGCTAAATCCCTGCCCAGTGTCGATGATTTCTCAATTTTTTTCTCAGAATAGGTACCTATCCGGAATGTATATGCTAGAATGGCATGAACTTAAGAGCGAAGTAAGTTTTTCGATTCCGTCCAAACCTGAATAGATAATCCATCCCATATGCGAGCTAGTTCATTACACCGATTAGCTAAAGGCTTCAGCGTCTTCTTTCCATTTTCGATACTTTCCGAGCCCAGAATGAGCTAAATTTTTTCTGAATCAGTCTTCGTTTTTACCTTCTGGCATTAGGGCTTGCCCTCTCCCCACCGGCTCCAAAGATTGCAAATACATTCACTCCTTGGGATGTTCTCAAAACTCGGTTCTATCCGTTTCTATAAATTCCCCAAAAACAAGTGGAATGCTAATCCAAAGATTGAATTGAATCGGTCGTTTGCTGATTGCTTAGCCCCGTTTTTGCTCTGCCCGGACCTCAGTTTGTTCTTCAATTTCTTCAAGTTGCACTGCGACTGTTGATTCTTAACTAGCTAAATTACAACGTTTTTTTATTTACACTATGGCTAAAAATACTCAAACCCAAGCCCTCAAAATTCTTCCCCTCGGTGGCCTGCACGAAATTGGTAAAAATACCTGCGTCTTTGAATATGACGATGAAATTTTACTGCTTGATGCGGGGCTAGCTTTCCCCACCGACGACATGCACGGCGTTAATGTTGTACTGCCGGACATGACCTACCTGAGGGAAAACCGGGAGAAAATCAAGGGCATGGTGGTTACCCACGGCCACGAAGACCACATTGGTGGCATTGCCTATCACCTCAAGCAGTTTGACATTCCCATTATCTACGGCCCTCGGTTAGCCATGGCCCTGTTACGGGACAAGCTGGAGGAAGCCGGTATGTTGGAGCGCACCAATTTGCAGACCGTCTCTCCCCGGGAAATGGTGCGTTTGGGCAAATCCTTTGTGGTGGAATTTATTCGTAACACCCACTCCATCGCCGACAGCTATTGTCTAGCTATTCACACACCTCTGGGGGTAGTGATGCACAGTGGAGATTTTAAAATCGACCACACTCCCATTGACGGGGAATTTTTCGACCTGCAAAAGGTGGCGGAGTATGGCGAAAAAGGGGTGCTCTGTTTACTGAGTGACTCCACCAATGCGGAAGTGCCTGGCATTACCCCCTCTGAAGCGTCTGTTATCCCCAACCTGGACCGGGTTTTTTCCCAGGCGGAAGGCCGTTTGATGGTGACCACCTTTGCTTCTTCGGTGCACCGGGTCAATATCATCCTCAGCTTGGCCCAAAAACATCAGCGGAAAGTAGCGGTGGTGGGGCGATCAATGCTCAATGTTATTGCCCATGCCCGTAAATTGGGCTACATCAAATGCCCCGATAACTTATTCGTGCCCCTCAAAGCAGCCCGCAATTTGCCCGACCAACAACAACTAATTTTGACCACTGGCTCCCAGGGAGAACCTCTGGCGGCCATGACCCGCATTTCCAACGGTGAGCATCCCCAGATTAAAATTCGCCAGGGGGATACAGTGGTCTTTTCCGCTAATCCCATCCCCGGTAATACCATTGCGGTGGTCAACACCATTGATCGCCTGATGATGCAGGGAGCCAATGTAATTTACGGCAAGCATCAGGGCATCCACGTTTCTGGCCATGCTTCCCAGGAAGAACACAAAATGTTGTTGGCCCTTACTCGACCTAAATTCTTTGTCCCCGTCCATGGGGAACACCGTATGTTGGTCAAGCATTCCCAGATGGCCCAGGCCCAGGGTATTCCCAGCGAAAATATTGTTATTGTCAATAACGGCGATGTAATTGAACTGACCGGCGATCGCATCCGGGTGGCAGGACAAGTTCCTTCCGGCATTGAATTGGTGGATCAAGCGGGTATTGTCCATGAGAGCACCATGGCTGAACGGCAACAAATGGCCGAAGACGGTTTGGTGACGGTGGCGGCAGCCCTAAGTAAAACTGGCACACTGTTAGCCTATCCTGAGGTACATTGCCGGGGTGTGGTGATGACCATTCAGCCTAAGTTGTTGGAAGAACTAATTGTCCGCACCATCGAGAATTTCCTCACAGAACGCTGGTCAGAGTTCACCCATGGTTCCAACGGCTCCACAGAGGTTAGCTGGAATGCGCTGCAAAAAGAATTGGAGTCTAGCTTGCAACGCCTGATCAAACGGGAATTACAGAGTAGCCCCATGGTTTTACTGATGTTGCAAACCGACACCCCCATCGAATTGGATCAGGTTCCCCAGAATGTAAGCACTGTCAGTGCGACTTCTGCTACACCAGCCCCCCGCAAAAAAGTGGTCCTGACTAAAACCCCAGAACCAAAAGTGAAAGCTAAACCAGAAAAGAAAGTGGTCACCACTGCCGAGCCTAGCGCCCAACCGGTCAGTACCACTAAGGTTTACCGTCGTAGCCGCAAACGCTCTACCACTTCTGTTTCTTCCTAAGATCCGGTATTGTTTTGGCTGGGGTTCTATCTATTGGGCCCCGGCCAATTTCTTTGTCAGTCCGGTAATTGTTGAGCAAAATTAATGTCCACTGTAATTCCTACCTCCCAAGAACCTGTCACCCTTCCCAATGAAATTCTAGAAATTTCCATCAGCATTGCAGTCAAGGAGTTAGACCCAACCCTAGTCAATGAACAGTTTTTGAAGTTCAGTGGCATTGTGTCCAACGAATGGGAATTGAACCAACAGCCAGTGGTAAGTAAAGCTGGTTCCCAATTGGTGTTTAAAAATGGGCTCAGCATTGTGGCCCAGCCCCGCTCCCTAACGTTTTTAGAAGGGATGAATGATAAAACGGCGGAAGTGGTAACCGTGGGCAAGGTCGCCAGTGCCTTTGTGGAAAAATTACCCAATGCCCAATACAACGGCGTGGTAGTAACCCCCAAATGTTTAATTCCCCTACCGGATCAAAACGATGGGGCTCGGAAGTTCATCACCGGTACTTTGCTGGCATCCGGTGCCTGGCAAGATTTGGGCAAGGCCCCCGTACAAGCGGCGGTGGAATTCACCTATCTTTTGGAAGGCTGTCAATTTAACCTCAAAGTTAACCAGGCAACTTTGCAGATTCCCGATCGCCAGGCAGTGAGTGCGTTGTTATTTGCGGGTAACTTCAATTACAGCTTGAATAATCCCAATCCCCAGGAACGGGTCAGCGTGGCCAAACAGTACATTGAAGCGTGGCAATCCGACTTGGATACTTTCCGGGGCATTGTCCACGAAAAATTCTTGGCGGAGCAACAACCCCAAACGGTGTTTGGTTAATTCGGTATAACTATTTGGGGGTTTAACACCTCTAACATGGAGCAATCAATCCGTAGAAATTTCCGTTGACCATACTTTATCCATGGACACCAAGCCCCCTCGACAACGATTGATTGGTTTGACCGGGGGCATTGCTACGGGAAAAAGTACGGTTACGGATTATTTACAGCAAAAATACAGCGTCCCTATCCTCGACGCCGACCTCTATGCCCGCCAAGCAGTGGAACCGGGTTCTGAAATTCTAGTGGCGATCGCCAGGCGTTATGGCCCGGAAATTTTAGACCAACAGGGACAGTTAAAGCGCCAAGCCCTGGGGGAAATTGTCTTTAATAATGCTGAAGAAAAACAATGGCTGGAGTCCCAAATTCACCCCTTTGTTGGGCGGTGTTTTCGGTCTGCCTTAGCTCAGTTAAAACAAGAGCAAACGGTGTTATTGAGCATTCCTCTATTGTTTGAAGCCCAGTTAACAGATTGGGTAACGGAAATTTGGGTAGTGACCTGCGGACCACAGCAACAGGTGGAACGATTGATCAAGCGCAACGGTTTGACGGAGGCAGAGGCTTTAGCTCGCATTACTAGTCAAATGCCCTTGGCGGAAAAGGTAGCTCTAGCGGATGTGGTGTTGGACAACTCCGGGCAAATTGCGGACCTAGAACCACAAATTATCAAGGCTTGGCATCACCGTTAACATTTCCTTGCACTGATACTTCCATCAGGCGATCGCCAGGGCGAAAACTGGACTAAGATTAAGTTCCGCAGAAACAAATCGAGCTCTATGCCGTCAGTGGGCATAAATCGCCAGAATTTTAACTTTTTAGACGCTACCATATTTAGTGTTTTGCCCCTACAATGAGACTCCCCGCACACTAGATATGGAGTCTTGTTCCGGCAAGACCGATGGCAAAATGAATCACTTGCAAGAATGGCGGCAAAGTTGTGTAGACGACCAACTAACCCGCCTCAATGTCACTCCCCTTTTAGGGGATGCCCCCGCCCAACATTTGCTTTATGCTGAAGCGCTCCAGCGCCGTAATGACGGCCGAGTTAGTGACGGTTTAATGAAACGTTATGCCCACGTGGCCTCGGGGGGCTGGTGGTGTTCTGGCATTGATTTACTGTCCGGGGAAAAAGATCTATGGGGGTGTTTTAAGCCCGATCGCCCGAGACAGGATGGGGAAAGCAGTAAGACCATTAAATATGAGCATCCTCCCAAAACACCCACGGGAATTTTTGCCCTGCGGGTGCCCCTCCATCTTTGGGAAAGGATTGCTGCTAAAGCTGGGGTAGTCCTGACAGAGGAGGATCAAGACCCAGACCAGCCGGATTTAGGTTTTTGGCAATGGTTGATGGGCCATCCGGAAATTCCTCTGGTAATCACAGAAGGGGCAAAAAAGGCGGGTGCTTTACTCACGGCCGGTTACGGGGCGATCGCCTTACCAGGAGTCCATAACGGTTACCGCACTCCTAGGGATGACCAGGGGCAACGGATCGGCAAATGCCAATTAATTCCCGCTTTGGGAAAATTAGCCGCTCCCGGCAGACAAATTCTGATTGCTTTCGATCAAGACAGTAAACCCAAAACTATCCAGCAGGTGAATCTGGCCATTCAACGGTTGGGCTATTTGTTCAGTCGCCAAGGGTGTGAAGTCAAAGTTTTGCAATGGGAGCATCACCTTGGTAAGGGCGTTGATGATGTGATTGCCCACCAAGGCAGTGATTATCTACAACAGTTGGTCGGCAAGGCCCTGCCGCTGGAAATCTGGAAAGCCCAACGACTTAACCGCCTCACCCATAGCCGGGGGATGGAAGTGGAAGCCCGGTATTTACCTCCTTTAACCATTCCCGCTGAAGAAAAATTAATTGCCCTACAATCGCCAAAGGGCACGGGCAAAACGGAATTTCTCGCTCGCATTGTCCGCCAAGCCCAGGCCGAACACAGACCAGTGTTGGTCATTGGCCATCGCATTCGTTTAGTGCAGGAACTGTGCCACCGTTTTCAGTTGCCCTATGTGGGGGATTTATCTAGTTCCCCCCTAGCTCGCCAAAGGGGTTTTGGTCTGTGTATCGACTCCCTCCATGGCCATTCCCAAGCCCAGTTTGACCCGGAACAGTGGCAAGATTGCCTAATTATCATTGATGAAGTGGAGCAGGTGCTCTGGCATGGACTGAATTCCGATACCTGCCGTCGTCAGCGGGTGGCCATTCTCCGTAACCTCAAGCAACTTTTGCAACATAGCCTAGGGGGAGAAGGACAAATTTATGTGGCCGATGCGGATTTAACCGATGTTTCCCTCGATTATTTGATCAGCTTGAGTGGCATTCCCCTCCAACCCTACGTGATCCGTAACCATTGGCAACCGGGGTTAGAAGAAGCATGGCCCATCTATCACTTTGGCGAAAATGACCCCAAGCAATTGGTCAAACAACTGTTGCATCACATTCGGGAGGGCGGTAAACCTTTCGTCTGTCTCTCAGCTCAAAAGCTCACCAGTGCCTGGGGCACCCGCAATCTGGAAGCCTACCTGAAAAAGCAGTTTCCCGATCGCCGCATTTTACGCATTGATGCCGAATCCCTATCCGATCCTCACCATCCTGCCCATGGCAGTTTGACCAACCTCAACCAAGTGTTGGCCGACTATGACATTGTGCTGAGTAGTCCGGCGGTGGAAACGGGGGTCAGCATTGACCTAAAAAATCATTTCACTTCCGTGTGGGGCATTGCCCAGGGCATCCAAACCGCCACTTCCGTTTGCCAATCCCTCAGCCGCATTCGCCAAAATATTCCCCGTTACCTCTGGGCCGCTAGCTATGGCTTTAACCAAGTGGGCAATGGAGCTACGGCCATTAGTAAGTTCCTCACCGCCGGCCATCGTTTGACGGAGGTTAATATCCGGCTGTTGCAACAATCGGATCTGGATAATTTGGATGATTTAGACACCGGTTTCCAGGCGGAATCTTTGCTCTGCTGGGCCAAAATGGCGGTGCGGATCAACCTGGCCATGGTCAATTATCGGGAATCCATTCTTGGGCTTTTGCACCAGGAAGGCCATCAGTTGTTGGGGCCGCCCCCAGCTTTACCGTCTTTGCCTGTTCCACCCAGCGATCCCGATCACCCCCTCAGTACGGTCGCTCCTCAGCCTTTGCAACAGGCCATTGAAGCGGTGCGGGAACAAAATTACCTTGCCGACTGCCAGGCGATCGCCGACGCTAAACCCCTAAAAGAATTGGAATATCAACAGTTGAAGAAAAGGCTAGTGAAAAATAGCCACGAACGGCAACGGCTACGGCGCTACGAACTGGCCCAACGCTACGGTATTCCTGTGACGGCGGATCTGGTGCAAAAAGATGACCAAAATTGGTATCAAAAACTGCGTTGGCATTACTTCCTCACCGTAGGCCGGCCATTCCTTGGCGATCGGGATGCCAAAATTGCCCGTTTACTATTGGATCAAGGACAAGGCAGTCTCTTTCTCCCGGACTTTAATGGTTCCCAATTGGGGGCCATCATCGGTACCTACGACATTATTGGCATTCCCATTCTGCTGGCCCATCCCCAACGGGAGTTGTGTGCCCTGGATGAGGACTTAATCGCCCTGGGTAAATTAGCCTTGGCTAACCGGGATGATATTAAAACGGTAGTGGGCATTGGTTTAGCCAAAAATGCTAGCCCCATCACCATTGTCCGTCGTTTTCTGGAAAAGCTGGGCTTTGGGATCCAATTAACCCGTACGAAAACTGTAGAAAAAAAACGAGTGCGGATTTATCAAATCACCTGTCCCCAGGATGGACGAGAAAAGGTCTTTCAAGCTTGGCTCCAAGGCGATCGCCAATGTCCCGGCAGTTCGGAACAATGGATGGCGGAATATTGGAAAAAGTTACAGAGTTCCCCCAGGGCAGAGGAGCAACATCAACCCTTTGTGCAACTCAGCCTGGAGTTAGGATAACTCCGACAAGAATGGCTAAGCCTAGGGCAACAATGCCTTGGCCCGATCGCCAAGGGCCTGGGCAGTTAGGCCGTTATAGGCCATCAGTTGTCCAGCGCTGGCGGTAGTTTCCCCCCGTTTCCAAGCAAATAGATCCCTGGGGCAAGCACTACGGAGTAGAACTGGTTCCAACATGGCTCCACTGCCACCGGTCACCCCAATCAACGCATCGCCACCAAACAGTTCGGTAAATTCAGCATCGCTCAAAAAGCCACTGTCCGCTTCGGAACAATCCTGCCATTGCACATCATGGGGACGGTACAAGCGCCGGGGATTAATTACCGAAACCACTTTTACCCCATAACCTTCACTTTCCAATTGACTGGCCGCTTCCAACACGGGAATTAGAGTCATATCGCCAATTACTGCAAAAACAATGGTTTTAGAGCCAGTGCTGTTGTGGAGTAGGATGCCGCCTTTGGCTAAACCCTGACGATTTTGCTCCAACGTAGTGCGGATGGGCAAAGGAGACTTACTGGCGGTGATGGGAATGCCTTTGTTGCTGGTGGTTAACGCCCAGTCATAGCAAACCTGAATACCGTTGGCATCACAGGGGAAAAGGGGAAAAATATTCCCATTCCGCATCATAGCGGCAAAATAATTCTCAATTTCCGGCCGTTGGTGAGTCCAACCGTTGCGCCCTTGTTCCAACGCTCCCGCTGTAAACAGGGTAATGGTGGAAGGGGTAGGACGACGTAGCTCCGCCATGGCCTGGGTCACCGTCTGCCAAATGGGTAAACCGTTAATAGCAAAGGACTCGTAGGAACACCAGAGGGTACGGCCTCCAAACAAAGCTTGGGCGGCGGCCAGGCCAGCACAGGCATCTTCGCTCAGGGGTTCATAAACTTGGCCGTTGGGTTGTTGGAAATAATCCTCATCCACCGTGGGATGGACAATTTTTAGCCCAACGTTGATGTTATTGATCCCAGAAGCGGCGTTACCGTCGGCGTTGGTAACCACAAAGTTTGAATCCTGTTTGCCCACATGAACCACCAATTCCCCCATGGCGGTGGTGGCTACCTGTTTATCTTCTAGGGCAAACTCCTTCAGGGGCAGAGTACCCAGATCCGCTAAAGGTAAAACGGATTCCGTCACCACGGTTTGGGAGGCGGGGCCACCGTGGGAACGTTCAAAATTGGTCCGCACCAATTGCCAAGCTTCGGGGGATAGGGCCCGTTCTTGCAAAGCACTGACAATATAATCTTTATCTAAACTGTCGCCGGGATAGAGGTTGTGGGATTTGGCCCCGGATTTGTGGACTCCCGCTCCTTTTAGTT
Organism: Synechocystis sp. PCC 6803 substr. PCC-P; assembly: GCF_000284455.1. Taxonomy (GTDB): domain Bacteria; phylum Cyanobacteriota; class Cyanobacteriia; order Cyanobacteriales; family Microcystaceae; genus Synechocystis. The sequence continues at coordinate 3,256,815 of NC_017039.1, forward strand.
GTTTGACAATCAGAACCGTTAACGTACCACCAAGGGCCGCCTGGGCCGCTTTGTCGGTGGCCTCCAACACTGCCTGGGTAAAAGCTAACCGTTGTTGGAAAGAAAACTTGGTGCTGTCAACAAAATCCCCCGCTTGATTGCTGTCGTCAAAATCTTTGGCGTTGACCAGAATGACATTTTTAAAACCGTTGCCCTGCCAGTAGTTAACCATGGCTTCATTGCTCTGGGTGGAAACCATGCTGTGGTGTTCTTGGCTAAAACCGTTCCAGACCAAAATGGGCAAAAAGTTTGTTACCTGGGGATAGGCCGTGTGGAAATGGCCAAAACTACTCATGATGTAGGGTTCCCCCAAACCACCATCTCCGATAGTTACGGGAAATAAAACGCCGGGATAAAGTTTTGCTCCGGCCATGGCGAAATGTTGACCTTGACCCAGGGGGCCTGCTGGAGCTAATAAGCCTGGGATTTGCCCTGAGAGGTGGCCCAATAGGCCGTGCATTTCCCGGAACCGATCGCCAAGTTCTTGGACATTATTAATCCCCATGGCTTCCAGGGAACGATCCAAAAACATGGTGCTGTAAAAACCGGGGGCATGGTGGCCCACTTCCGTCACCGTATTTTTGTAGCCCAACATGACCAGAGCGGCGATCGCCTCCGCAATGCTGGCAAAACCGCCGGGGTGACCCGATTCTTTACTGGCTGTGGTTTGGAGCGTTAAATATCTGAGGGCATCCGCCGCCAACAAAGTTTGATACACCGCCTGGGGATCATTGGCAGAACTGATGGCCTTTGCCCCACTGGCGATCGCCGTTTCCTGGCCATAACGATCAAAATCCGGCAGGTTTTCACCGAAAAAGCGAATTCCTTGGCAAAAAGCAGGGGCGGTGGAGGCGACGGTCATGGGAAAAAATCCTAGTCCAATGAAAAGTAACGATTGAGGCTAATTTTACCCCCTTGGGGAACACCAGATAATCCCCTATTCTGCCATTAAAAAAGATTGAGAAAAAGCTATGGTCGCTCAATCCCAATCTTTATGGTTTCCTTGCCCCCTAAATCTCCTCACTAAAGCTCCGGCAAGTTTGGGGGACTTTAAATCTTATTTTCCCCCCAAAAAAATTTGGGGGGCCAGGGGGGCTTTTAAAACAGGCTCTAGGCGGCGGAGGTTTGCAGACATTTGATGATGGAAGCTTTTTCCAATAATCCCACCACTTCTCCCGAAGGTTGCACCACCAAAAGTTCCGACAGTTTCTGTTGATCTAACAACTGGGCCACTTCAAACAAAGATTGATTGGCGTTAACGGTGACCATCTGTTGGGGATACTGCATCAAGCTATCCACTGTGACCTGGGGCCAATCGGAAGTGGGGACGTGTTTGATGTCTTCCGTAGCAAGTACACCTAACAGTTGATTGTCGGCACCAATAACCAAGAACCGTCGCCAGGGGGTTTTACCAATCACATAATCGTTAGCAAATTCCCGAATATTTAACCCGGCAGGAATAATGGGGCTGTTGGGAATAACCGCATCTTCAGCAGTAAAGGCTTCCATTTGCTCTTTGACCTGGGCGTTGCGGGCGGAGGAACCAGCATTTTGTAACAGGAACCAACCGATCAAAATGGTCCAGAAGCTACCGATGGGCAGAATATTTAAAATACCTAAGCTACCAATGGCGATCGCCAACCAACCGAAACCCTGGCCCACCCGACTAGCAATGAGAATACCTTTGTTTTGATTGCCCGTGATTTGCCACACAATGGATTTGAGCACATTGCCGCCGTCCAAAGGTAAACCAGGAATGAGGTTAAACAATGCCAGGGCGAGGTTGATCATGCCCAATAAACCAATGATGGCCTGCCCCGGCACAGGTAGGGGGATTTGGGTACCAACTATGGTTAAACCCAAAAAGAGCACTAAACTCACCGCCGGCCCGGCGATCGCCACCGCAAAAGCTTGCCAGGGAGTGTTGGATTCCTTTTCTAAACTCGCTAGACCACCGAACAAAAACAGAGTGATGGATTTAACTTCAATGCCCTGGGCTAAGGCAACCAAACTATGGCCCAACTCGTGGGCGACAACGGAAGCAAAGAGGAGTAAAGCTGTAATTAACCCCAAAATCCAGGGTGTGCCACCGGAAAGTTGGGGAAAGCGGGCTAAGTCTTGGCCATAGCTCAGGGTCACCAATCCTAAAATTAAAAACCAGGATGGGTTGACGTAAAAAGGAATGCCAAACAGACTGCCGACGCGGATATTGTTGTTCATAAACTGCCCCCCTAAACTGAGGCTTAACATGAATTAATTGTAACGAGATGTTAAGAATTGCCTGAGTGGGATAACCGTCGGGGTTAGTTCGGTTAAGCACCTTTCCCCCAATCCACCGTAGGATCTAGTCAACAGGCCTCGATTTCCGTTAACTTGCCCATGTTTTCCCCCAGCGTTTACTCAGAAATTATCGCTACCCTCCCCCCCAGTGTACGGTTGGTGGCGGTAACCAAAACCAAGGCGATCGCCGACATCGAAGCGGCCTACGGAGCGGGCATCCGGGATTTTGCCGAAAGTCGCATCCAAGAAGCTTTACCAAAAATCGAAGCTTTAGCAAATTACCAAGATATTAACTGGCATTTTATCGGACGTTTACAGAGTAACAAGGCCCGCAAAGTGGTGGAAAATTTTACCTATATCCATTCCGTTGATAATTTGGCGATCGCCGTCAAACTAGACCGCATTGCTGAGGAGTTGAACAAATTTCCCCAGGGATTATTACAAATCAAGTTACTGCCGGACGAGAATAAATCCGGTTGGACAAGGGAAGAATTAAAGCTGGATTTGCCCCAACTGGAGCTATTAAAAAATCTAAAAATTTGTGGCTTAATGACTATTTTACCCCTGGGTCTTTCCCCTGGCGATCGCCAACTAACCTTTGGGGAACTAAAAAATCTGGCCACAGCCATCAACCAACAATCTAGCCTGTCATTAACGGAACTATCCATGGGCATGTCCGGAGATTACCCAGAAGCCATTGCCGCCGGAGCTACCATGATCCGCTTGGGTACCATTCTCTTTGGCGATCGACTCTAAACTATACTCCCGCCCATAACAAAGAGACTCCATAATTTTTAAACATTGAATCTGCACTAATTAGCAGCATATTTTCTGTTTGTGCCTGGGCAATGATAATTCTGTCAAACGGATCACGGTGATGTAGGGGCAATGTCGCAACTTGCAGGGCATGGCGGGTTTTAATGTCCAGGAACTCAGCACCCAATTTCACCATGCGACTGAGAATGTAGTCGTCAATATTTTCTGGCAAGGGCAGTTTACCGATGGAAGTCTTAATTGACATTTCCCAAATACTGGCAACAGAAAGCCATATTTCGTTTGTCTCATCTATGATCTGGGAAATTGCATCTTCGTTCAATTTTTCCGGCTCAGTAAACCACCATAACCAGCACTGGGTATCCAACAAAAGTTTCACGTTAATCCTTCTCAAGATAATGGCCAAATATCATTTGGTAAAGGATCGTTAAAGTCATCTGGCACTACAAATAATCCTCGATCTACCCCTAAGCTGGAGCATCGATCCACGGATTTTTGCCTTTGCAGAGGAACCAACTTAGCAATGGGAATACCCTGGTCAGCAACGATGACTTCTTCCCCTGGTTTGATACTGTACAAAAGCTCAGGAAGATTGATTTCTATTTGGTCAACATTGACGGTCTCCATAGTGGATCCTAGTTTCTCTGGATTAACGCTAACTCCGATCATAGCTTGCTCTCATCGGGAATTATTTGACGGCACCAGAATATGAGTAAACAAATGGCGATCGCCGTTTATTTAACTAGCTCTGTGGACAATGGCAAAGGCGGAAGTGTAACCGTGTAAAAAGGTCTGAGCACCCACCTGGCCAATTTCTCCATTACAAAAGAAACCACCCAGGGCTACTCCAGGAAAATATTGCCCAAACATCTGGCTATCAAAATTGGGGGTACCATACAGGCCATAGCCTCTGCCCAAACAGGAAAACATCAATGCCCCGATCGCCGTAGAAGAAGATTGATTAGCCTCTCCTTCGGTGTAATGGCGCAAAAGAATTTGTAAGTCGTCGGCGGAAGTTTCCCGGTCCCGCAAATGGAATTGTAACCTTTGCCCCTTTCTCACCCGGTCTCCAATGGCGATCGCCCCTTGGCGGGGATCCACCCCCAGTAAGTTGCGAATGAGAAAATCCCCCGGTTGCAGAGTTAATTTAAATTCATCGCTGGCCACCCCCACAAAAAGGGAACTTTGGGCCAATTCCTGATCTTTGGGACTGAGGGTGGGAATCAGTTTCTGCAGGCTAGCCAGGGGCGTTTCCAACACCACCGTGCCACTGTCTGCATCCTTACCTTGGATTTCTGTAATGATATTTCTCTGCCCCTGGTTAACCACAAAGGGTTCGCCAATAGGCCGACAGCCCTGGGCCACCACACTACCGAGGCGAATATTGCCCGCTAAGGCTACGCCGATAAAACCATCTCCATAACGGCCAGCGGGATGATCAGAAGATTGCAAAAATAAACTGCCCCCCATGGCCACATTTTCCCCACTGGCTAAGCCACCCACTTTTGTTGCTTGGGGATAGGCAAAATCCAACCCGGCTAAAAAGTCTGTGATGCCCCCAGTCATCGGGTCGGCCAGAATAATAAAATCTGCGCCACTGGCCGGATCAACCCCCATTAAATCCACCCAACTTTGGGGCGGTGCGTCTAAATCGGGCATTCCTTCCCCATGGACATAGAATGGCGTCACCGTCACCCCTGGCAATTGGGCCACCGTTAAGCTCAATGCCACTTCTCCTTCTACTTCCTGCACTGTGGCATTGTTTTCCATGCCAATAATGCCGCCCCCCAAGCAACCGATTAAATTCGGTACTGACAACTTTTCTTGCACTAGGGGCATTAACCGGGCCGCATCGCTGGCAAAGCTGGAGGAAAGGAAGATAATCGCCAAGTCCCATTGTCCCTGACCCCCCACCTTGGCGATCGCCTCATCCAATGCCCTCTCCAGGGATGGTCTGGTAGAAAGAGCATTAACCCACCGCAGAGAATGTGTCATAGGAGAAATAAAGTAATGAGGTGCTCGACGGGATGGCAAAGGTAACCAAAAACCTTGCCCAAAAGTAGGACTGGCGTAGACTACCATCGTAACTTCTCAGATCAAATTGCAGAAAATCAGCGACAAAAAATCTCCCCTGCCCCAAAATTACTGTCCCCATTCCCTTTGCTAACCTATGGCAAAATGATGAAGGCCTAACAGTAAACTCCCTCCCATGACCACTTCCCTGCCGCCCCAATATGAACCCACCGTCACCGAAGCCAAATGGCAAACAGCGTGGGAAGAAAGTCATGCCTTTAAAGCCGATCCCGATCGCCCAGGGGAACCCTATTGCGTGGTGATTCCGCCCCCCAATGTGACAGGTAGTTTGCATATGGGCCACGCTTTTGAGAGTTCTTTAATAGATACTTTGGTTCGTTATCACCGCATGCGGGGGGACAATACCCTCTGGTTACCGGGAACGGACCATGCCAGTATTGCTGTGCAAACCATTTTGGAACGTCAGTTAAAAGCGGAGGGGAAAACGAGGGATGATTTGGGCCGGGAAAAGTTTTTGGAACGGGCCTGGCAATGGAAAGCGGAGTCCGGCAGTACTATTGTTAACCAACTGCGGCGTTTGGGAGTGTCTGTGGACTGGACCAGGGAGCGGTTCACCATGGATGAAGGACTTTCCCAAGCAGTAAAAACAGCATTTATTAAGTTGTACGAAGAAGGATTAATTTACCGGGGTAATTATCTGGTCAATTGGTGTCCGGCTTCCCAGTCAGCGGTGTCGGATTTGGAAGTGGAAAACCAGGAAGTGGACGGTCATTTGTGGTATTTTCGTTATCCCCTCACCGACGGTAGTGGAGAACTAGTGGTGGCCACCACCCGACCGGAAACCATGCTGGGGGATACGGGGGTGGCGGTTAATCCCCATGATGAACGCTATGCCGCCATGGTGGGCAAAACCATTACCCTACCTTTAGTGAACCGGGAAATTCCCATTGTGGCCGATGAGTTGGTGGACCCAGAATTTGGTACCGGCTGTGTGAAGGTTACCCCCGCCCACGATCCCAACGATTTTGTCATGGGGCAACGGCACAATTTACCTTTTATTAATCTGCTCAACAAAGACGGTTCCCTAAATGAGAATGGTGGGGATTTTGCTGGCCAAGACCGCTTTGAAGCCCGCAAAAATGTGGTGCAAGCCCTAGAAGCCCAGGGTTTTCTGGTCAAAATTGAACCCTATCGTCATTCCGTACCCTACGGCGATCGGGGTAAGGTGCCCGTGGAACCGTTGTTATCCACCCAATGGTTTGTCAAAATTGAAAGCCTAGCCCAAAATGCCCTGGCCTGTTTGGACGAGGATAACTCTCCTAATTTTGTGCCGGAACGGTGGGGTAAGGTTTATCGAGACTGGTTGGTAAAGCTCAAAGATTGGTGTATTTCCCGGCAACTGTGGTGGGGTCATCAAATTCCCGCTTGGTATGTGATCAGCGAAACCAATGGAGCCATAACTGATCACACCCCTTTCATTGTGGCCTACGACGAGGCCGAAGCCTTAGCTAAAGCGAAAGCAGAATATGGCCCGACGGTGCAATTGCAACAGGACCCCGATGTGTTGGATACCTGGTTTTCTTCGGGACTGTGGCCCTTTTCCACCATGGGCTGGCCAGAACAAACAGACGATTTGGCCAAATATTATCCCACCAGCACCCTAGTAACGGGTTTTGACATTATCTTTTTCTGGGTGGCCAGGATGACCATGATGGCGGGGCACTTCACCGGCCAAATACCCTTTAAGGATGTCTATATCCACGGCTTGGTGCGGGATGAAAATGGTAAAAAAATGTCTAAATCGGCCAACAACGGCATTGATCCTTTGTTGTTGATTAATAAATATGGTACCGATGCGCTACGTTACACCCTAATTCGGGAAGTGGCTGGAGCGGGGCAAGATATTAGCCTGCAATACGATCGCCAGAAGGATGAATCGGAGTCGGTGGAAGCGTCCCGTAACTTTGCCAATAAACTGTGGAATGCGGCCCGGTTTGTGATGATGAATCTGGATGGTCAGACCCCGCAGCAATTGGGTCTAGCCCCTGGGGAAGATTTAGAATTGGCAGACCGTTGGATTCTCTCCCGTTTGAATCAAGTTATTCAGCAAACTCGAGAGCAAATTGAAGATTACGGCCTAGGGGAAGCGGCCAAGGGCCTGTACGAATTCATCTGGGGTGATTTTTGCGATTGGTACATTGAGCTAGCTAAACCCAGACTCTGGAATAAGGAAGGAGGAGACGTCGGCACCCAGCGTCAATTGGTGGCCCGCCAAGTTTTGGCCCACACGTTGGACAGCATTATTAAGTTGCTCCATCCCTTTATGCCCCATATTACGGAGGAGCTGTGGCAAACTCTGCACCAGGCGGAAGGACAATTTTTGGCTTTGCAGGCCTACCCAACGGTTAACCAATCCTTAGTTGACCCAGCTTTGGAAACTCAGTTTGCTCTGTTAATTGAAACTCTCCGCACCATCCGTAATCTCCGGGCAGAAGCTGGCATTAAACCGGGAGCCATGGTCACTGTTATCCTCCAAAGTGAAAATGACCAGGAACGACAAACCCTCCAGCTAGGAGAAACCTATATTCGGGACATTGGCAAAGTGGAAAATCTCCAAGTGGTGTCCCAACTACCTCCAGAACAAACCCAGGCGATCGCCGGTGTGGTGGATACAATTCAGGTGCTCATTCCCCTATCCGGGCTAGTGGATTTGGATATTCTCCGCAATAAAATCCAAAAAACCTTGGATAAAGTGACCAAAGAATATGAAAGCATCGAAAAACGCCTTAGCAATCCCGGTTTTGTTAATAAAGCCCCAGAGGAAGTGATCGCCGGAGCTAAGGAATCCCTCAATGCCGCCGCTGTTCAACGGCAAATGCTCCAGGAGCGACTTAAAATGTTGGGCTAAAAAAGCTTGTGATGCCCCTTCAGACCAATCTTTGGATCAAAATAGAGCACCACTTTCAGCTTATTTATCGTTATCCACCAAAAGCTTGTTTAAAAAGCCACAATCCGCCCCCTAAATACCCTCACTAAACCGTCGGCAAATTTGGCAGACTTTGAACACTGTTCCCCCCAGAGTTGGGGGGCTAGGGGGGCTTTTAAAACACTTTATAATCCTGATATCTTCTACCACTTCAGGAGATTGAATTGTTCCATATCGGTTGTTTCCCGGTTGCGGTAAATGGCTAGCACGATCGCCAGACCCACAGCGGCTTCGGCGGCGGCAATGGTAATGACAAAAATGGCAAACACCTGGCCCCGAATGTTGCTCGGATCAAGATAATTGGAAAAACCCATCAGGTTGAGGTTAACTGCGTTGAGCAATAGTTCAATGGACATCAACACCCGCACCGCATTACGGCTAGTGATGAGACCATAAATGCCAATGCAAAAGAGGGCGGCCGCTAGGATCAAACAATATTGAAGCTGCAAATGCATAGTGGGGTAAGAGAAATTTAACTAGAGTTATGAATAAAACCGTAAATAAAATTAGGTTAGGGCGGAAGATTTTTGCTTAAGTTTTGCCCAATTAACCGGCAAGATTGAAGAAGCTGCCACTAACCTACCTAGGCAGCATCTATTTGGAAGCGGAGGTTAACTCCCGGGGACGCTCTGGCAAAGTCAGGGCCGTGGCGGTTTTGTTTTCCTCGGACAATTCGGGAATTAAGTCCCGACGGGCCAAAATAATTGCCCCCACCATGGCCATCAATAGCAGAACGGAAGCCAACTCAAAGGGCAAAAGGTAATCACTAAAAAAGTGTTTGCCAATGGTGACTAGGGTGTTTTCCACAAAAGGCCCCGTTTCATTAATCTGCCAGGGGGTGATCAACACCATGGTGCTCAACAGGGCAAAGATGCCGGTACATACCAGAGCAGTGGAAACATTTCTTAGCCAACGACCGGGAATTTTGGAAAAATCCTCCCGTTTATTGACCAACATAATGGCAAAAAGAATAAGTACACTGACTGCCCCCACGTAAACTAGCACTTGGGCCGCCGCCACAAAATCCGCATTGAGCAGAATATAAATACCGGAAATACTGAGGAAAACTCCCCCCAATAGGAAGGCAGAATAAACAATATTAGAGAGCAGTACGACCCCCAGGGCCGCCCCAATGACTAAAAAAGCCAGGATTAGGAAGGATATGTACTGAACACCTTCAGCTAAATTCACAGTGGTTAATCTCCTAGGTACGGATAGTGGAAGGGCAAAATTGGTTCACAACGAGTTTACTTTAACGGGTAAAGCCAAGGAATAAATCATCAACCTATTCTGCTTTCACCAAATCTTCGGGATGTTGTCCGGCCCGTTGACTACCCTTGGGTAAATTGTGGGGTTCTATTACTCCTTTGGGTAAGTAGCCTAGTTCCCGCAGGGGAGTCACCATGGGGTCTTCGGTCACTTTATAGGGCAACCTTCCCAAAGCCACGTTGTCATAGTTCAAGTCATGGCGATCATAGGCCGCCAATTCATATTCCTCGGTCATGGAGAGGCAGTTTGTGGGACAGTACTCCACGCAATTACCGCAGAAAATACATACACCGAAGTCGATGCTGTAATGTTTGAGTTCTTTTTTCTTAACTGCCTTATTAAATTCCCAGTCGACTACGGGCAAGTTAATGGGACAAACCCGCACACAGACTTCACAGGCAATACATTTATCAAACTCAAAATGAATTCTGCCCCGGAATCGTTCTGAGGGAATGAGCTTTTCGTAGGGATATTGCACCGTGATGGGCCGACGACTCATGTGGTCAAAGGTAACTGCTAACCCCTGACCGATATACTTAGCCGCTTGCAAGCTCTCTTTAGCGTAATCGCCTACCTGTTTGAGAATGTTGTTAAACATAGATTTGGGATTGGGATAAGCAAATGATTAAAGGTTTAAGTCGGCCAAAGTTAGAAGCTGGGCTAAGACAAATTTCAGTGACATCCCAGCTAATCTTTGTTGGAAGAGGACTAACCGCCAAAGGCCATGGGAAAGGTCAATTTCAGGGCGGCAGTGATGAGAAGGTTTGCTAGGGCAACGGGCAATAAAAATTTCCAACCCAAGTTTAACAATTGGTCAATACGCACCCTGGGCACTGTCCAACGGAGCAAAATAGCAATGAAGATGAGGAAATAGGACTTCAGCACCGTCATGGTGATACCGAGGGCCGCCATCAGCACCTGCAACCAGGAAGTGGTAGGGGCAACTCCCAGCCAATTGGCCACATTTTCCAGGGGAATGGGGAAGTCCCAACCGCCCAGATAAAGCACCGAAAATACCAAGGCAGAAAGTACAAGGTTAACGTAGGAGCCAAGGTAGAACAGGGCGAATTTCATCCCAGCATATTCGGTTTGATAGCCTGCTACCAATTCTTCTTCGGCTTCCGGTAGGTCAAAGGGTAGTCGCTCACATTCCGCCAAGGCTGCAATCCAGAAAATCAGAAAGCCCACCGGTTGCCGCCAAATATTCCACCCCAAAATGCCGTAACCGGACTGTTGGTCAACGATGTCGATGGTGCTGAGGCTGTTAGACATCATCACGATCGCCAACACGGCCAGGGAAAGGGGAATTTCGTAGCTAATGGACTGGGCTGCCGCCCGGAGACCCCCCAAAAGGGAATACTTATTATTGGAAGCATAACCAGACATCAACAACCCGATGGGAGCAATACTGGAAAGGGCAATCCAGAGAAAAATACCAACGTTAATGTCAGTAATGACCAAGTTCTGGCCGAAGGGCACGATGAGATAGGAAAGAAAAACCGGCAGTACCACCAGTACAGGGCCAAGGGTGAACAACCAGGGGTCAGCCTTGGCGGGTACTACATCTTCTTTGAATACTAGCTTGATGCCATCGGCCACGGGTTGTAACACCCCTAAAGGACCTGCGTATTCTGGCCCAATCCTTTGTTGAGCGGCGGCGGAAATCTTTCTTTCCAGCCACACCACCACCAACACCCCGACGGTAGCTCCGATGATCATCAAAATGGAGGGGAGGGGAATCCAAAACAGCTTCGCTAATCCTGGGGGCAGGCCAAAACCCTGGAGTGACTGAAGAAAACTATTCTGAAGATCAATGCCTGAAGTCATGGTGCCGTCCGCTGGGAGGGTTGAAATGATTAACTGAGTCTCAGCTCAGCAAGCTTGCCGATTATTGTAATGAAATTTACCTGCTTAGTATAGTCCCAATAGTTTTGATGGTTATGATTAGAATTCTTGAAGGGTATAGCTCTCTTGGGGTCGGTGGTGTCCTCGTTCTTCAAGATCCCTAGGGTTTTTTCCCTACCCTGGGCAGCCCTCTAGTAACCAGTCCTGCCCCTATCAAAACTTCCTTTTGCCGCCCTATGTTGCGTTTTGCCCGTTCTCTCTATCCCCTGATCTTATCCGTAACCAAAAGTGATCCGGAAAGGGGCCATCAACGGCTTATTCAAACTTTAAAGAAAGTGGATACCATGCATCGCAATGGTTTTGCTGTGGCCATGGAGCAACTGGAGCAAGCTTTTACCCATGCAGACCCTCGTTTACAACAAACCTGTTGGGGCTTAAATTTTCCCAATGTGCTTGGTCTATCGGCTGGCTGTGATAAGGAGGGGGAAGCGGCCGCCGTTTGGCCTGCCCTGGGTTTTGGTTTTGCGGAATTGGGGGCTGTGACCAAATATGCCCAACCAGGGAATGACCGTCCCCGTCTGTTTCGTTTGCCACAAGACCAAGCAGTGTTAAACCGTTTGGGGGCCAACAATGAGGGGGCCGTGGCCATGGCGGCAAAATTAAAACACACCTGGGACTACTATCCCCGTACCATTCCCATTGGCATCAATCTTTGTAAGTCGAAAATTACTCCCCTGGACCAAGCGGTGGAGGATTACGTTTTTAGTTTTCAGACCTTGGCCCCGGTGGCGGACTATTTTGTGGTCAATGTCAGTTCTCCCAATACCCCTGGGTTACGCAGTTTGCAGGAGTCTGACGAGTTGCCCCGCATTTTTGCTGGCTTGCAATCGGCTAACCATTGGCAAAAACCCCTTTTGGTAAAAATTTCTCCAGATCTGTCCTGGGAGGCGATCGCCGTCATTATCGACCTAGTCAAAGAACATAACCTCTCAGGCATCGTCGCCACCAACACCAGCACCAGGCGATCGGGGTTGAAGACAAAAATTTTGCCCCAAACAGGTCAACCCATAGAACAGGAAGCTGGCGGACTGAGTGGTCAACCCATTCGAGACCGAGCCACAGAGGTAATCCGCTATATCTATCAACAAACTGGCGGCACCATTCCCATCATCGGCGTGGGGGGGATTTTCACTGCTGAGGATGCCTGGGAAAAAATTCAAGCAGGGGCGAGTTTCCTACAGATTTATACCGGCTGGATTTATGGCGGTCCTTGGGTAGTCTCCGATATCTTGCAGGGCTTGGGGGAAAAATTAGCGGCTGGGGGCTTTTCCCATATCAGTGAAGCAGTGGGAATAGATACAATAGGCAAGGCCCCAGAGTAAGTTTGACTAGTTACCGATTGCTCCAACCCTGGAGAAAAGCTACATAATGCCCATTGTCACCGGAGCTTTAGTGGGTTGATCTGGGGCCAGCATCGAACCCCAATGAACAGGCTCTCAATTATTTTTCCCAACCTTGTTATGGCCAACGCTACTTTACCTCCCAATCTCGCTAAGATTGTCGAACGCTTCCAACGGCACACTGACCCCAAAAAACGGTATGAGCAGTTGTTGTGGTACGGCAAAAAGCTGGAGCCGATGATGGAGGAAGGGAAAATTGCCGCTAATAAAGTCCAAGGTTGTGTTTCCCAGGTTTATATCACCGCTGACCTGGAAGATGGCAAAGTAATGTACCAGGGGGATTCCGATGCCCAATTGGTCAAGGGTTTGGTGGCCTTACTAATTCAGGGTTTAAACGGCTTAACCCCCACGGAAATTGTCGAGTTAACGCCGGATTTCATTGAAGCGACGGGTTTACAGGTGAGCTTGACCCCCAGCCGGGCCAATGGTTTTTATAACATTTTTAAGATGATGCAAACCAAGGCGATCGCCTTTCAGTTGGGCCAGTCCTATGGAGAAGGTTGACCAAGCAAAATTGTTCCTGGGTTTAGACTTTGGTACGTCCGGGGCGAGGGCGGCGGTAATTGATCAAAATAAAGAGTTAATTTGGCAGGAAAAAGTCCAGTTTTCCCAGGTTCCCGGCCCCCAATTGGTTACCATCTGGCGGGAAAGTTTGTTTCATCTTTTAGATCAAATTCCCGATGAACTAAGCAGTCAAATCCAGGCGATCGCCATTGATGGCACTTCCTCCACGGTTTTACTGTTGGATAGCCAAGGCAATGGGTTAATGGAGCCTCTGTTGTATAACGATGACCGGGGCAAAGAAGTTAAGCATTTATTATCAGCAATAGCTCCAGCAGATCATTTAGTGCAAAGTGCTACTTCTAGCCTAGCCAAACTGCTTTGGTACTCCCAACAACCGGAGTTTGAACGAGCTAATTACTTTTGTCATCAAGCGGATTGGTTAGCAAGTTTGCTCCATGGTGGCAGACCCGTTAGTGATTATCACAATGCCCTCAAGCTGGGCTACAATCCCCACAATTTAACCTATCCTGATTGGTTAAAAAATGCTTCTTGGTTTGCCCTTTTACCTCCAGTAATTGCCCCCGGTAAAGCAATTTCCCGCTTATCTCCCAGCATTGCCAACGCAGAAAAATTCCCTAAAAATTATTTGGTTTGTGCCGGCACCACGGACAGCATTGCTGCTTTTTTAGCCAGTGGCGCAACGCAACCAGGGGAAGCGGTCACTTCTTTGGGTTCCACTCTGGTGCTGAAGTTACTAAGTGAAAAGCCAGTGACGGATCTAGCTAGCGGTATTTATAGCCATCGTCTAGGCGATTTATGGTTAACGGGGGGAGCTTCCAATGCGGGGGGAGCAGTGTTACAACATTATTTTTCGTCAACGCAGTTAACAGCATTAAGTGCCAAAATTAATCCCCATCAACCTAGTGACTTAGATTACTATCCCCTTTTGCAACCGGGGGAAAGATTTCCCATTAATGACCCTAATTTATTACCCCGCTTGGAACCCAGACCAGAGAATGATGCAATTTTTTTACAAGGTTTATTGGAAGGTTTAGCTCGCATTGAAGCCCAGGGTTATGAAAAGTTGCAAAAGTTGGGGGCAACAACCTTAACAAAGGTGTTTACTGCTGGGGGTGGGGCACAGAATTTAACTTGGCAAACTATTCGGCAAAATTTGCTCCAGGTTCCGGTACAAAAATCCGTTCAGTCAGAAGCGGCCTATGGTTCTGCTTGTTTAGCTAGAAGTAGTAAATCTTGGGAATGAAGATTAAATCATCGTCCCTAGATGGTTGTCTACAATATAATCAACCAAACCCTACACCCAAATTTTATGAAGCTGAAAGTATTAGTCTGGCAAGAACAAGACCAATGGTGCGCTTCTGTTCCTGCTTTGCCTGGATGTCACACTTGGGGGAATAGTTACGATCATCTGATGGAAATGGTCAAAGAAGCTGTGGAAGGATGGCTTGAAGTTGCTAGTAAATAAGAAGAGGCGATCGCCAAGAACAACAAGTATGAGCCACACTTTTCAGCAGATTTTACAATTGATAGAGAAACAGGAAGTTAAAATATCTGCCCATGGCTACGACGAACTGGCCAGCGATAACATTTTTGTGACGGAACTTCTGTCCAGCGTGAATCAAGCCGAGGTTATAGAAGACTATCCTGATTATCCCAAAGGAGCTTGTGTCCTTGTTTTACAAAAAGATTTACAAAATCAGCCTATCCATGCCGTTTGGGGAATACCCAAAAATTCAGATTCTCCCGCTGTTTTAATTACGGCTTATCGGCCTAGTAACAACAAATGGGAAAACGACTACAAAACAAGAAAATTATGAACACCAGAACCCAAACAAAAATTATTCACGAAGGGGACTATATGGCAGAAGTTCAAGTTGAGCTAACCTACACTGATCATGATTGGTCTCCTTACTTATCTCTTACAGAAGCGCAAAAACTTGATCAACTCAGGCTGGCCCTGCGCAGAAATGATGTTAAAACTGCGTCTAGTCTTGCTCGTGTCTACCATCTGACCCCCGTTGTGGTCGCTTAATAAAAAGCTGATTCAAACAGAAAAAATGATGAATTGCAATGCCATGGCGACAGCAGGTTATAACGAAAGCCCACCTTCCGCAGGTTCCACTAATAGTGGTAAATTTTTCACAAATATACCACCTATAGCGTAGTCTTTTTGCACTTTTGGGCTGAGGGCAAAAAGGAAAAGCTTGAAATGGGCTTGGTGTCGTACTCAACCATAAATAAAAATACACTACCTGCGGAATGTAGGATAAAAGGCAGAGCTAAGGAAATAGACTTATCGCAGTCCTATATTTTGTACTGACAACAACCTCGGTTTAGTGATCTTCATCAGCATTTCTTGGTGTTCCTTGCGTCTATTGCATAGCCACGGGGACTTTTGCCCTCACCACTGAGATACAGCCGGTTCTTTTCCACTAAATTACGGGCTAATTCATCCAATTCACCAGGCGTTAATCCCCGCTTGTACTCAGTGCAAAGTCTTCTCACTATGCGGGACTCAGTTTCTTTGACTGTTGGGCCACCAGGGTAGCGAGTACGGAGAGGGGTCGGCAGTGCAGAGCGAGGAATGAATTCTACTTCTGTCCTGGTGGGGAGATTGGGAGGGCTGGAAGGAAAATCAATCTCAATGTAGTCATTTCTCTGTAATCCCTGGCGTATTTGGGGTGGTTGGCTAGAAACGGGAGCAATGGTCGAAGTTGAGGTGGATGGAATGACCACACCATTGCTACTGTTTGGGGTATTACTAAATCGCTCTTCTACGGTGATTGGAATTGAGTTAACTTGATTGGAATTACTGCGATATCTATAGGGAGTGTATTGTCTTTGTAATTGTTCTAAATCTTGCCTAGGCTGGTTAAACTTCGCCGGTAATGCTTGAGGAGAGCGAATCTGAACTGGTATCGGTTCATTGTTGGTGCGAGATTTAACCCAGTCCAACCACCAATTAAATTCTTCCGTTTGGGCGCTGGCTGAAGGTGCCAGGGTGCCGATCGCCAGTAAGGCAAGGGTAAAAGTACGCATGGGGTTTTGTTTGTGTTGGTAGCTTATTTTGGCGATCGTCTTTACATTCGAGAATTTGCATCTGTCCACATTATTCTAAAGGTTCGTGACGGATGTATCGGTTGATGCTTTAATCACAGTTTCCAATTTAGCAAGGCGACTTTGGAGATCTTGATTTTCCTGTTGGAGTTTTTCCAGGTTAGTTTGCAAATTTTTAATTTTTTCGTCACTGCCAATTTTGGCTTGGACTTTTTTAACCGCCTCTTCCGCCATGCGCCGCACCCGACCATCGGGGGTTTGGTTGGCAAGATTTTGCGAAATATCGATCGCCTTGGGGGTTTCCATTTGGCCAAGGGCAGAAGTAACAGAAACTTGGGTGAGGAAAAATTCTTCCTGGGCGATCGCCGTTAGTCGTTCCAGAATCTCCGTTAACTTTTCCGGGGATTGACCGATGGAAACAGCACCTAAAGCTCGAATGGCAGCTAAACGCAGGGGTTGGGGCGTACCATTGGCAGTATAGGCTAAAATTGCGTCCACCGCTTGGGCAGAAGTGGTCAGTTGGCTCAAACCGGCGATCGCCCCACAACGGACAACTTCATTCCAGCCGGAGCGATTTTTTAAAACTTCTGTCAATTGTTGAATAATTTCCCCTTCGTTATTTTTGAGCAGACCAGTGCCGAGGGCACCCAGGGCCGTCGCCGCTGCCGCTTCAGCGTAATAACTGGTTTCTCCTTGGGTCAAACATTTTTTCAAAGCTTCGTAACTAGCTTCGGTTTTTACCTTGGCTAAGGCTGAAATAATCGCCCGCCGCACTTTGGGGTGGTCGTTTTTGTCTAAACCATTGATTAATGCCGTTCCCGCTTGTTCCAGGTTAATACCCGCTAATTGCTCGGCAATCTCCACCCGCACACCCCAGAAAGCTTCTTTTTGCAATCTTTCGCCTAAAAATTCCACCGCTTCCAAACCGCCTTGTTTGCCAATGGCGATCGCCGCTTGAATGCGGGCAATGGGATCGGGGTCATGGGTACATTGGGCTTTTAATTCCGTTAAAGGATAGGCTAATTCTACGGTTTTAAGGAAATTATTGCCCTGGTCAAAACTGATAAAATCTGGCTTACGGGTTAGGGGAAAATAAAAAACCTGCTCCCGTTCTTTGAGTTGTAAAGGAATAACTTGACTGGTAACTTTTTCTCCGTCTAAAAAATTAAAAGCAACAGGGATTTTTAGGTTAAACAAATCTTTGTGGTCACTATTAGCCTTGGCTTGGGTTTGGGTCACCGTTAACTTGGCTAATTTATTGTCATTATCCCAACTGTAACTAACTTTAAATTCAGGGTGACCGCCCCGGAAAACATACTGATCAAACAGCCAGAGTAAATTAAAGCCCGTAGCCTTTTCAATGGCCCGCAGTAAGTCCACAGTTTCCACAGTGCCATGGGCATGGTCATTCACAAAAGTATGGACAGCTCTAAAAAATAGCTCATCCCCCAACACCGCCCGGATCATGTGGTAAACACAGGCTCCCTTTTCATACAAATGGCGATCGTAAAGCTCAATGGCTTCGCGATAAACGTGGGTAACAATGGGACGACGGTAGCGGGAACTATCCTCTGCTAAATAGTTACGAGCTTCCCCCAACAGGTAATAGGCCGCCTCATCCTGGCCATATTCATGGTCTGTCCATAAAACCTCAGCATAGGAAGCCATACCTTCCTTGAGCCAAGCATGGGACCAATGTTTAACAACAACTAAATCCCCAAACCATTGGTGCGCCAATTCATGGGCTACTAAACTTTCCGTATTGCGGTTATCTAATGCCGCCCGTTCATCTAGTAAACACCGGTCCATTAATAGGGTGGTGGAAGTGTTTTCCATGCCCCCGAAAATGAAATCTGCCACGCAAACTTGGTCATAGTTGGGGTAGGCATAGGGATAACCAAAAGTTTGGTTAAAAAACTCGATCATTCGGGGAGTTTTGCCCATGCTCCGTTGTCCATCGGCTTCCCTTCCTTTTTCCACGTAGTAGCGCACTGGCAGATCGCCATAATGATCTACTATTTCGGCAAAGTCTCCGATCGCCAGGGTCATTAAATAGGTAGGGTGAATTTGACTTTGGGACCAGTGGAAAATTTGCTCATTGCCTAAATCTTTTTGCTCAATTAAACTGCCGTTGGAAATAACCCGATGGGGTTTGGCTACCTGCACCCGAATTTCCGATGTGGCCAATTGTCCTGGGTAATCAAAACAGGGGAACCAATAGCGGGAATCTTCATCTTCCCCCTGGGTCCACACTTGCACCGGCTTATCGGGGTAATGGCGATCGGGCTGGATAAAATAAATGCCCCGGCGGGGATTTTTCAATTCGTACTGAATTTCCAGGGTGACCGGTTCCGTTCCCAGGGGTTGCAATGGGTTGATGGTTAATTTTTCCCCGTCATAGTCAAAGCTTTGGCTCACCCCCTTAATTAAGACCCAGGCAATTTTCAAGTCCACTGCGTCCAACGTCAATTGCTCAATGCCAGCTCGCACCGGCGTGAGGGCGATGCGACAAACTCCCTGTAAATGCCGTTCCTCCAGGTTGATTTTCAAGTCCAAAAAAATATGATTTACCTGCCCCGGGCGATCTGGATTGTAGTGGGGCTTAGCACCGGGCAGTTCAAAGCTTTTCCGTTGGTTGGACTCGGTATCAAAGGTTAAAAACGACATGGGGAAAGTTTCGCCGGGTTAAGGAAATGGAACCTTTCAAACCATAACCCTGAAAGCATTTCTGTGACAACCATGGCGACAAAATGGGCATAAGCAAGAAAAATCCCCCTAGGGTAAGGAGGATTAAGCAAAACTAAGGGTGTTTATTACCTAGTCAATTTTTACTGCGTTAATGAGCCCAAAAATCAGTGAGTAAACCTATTTCCAGTTTTTAGCCACAATTTCAGCCAAGTCCACCACCCGTTGGGAATAGCCCCATTCGTTGTCGTACCAAGCAATGACTTTAACCATGTCACCGCCCATTACCATGGTCAGACTACCATCCACAGTGGAAGAGCAATCCGTGCCCCGGAAGTCGCTGGAAACCAATTCCAAATCGGTGTATTCCAACACTCCTTTAAGGCTGGTGTTGGCTGCTTCTTTGAGCACTCCGTTAACCTGTTCAGCGATGGTGTTTTTCTCTACTTGTACTACCAAATCCACCACGGAAACGTTGGGGGTGGGCACCCGCAGGGCAATACCGTTCAATTTGCCTTGCAGTTCAGGAATTACCAGGGCCACCGCTTTGGCAGCTCCGGTGGAGGTGGGCACGATGTTAACGGCAGCAGCCCGGGCCCGGCGTAGATCCCGGTGGCTAGCATCGAGGATCCGTTGGTCTCCGGTGTAGCTGTGGGTGGTGGTCATGGTGCCTTTGATGATGCCAAAATTGTCGTTGATTACTTTGGCGATCGGGGCGAGGCAGTTGGTAGTACAACTAGCGTTACTAATTACTTCGTATTCTTCGTGCTTATATTCGTGGGCATTGACCCCCACCACATAGGTGCCGATGTTGGGCCCCTTGCCAGGAGCAGTGATTAAAACTTTTTTGGCTCCGGCTTGAACGTGCTTGGTGGCCCCTTCATGGGTAACAAAAACACCGGTGGCTTCGATGACTAGATCTACATTCCATTCTGCCCAGGGCAAATTGAGGGGATTCCGGTCGGAAACACATTTAATAGTCTTGCCATTGACGGTAATGGAGTTTTCGTCGGCACTGATGTCCGCATCCAACTTACCCAACATGGAGTCGTAGCGCAAAAGGTGAGCATTGGTTCTGGGATCAGAGGTGTCGTTGATACCGACTACTTCTAACTGGCTATCGGTGCGCCCCAGCCAGCAACGGAGAAAGTTGCGTCCGATCCGTCCAAATCCGTTAATTGCTACTCTAGTCACGTTCGTCTTGCCCTCTCTGTTTTAGCTCAGTACATTTAAGGATTATTAATGACACCAATCATATCCTATTGCCTGAACACTTAGATCCCGAATTTCAAAGGGGGGGTGGGAATCTTTTTCCCTTTCTCTCCGTCGCTGTTTACCGTGGCCTCTGGGTTTTGTCTATGCCTGGGGGTAGAGTTTTTGCTATGATGTCGCTCAATTACAGGTGCGGTGAACCGGCAGGTGATTGTAGACGTTAACATTTATGGCTTGTGAGGAGCGTTGCTGTGGGTGCTGTGGATTTTAGTGGTCGTCCTTTCCATTTCTTGGGAATTGGGGGCATTGGTATGTCGGCTTTGGCCTACGTCCTCGCAAAACGCCATCTGCCTGTGTCGGGCTCTGACCTACGCCGCACCCATATTACCGATCGCCTGGAGTCCGTGGGGGCAAAAATCTTCCAAGATCAGGTGCCGGAGAATTTAGACTATTTTCAATCCCTGCAAGTTAACCCAGCGGTGGCTTTACCCACTGGCTCCCCCGGTTCAGGTTTAACCCTGGAGCAGATTGCCGAATCGGCCAGCAACGGAGTCAACGGCAATGGCCGCTACCAAACCCATTGTTTACCCCAGGTGGTGTGCTCCACTGCCATTAATGAGGGAAATTTAGAGTACCAAGGGGCGATCGCCAAAAATTGTCCTATCTATCACCGCTCCGATATTTTGGCGGCCTTGATTGCGGAGTCCCGGGGCATTGGGGTGGCGGGCACCCACGGCAAAACCACCACCAGTAGCTTAATTGGCTATGTATTAAAGGAAGCTGGGTTAGACCCCACCATTGTGGTGGGAGGGGAAGTGGATGCTTGGCAGGGTAATGCTTATCTGGGTTCGGGGGAGTATTTGGTGGCGGAAGTGGACGAGTCCGATGGCTCCTTGACCAAGCACCATCCAGAGATCGGCATTGTCACCAATATTGAATTAGACCATCCCGACCATTACTCCACCTTGGCCGAGGTGGTGGAAATTTTCCGTACTTTTGAATCCCATTGCCAAACTTTAATCGGTTGTTTGGACTGTGGTGTGGTGCGGCAACATCTTTCCCCCACCATTACCTATAGTTTAGAAAATCATCCCGAAGCGGATTACCAGGCCCGGCAAATTAAGCGTCAAGCCCATGGTAATGAGGTAGAAGTATGGGAGAGGGGAGTTTGTTTGGGCACCATGACTGTGACTTTGCCCGGTGACCATAACATTAGTAATGCCTTGGCCGCGGTGGCGGTGGGCCGTTTACTCGGTTTAGATTTCCCCGTTATTGCCCAGGCGATCGCCAGTTTTAATGGTGCCAAACGGCGCTTTGAGTGCAAAGGTTACTGCAACGGCATTACCTTTATTGATGACTACGCTCACCACCCTAGTGAACTGCTGGCAACCCTAGCCGCCGCTAAGCAAAAAGTAACCCATGGCAAATACGAACGGGTAGTGGCCATTTTCCAGCCCCATCGCTACAGCCGGACCCATACTTTTATGGCGGAATTTGCCACTGCGTTTAAGGATGCGGATTTGGTGGTCTTAACTGATATTTACAGTGCTGGGGAGCAAAATCCCTACAACATCCGGGGGGAAGATTTAGCTAAGGCGGTGGGTCAACACCATGGGCATGTGGTTTACCAGCCCCGATTGACGGAATTGAGGGAATTTTTGCCTAAAGTTTTGCAGAGTGGTGATTTGGCGCTATTTTTAGGGGCGGGCAACCTCAATCAGCAGATTGCGCCGGTACTGGCGGCCTGCGCCTAGGCTGGGCAAACTAACCTAGGGTTATCTTTGACCGTTTCTTCCTGTCCCGCTAATTTTCCGGACCAACCGCCATGATTATTTCCCCCGCTACCCGTCCCACCCCCATGGAAACTCCGGCGATCGCCTTGGCGGGAACAGGGACTATTATTCAGCCTGAAACAAGTCTGGCGGAATTCACTACCTATCGAGTGGGAGGCAAAGCGGAGTGGTATGCGGCCCCCCGTTGCCTGGAGGATTTAGTCGCTGTATTGGACTGGTTTCAGGGTCAGGATTTACCGTTAACTTTTTTAGGGGCCGGGTCAAACCTGTTAATTAGTGACCAAGGCTTAGCCGGTTTGGTACTAAGCACCCGTTATCTCCGGCAAAGCAAGTTTGATGAAGAACAGGGTTTAATTACCGTGGCCGCCGGGGAACCGATCGCCAAAGTAGGTTGGCAGGCCGCAAAACGAGGCTGGCAAGGACTGGAGTGGGCTGTGGGCATTCCCGGTACGGTGGGGGGCGCTGTGGTGATGAACGCCGGGGCCCATAATCAATGCACAGCGGAAACATTGGTGGAAGCGACGG
Organism: Synechocystis sp. PCC 6803 substr. PCC-P; assembly: GCF_000284455.1. Classification (GTDB taxonomy): domain Bacteria; phylum Cyanobacteriota; class Cyanobacteriia; order Cyanobacteriales; family Microcystaceae; genus Synechocystis. The sequence goes on from NC_017039.1 coordinate 3,279,299, forward strand.
TAATGCGTCCCGACGGCGGTTTAGAAGTTTTAACCAACGAGCAATTAGGTTTCAGTTATCGCACCTCTAATCTACAAAAACATCTTGGCGATCGCCTGGTGGTGGATGCCACGTTTAAGTTAACGCCGGGATTCACCAGGGAAGAAATCATGGGCTGCACCACCCGTAATTTACATCAACGCAAAAGTACCCAACCCTACGACAAACCCAACTGTGGCAGCGTGTTCCGCAATCCCACGCCCCTTTATTCAGCCCGTTTAATTGAAGAATTAGGACTCAAGGGTTACCGCATTGGTGGCGCGGAAGTATCCCAACGCCATGCGAACTTCATCGTTAATATTGACAATGCTAAAGCCCAGGATGTATTCAACCTCATTTTCCATGTGCAAGGGGAAGTGGAAAAACACTACGGCATCCTCTTAGAGCCAGAAGTGAAAATGCTGGGGGAGTTTGCTCGATGAACACTATTAAACCTTTGTCAAATGCCTAATCCAGCCATAGGCCTCGCCCAACAATTTGGGGACTACCTCGCCCAGGGTGATTATGCTAAGGCCCACGGGCTACTGTGCTCTGCACTCCAACGCCAGTATTCACCCTCCACTCTGCGGGCCGATGTGGAAACCATGATTTACTATGGTTCTGGCCCCATCCAGAGGGCGATCGCCATGGCAGACTGCCTCCTCACCGACTGGCAATATCCCCCCATGGAAGCTAATGATCTAGCCTGGGTCTATGTTTCCCTGGAAGGGGAAGATTTTCTCGAAGCGGTGTCGGTTATCGTTCAGCAAGAGGGGAAAAAACTGGCAATTCGCTGGCTAGAATGGGGCCGACCCTGACTTTTTTCCTGGCTGATCTCGACAGAGGGTTTTGCTGGGGTAGATTTTTGTTATGGAAAACCGTCCCCCCTAAAATCCCTAGGTCTTGAAAGAGGGAGATTTATGGGGTCATCGTTGCTTAAAACCAATCAAACCTAGCTCATTTGAGATTGCAAATAATTTTGGAGACCAATTTTTTCAATCAGCCCCAACTGTTTTTCTAACCAATAGGCATGGTCTTCTTCCGTATCGGCTAGGATTTTCAGCAATAGGTCCCGGCTTTGATAGTCTTGCTCCTGTTCACACACGGCCATTGCTTCCTTCAGGTTGGCAATGACTTCATACTCATAGTCCAGGTCGTATTGCAACATTTCCGGCACGGTTTTCCCCACCCGAATTGGGTCCTGTTGGGAAAGGTCGGGGGTCTCTTCCAGAAACAGGATGCGCTCAATCAACAGGCTGGCATGGGCCGTTTCGTCCTGCATTTCATGGTCGATCCGACTATAAAGCTTTTCCAGACCCCAATCTTGATACATACGGGAATGGATAAAATATTGATCCCTAGCAGCTAGCTCCCCACGCAGTAGCTTATGGAGTTGGGCGAGGACGGCGGGTTTACCTTTCATAAAAAATACCTTGCAAAAATGGACAGCGGACAGAACAACCTAGGCACAAATCTACCTAGACAATAGACAGGGCTGATCTAATTTTAGCCTCCCGACTGCCCCAGGGATCGCTGGGCAGTAGAACAGAACTTGTTAGTAACTTTCCTGTAACTTTGAAACTAGATGATTGGGGGACTTTTCCTAATTCTTATCTACAGTCGGCTACGGAGAGTGAATTCATAATCCCCACCGGGTTCCAATTGATAATCACTGCGTTCCAAAAAACGTCCCAGGGGTTCAAAAATAAGCGATCGCCCGAGGGATGGTTGCACTCGTAATTTCCCCCCCCGAAAATTCCAGTGAAATTGCCACTCATAGTCCCCAGCCCGCACTTCCCCCGCCAGAAAACCTCCAGGCCAAGAATGGGTAGTCACTCTCAGGTGGGCTTTGGTTTGAGGCATAGGACGTACTGATGGACGAAGAATAGATATAGTTAAAACTGGTGGTCTATCCACGGTGAATGAAGACTACCCCAGAAAGGTTTGCCGATAATTGGCGATAGCGTAGCACAATATATGGGGAAGGTGGCTGTCAATTCCCCTGCCCACAGGCCCTTGGTTTCCACGGCTGTTTACTTGGCCCCATCAGTAAAATTTCCCCTACAAAAGAGAGGTCTTGGCACTATTTATACTCCTCCCCTAGCCCGTCTCATTGAACAATTGCAACGGCTCCCCAGTGTGGGGCCAAAAACTGCCCAACGTCTTGCCCTGCATCTGCTTAAACGTCCTGATGCGGAGGTGGAGAATTTGGCCCAAGCCCTCCTCGACGCAAAAAAACGGGTGGGGCAATGCCAAGTATGCTTCCATTTATCCGCTGAGCCTGTCTGTGATATTTGCCGCCATCCCCAACGGGATAACAGTGTTATCTGTGTGGTCAGTGACCCCAGGGATGTGATTGCGCTGGAAAAAACTAGGGAATTCCGGGGTAAGTACCATGTGTTGGGCGGGGTAATTTCCCCCATGGACGGCATCGGCCCGGAGCAATTGACCATTCAACCCCTATTACATCGGGTTAGTCAGCCAGAAATCAAAGAAGTAATTTTGGCTATTAGTCCTAGTGTGGAGGGGGAAACCACCACGTTATATTTGGGCAAACTCCTGCAACCTTTTACCAAGGTTACCCGCATTGCCTTTGGTTTGCCCATGGGAGGGGATTTGGAATATGCCGATGAAGTTACCCTGGCTAGGGCCTTGGAGGGACGGCGAGAATTGTAAAGTTTGGACGGCGATCGCCAAAAAAAGCGCTGCGAACACAACGCTTAGGAAGATATAGACACTAAGTCCGGCCGTTAAACAGGCCGGTAGATTAAGTTCATTACGTAACCTGACAGCTTACCAAAGACCACGGATGGGCATGGGGGCGGGGGCCGGAGCAGGAGCCACGGGGGCAGGGGCAGACCGAGTTACGGGGGGCAAGGACACGGGCTCAGAGGATTGGAAGTTAATTTCAGAAATGGTAACGTCTTGAACTTCTTTGAGATCCAAACGGGTCAACCAAGTGGGGTGGGCCGCAGAATAGAAGTCAGTGCGGATATAGTTACCATTGTCATCAAAGACGGGCTGGAGCAAAACATCATCACCGGGTTCAGCGGCACCGGCACCATCCCAGTGGTAGATGCGGCTATTGTCGCTTACCTCAATGTAACCGGGGAAATCACCGTAGGGTAACAGTTCAACCTGGATGATACTGCCAACCTTGCCCCGTACCCGACCGATCGCCAGACCGTCGAAGCTCATTTGCTCAGGGTCGGGAAGATACATGTCATGGCCAGGAAGCTGGCTCAATAAAATGTTACCCTTAGTTTGAAAAGGCTCAGCCTGGGCGGGGGTTGTAAAACCTAAGGCCGCAGCAGCAAGCACAACTCCAGAGAGGATCTGAACAGATTTGTTTAACACGATAACCTCGCTTGTGAATCACGAAAATCAATTTTTAGCTGGGGCCAAAGTCTGGACCCCGACGCTAAAAGTATAATATAGTTCCTCGGAGACAGGGAAGATTTGTGCCCATCCCTTAAAACTTTTTTACCTACTGCGGAGCTGGCTAATCCACTAGCCCTGGCCCTGGGGACTAACATCCAGGGCGAGGAATTGTTATGACAATTAAAGTGTTTCCGCCAAGCTATAGGGTCTGGTGAGTTGTTGCAGTTGTCGTACCAGAAGACTGAGGAATAACCCCACATCGGTGACCACCCCCACGGATTCCACTGAACCACGATCGCTCAGTTTGGTAACCACAGCGGGGTTAATGTCCACACAGACCATTTTTACGCCGGAAGGAGTCATATTGCCGACGCCAATGGAGTGCAACATGCTGGACAGCATCAGAATCATATCTGCTCCCTGAATTAACTCACTGTAACGGCTCTGAGCCCGAACTAGGTTCATTTCCGTGTCGGGCAGGGGGCCGTCATCCCGGATGGAACCAGCTAGGCAATAGGGGATGTTATTTTTTACGCATTCGTACATAACCCCTTTGCTGATAAATCCAGCTTCCACCGCCTGGCGGATCCCACCGTAGCGCCGCACACTGTTAATAATTTTCAGATGGTGACGGTGCCCCCCCCGCACTGGGATGCCCCGTTGCATATCTACCCCCAGGGAAGTACCCATGGTGGCCTGTTCAATGTCATGGACGGCGATCGCATTGCCCCCCAGTAGGGCATGGACATAGCCCTCCCGCACCAGATGGGAAAGGTGTTGGGCTCCTCCAGTATGGATCACCACAGGTCCTGCGGTAACAACAATTTTGCCTCCCTGGTCCCGGATTTGTCGCATTTCCCAGGCAATTTGTTCCACCAAAAGTTCTACCCGACGCTCGCTGGAAACCCCCGCTGCCATGAAGGCAAATTCCTTATTTTCTTTGCGGGTTCCGCCTTCATGGGATTCCACTTTTTTGATGGTACGAATACCTTCGACTCCCACCATGACTCGATCGCCGACCTGGAGATCCCGGAGGAGCACACAGCGGGCCGAAGGGGGATTGCTGGTGACCACAATGGCCGCATCCATCCGTTGTCCTGTCACCTGGACCCATTCGCAATTAACCCGCACCTCTGTGGGGTAAATGGTGCTGACATAGAAATCATCGGGAGCTACCCCCCCTTGGGTCACCGTTTCGGTGTTGATATCACAGAGTTCCTGGGGAGGGGGCACTGCGCCGAGATCAATCAGCTCGGTCATGATCTCTTCCATAATTTGGTGGGAGGGGGCCGAAACCCTTACCTCTGCGCTGGAAGTACTGTTGCGCTCCACCCCTAAATTGAAGTTCAGCACCCGGAAACTACCGCTGTTTTCCACCACCAAATCCAGGGCTTGGTTCAGAATACCGGCATCGAGTAGATGACCCTCCATGCGAATCACCCGACTTTCAATGGAAACGGTGGCATGGACATCTGGCAAAATGGGCTCCGTTACCCGCAGGGTTAGACATTTGGCCGCTCCCCCCGCTTTCAAAAATTCCGTCAGGGGAGTTTCCCGCACCTTAAAGCCCGCCTCAGCTAATTTTTCCTTCAGGGTTCGACTCACCAAATTCATAATGATGATGTCGTTAACATTGACCGCATTGCAGGCAAAATTAACCGCATCCAGTTCCTCGACAATAATCCTTTTTTCCGGCGGAATCCGCATTTCAATTACCCGGTTGGAATAGGCGTCAAACGCAGGGGGATAGTAGAGTAAATAGCCACCACTCAGGGGGCAAAAACAGGTATCGAGGTGATAGAAGCGCTCATCAATTAACCGCAGGGAGACTACTTCTGTATCTAGCCATTTGGCAATGTAGGGATGGGAATCTAGTTCGGAACGGAAACCATAGCCGGCCCACAACCAACGGCCTTCCCGGTCAAACAGGGCATCCCCGGCCCCTTCAAAGGGTAAATCCTGGGGCAGTTCGTAAACGGTGAAACCATTTTCCTCAAACCAAGCTTTGAAATAGGGTTCTTCCCCCTGGCGTTCTTTGTGGTAGAAGCGACTCAGTACGACATTTTCCCCTAGCACCAGCCCCGCATTGGCGGTAAAGACCATATCAGGCCAACCCTTTGCCGGCTTCACCAAGTCCACGATGGCGCATTCTTTGATGGTCTGGTGTAGTTTTTTCCATTGCTCTACGGCCCGCTCCTGGGAGGATTTGTGGATATTGCCCTCCATCCAAGGATTAATTACATAGTCCACGTCGTAGTGGTCGGGGGGGCACATCAAAATGCGAATATCGTCAGCCATGGTTGAAGAAGAAGTAAAAAAGTTGGTTTGCAAGTATATCTAGAGACAAATCCTGGTCGGGATAGGGTAGTCAAGTAGCTTTCCAGGCAGGCGTAATCCAACCTTCCAGTCTATCACGGTATCCCTGTTGAAACTTTGTCCCTGGGCCCATACCATGGGGACAATGTTTTTTGTTGGGAGCCCCCATGGCGATCGCCAATTCCCGTTTTCGTCCCTGGCAGGTGGGTATTTTAATTTTGCCCATTGCCGGGGTAATAAGCTTTTTGCTGGTGGCGGCCAGTTGGCAAATTAATGCTTGGCATTTGAACTGGATTTGGGCAGTGGTGGTGCTAATTTTCCTGGGCTGGCGTTGGTTGCTAGTGCGGTGGACCGCTCCCTTAGCGGCTCCCAATGGACAAACATCTTTCCCTACCATTTCCCTGGGAGAGTCCACGGCGGACGTTAACGTTGGGAAAATTGAGCAGGCGTTAAACGAGATTCTCCAGGCTTCCCGTCAAGATGTGCCAGCGTGGCAGGATTGGCCCCTATTTTGGCAGAGATGTCAGCAGGTGGTGACGTTAGTGGCCCAGACCTATTACCCAGAAGTGAAATATCCCCTACTCAACATCTACGTACCGGATGCCTATGGTTTAATCCGGGGCACAGTGGATGATATGGACCGCTGGGTTGCCAACCTTTCCCCCACCCTCAACCAAGTTTCACTAGCTCGGGTGTATCAATCCTACGAAGTTTATCAAAAGCTGGAACCATCCCTAAGGAAAATTTGGCAGGTGTGGTATTGGGGGCAATGGCTGCTCAATCCGGTGGCGGCGGCGGCTCGGTTAGCTAGTCAGCAAAGTAATCAGCAAGCGACTCAGCAATTGTTGGTTAATTTGAGTCAACAGTTACGGGAAGCAACCCTGCGTACCCTCTGTCGCCAGGCGATCGCCTTGTACAATCCGGCCAGCGGTAATTTGCCGGACAATTTTGCTAGCGGGGGAAACTCCATCCCAGGGCTAGTTAAGGCTAAAAGCCAGACTTTGCAGAATATTTTGGCCCAGGGGCAATCCCCCCAGGAAGTGGAGCAACAGCCGGTCAATGTTTTATTGGTAGGGCGCACTGGGGCGGGGAAAAGTAGCTTGATTAATGCCCTTTTTCAAACCAATTTGGCGGTGACGGATTTACTGCCCAGCACCACGGAAATTACCAAGTATGAATGGCGCACCAGGGATGGAGAAATGCTCATGCTTTGGGACAGTCCTGGTTATGAGCAGGGGCAACGGAAGGATTTGCGGCAACTGGTGTTGGACTATGCCCAACGGGCCGACGTAATTTTATTGCTCAATCCCGCTTTAGATCCGGCTTTGCAGATGGATGCGGACTTTGTGCGGGATCTCCAAACCCTGGGGGGCGATCGCCCTTTAATTCTTTTGGTAACCCAGGTGGACCGACTGCGCCCTGTGCGACAATGGCAACCCCCCTACAATTGGCGATCGGGGGAACAAGCCAAGGAAAAATCCATCCGGGAAGCGGTGCAGTATCGGGTAGAGCAATTAGGGCAGTATTGTGAACAAGTTTTGCCCGTTGTGAGTGGGGATGAAGCGGTGGGGCGATCGCCTTGGGGCCTAGAAGAACTTTCCGTCGCCCTAGTAACTGTGGTTAGCCCGGCCCAACAACAAAGGCTAGCCCGCTTTTTACGCAATCTGGAGGCCCGTTCCCTGGCCGCGGCCCAAATCATTGACCGTTATGCTCTGCAAATGACCACTACCCAAGGGGTGACGGCCTTGTTAAAAAGTCCGGTGTTGCAATTTGTTTCTAGCTTGACCACCGGTTCTCCGGCCCTAGCCTATCTACTAGCGGAGCAAATTCCCATTGAGCAATTGCCCCTAGTGTTGGGGAAGCTCCAATTGGCCTATGACCTATTTAATTTATTGGCGGCGGATAACGACGATACCAGTTTTGATCTACTCACTCTCTGGCCCCTATTGCTGGACAATCCAGTGTCCCCCGATCGCAATGCCTGGGCCTTTGGCCATGCCCTGTTGGAATATTGGACGCAAAATTTGACGGTGGAGCAGTTGGGAGTCAGATTTCGCCATTATTGTGAGCTAAGCTGATTGGTTGATTAACGGTGAAAGATTAGGCTGACTATGGTTGATATTGGCTTGGGGCGACATTTTAGGCCATTGCACCCAGTAACGGTAACCCCGCTGGGCACTGCCCTGTAGCGCAATCTGCCCCTGATGACTTTTGATGAAATAAAAACTGAGGGTTAAAGCCAAAATTTGTCGGCAATGGTGACCCTGACTTTCTTGGTTATGGCCCTGAAGTTTCAGAGCTAAGTACTCCAAGGTCAACTGGATATTTACTTCTGCTTGGTTGGCTTCCCCTTCTGTGAGTAAATCCTGTAGGAGCACATGGGGCAAACCCTGGCCCTGGGGAGAATCAACCCAAACAGTTAAGTGCAAATAGTCTTGGTCAGCGGAGGTGTGAATGTGTAACGTGCCATCTGTTACCCCCTCATCCAACAAACTAAGCAATAGGTAATATATTCCCTGTCTGGCCTTAACTTTGTCTAGGGGCCAATATTTCAGCCCCGATTCTAGGGAAAGTTTGAGGGCAAGCCGTTGTTGACCGAGTACTGCGGCCATTTTATCCTGCCAATACTCCCCCAGTAGGGCCAAATTGACATTGACAATTTGTAAGCCCTGGCGAACGGGTTTAATCTGCTCCAGTTCAATAATTTCCTCAATGGCTTGGTTAACCCGTTGGCCACTCTGGTGAATAATTTCTAGATACTGTTTTTGTTTGTCATTCAGCTTGCCAAAAACCTCATCCCTTAAAACACTGGCCATACCGATCACGGCTGTGAGGTCCCGCTGGGTACGGATTAGGTAATGGGGCACCAATTGCAGTTTGACTGCCTCTGGAGAATGGGCCGATCGCCCTGATGTCTGTGGTTTATTCAAGTTGTTACCGTTGGCAGAAAAAGCACTATTCTCCCCCCCGGCGATCGAACTTAACCGGACATTAACATTATTGAAATTGCGGTCAGGTTGCCCCTGGTTAGCGGCGAGACAAGCTTGGTGTTCAATTTCCCCCATGCACCAACGGGCAGTCATATTCATTAGGGCCACATCTGGCTCCCTAAAATCATGGGGAGAAAAGTCTAGGGCCGCCAAGGTTCCGAGACACACACCATCCCTGGTTAGCAGGGGAGTGCCCAGGTAAGACCTAATACCATAACGCTGGTACAATTCCCCCTCAGCAAAAAATGGTTCCGCCAGAGCATCGGTAATCATTAGTGGCATGGCACTATCCACCACCAGGGTACAGTAAGCATCGTTGCGACTGATCTGCCGGGAAACCAAATTAGGGTTACCCACACCCAATCTATAGATACCTACTGCAGATACAATATTTATTTCATCTTCCACCATCAAACCCACTAAACAAATAGGTAGTCCCAGATTCCTAGCTAAGGTTTGGGTAGCCTCCTCGAAGAAAGTGCTGTTTCTATTGGTTAACAAACCTAATTCCAACAGTTTATTTTGCCTCTGTGCATCTTTTTCTCGCTTCGATAAGCCGTCAAGGGCACAACTCAAGCCGAAACTGTAACCATGTTGATTGACAAACATATTAAGATTTTCGTACCCAGTATGTTTTTAGAACCTATTTCCTATATCTAGGATGCTCTGTCTACAGGAGGATGACAACCCCCCCCAGTAAAACTTTAGAAAAAATTTTAGGTAGGCTAGGACAAGACAACCGGGGATAAATCTTAAATCTATTTCTGAGAAGGTTTCAGTGACTGTTGGTTCTAACCGTCTCGATCTTCGCTATGGGAATCGTTATAGGATGGTTGGGGAAAAATCCCCATTCCCCATTAATTACAGTGGTGATTTTAGTCAGAAACCTTTGGCCATAGAGGGTAGAATTGCTAAATTTGATGGAAGCCAAGATCGAACAACGGCAATGGTGGGTGGATCGATGGTTAGAGCTATTAGATTCCTACCGATTTAAAAAGCGCCTCGAGCGGGCGAGGAATTATGCCAGGGAGGGCAATGTCCTTAGTTTGCAGTTTGTTGAGAGTAAGCTAACTGCCCTGGTGCAGGGCACAGAGGTGGACCCCTATCAAGTCACCCTGGGGTTGGATTGCTTCAGTGATGAGGATTGGCATTATGTGGTGGCAACCCTAGCGCAACAGGCCCTATACGCAGCCCAGTTGCTCGGTGGAGCCATGCCCCCCAGCATTGAGCAGGTATTTGTGCAAAATGGTTTAAATTTGTTCCCCTTCACTTTGGGGGAGGTGCATTCCCGCTGTAGCTGTCCAGACAAAGCCAATCCCTGCAAGCATATCGGTGCGGTGTACTATCAGTTGGCAGACCATTTTCAAGAAGATCCGTTTGTAATTTTTCGTTTGCGGGGTCGGAGCCGGAGTGAGTTGCTAGAGCAGTTGAGTTGTTATCGACAGCTTAGTCCAGCCCAGTTGGCCACCTATGATCCAGATCTTTGGAGTGACTCAATGGCGATCGCCATTGATATTGATGTGGAGGAAGGGACAACAATTGCCAAGCCCCAAAAAGAAACCAAAGCAGAGCAACAGCAAGCTATCAAAGAATTTTGGCAGTATGGGGGGGAATTGGTGCCGGAATTGACGGCGATCGCCCCACCGGACAACCCACTGCAACAGATTGAACGCCTGGGAGATCTGCCTTTGAATTACGAAGTGGCCAGGGAAATTAAACAGGCATTAACGCAAATCTATCAGGCCGCTAGCCAAGCTGCCCTAGGACAAATGGTGGGGACCAGCGAATAGCCAGCCTAAACCTAGGAGAAAAAAGAGAAAGTTTTAATGGGGGTGGAGAGACTCGAACTCTCACGAGCTTATAAGGCTCAACGGATTTTAAATCCGCAGCGTCTACCATTCCGCCACACCCCCAACAATTGGGGTTCACCGATTCCTCGGCGATTAAGCATCATACCACAGAAAGTTTCCCCCACCAGTTTGGCAAGATTTCCAGCCCAGCTAACGTTGCTGGGGTTGCCACTCCAGATAAACTCCAAAGCGACTTTCCCGGTAGGCGGGGGAATTTTGCCGTTGTACATCTGTGGCAATGCGCCATTGGGGAGTCAACGCATAGCCCACGGAAAGGGTGCTAACGCCCACTTCTGCTGTGCCCCCAGGAGCAACAAAATTTTGGCTGAAGCTGATGTCCGCCGCTCCGGTGCGGGAAAGGGCCAAGACCACTTTGCCCCCCACATTAAACCCCTCACTGTGGTAATCATTTTGGGCGATCGCCCGGTAACCAAGCAGGGGAGTGACATTGACGTACCAACCCAGAGGCAAGAGATAGTATTGCAGATTCGCCCCGCCCCCCTGTTGTCCAGCAAAATTGGTGTAATAGTCACCGCTCACACTCAAAGGGGATTGGCCAACAAATAAGTCTTCCACGCCGATCGCCGCCCCACTGGATTGGTCATCGTCGGGAAAATAGTTATAACCCAAGCGCACCCTCGTTAAAAAAGCTGGATCATTGTTATTTTGCTCAAATAAATCGGGGGTTTCCTCCCACCACCGTTGCAAAGTAGGACTACTTTCCACCATGGCAGGCTCCAAATCTAACGGGTTTTCCCCCGGCTCCTGGGCCCCTACACTCCCTACACTGGCGATCGCCGAAAAAATAACCAAGCTAGAAGGTAACAAACTCAGCCAACCACGAAAAATCACAGTCATAACCCCTCTATCAACGGTTTTAACCCCAGAATCCGGTCACTGACCCCTGGGGAAGGCAAAAATTCTCTACCCACAAAGTCAAATAGTCCGAGACGGCAACTTGACAAGACAAGTTCCAAATAGCACTCTAAGTAAAAGCTAATTTCCTTATGACTCCCAACAGCCTGTCAAATTCTATTTCAGCGGACAAACTATGATCCCACTGCTTTCCCCCATGATGTTGGCTCAAATCGTCACCGCCCCCATCCAGCCGATCGAAGCAGATTATATTGTGCAGCCGCAGGAAATAAGACCTTTGCCGGGGCAACTTGACCAAATACCCGTTTTTAACAGCAACAGTCCAGAAGTAGTAGAAGGGGAAGGAATTTTACTTTCCACCTTTCCCGCAGACCGTAAATACTACCCCAACGCCCACCTCAACAAAGCCCTCAACGGTCGCTTTGACTTTTTCTCCCATCACATCGCCCGGCCAAGGGATTCCCGCACCCTTTACCAAGGAGTGTTAATGGGTAATCCCACCGACAGAACCATCACTGTCCGCATTCTCCAGGGTGGCAGTTACCTCACCGGCCCCGATGCCCCCTTTATTAACCTGGCCCCCAGCGTAGAAGATCCCCACGGACAATTCTTCTCTGGCCCTGGTTCTAAATTAATGAGTCAATTACTGCGGGGCAACACCCAAGCTGGCTTCCCCAGCCAAGTGATTATTCCCCCGGGGCAAACCAGATTGTTATTTTCCCTGGCCATCAATCGCAGCAGTGCCCGTTCCACTTACCTCCGACTCCAGAGCAATGGCCCTATTTACATGGCCAATCTGGCTATGTACGCTGTGCCAGAATACACCCCGGTGGTAGATACTGCCAGCGCCGGCGCTAACCTGCCTACCCCCAAAGTGACCTATCGCCCCCCTACGTTGGACAATTGGCAAGCAATGCTATATCGAGGTTATTTGGCCTACCCCAGAGACTTGGCCCCCACTCCGCCGGACCAAATCCGCCCCGGAGCACCCCGCACCCCCATTTATGGAAGGGTAGCCGGCATTTCCCAAGGGGCTTCTTGGCAAGCCACCCTGGTGGATAACCCCAAGGCTCAATTCCTCAGTATTCCCCAACGGGGCAGAGCTTTTTCCTATCCCCTCAGTACCGTCAGTGTGGGTACCTATGCCACCCAACAGGTACAGAGTGCCCCTATGCTGGCCCGCTACCCTGATACCGCTTACCTCGCCCATGGCAACTACGGCGTTCATTACCAGTTGAAACTGCCCCTCAAAAATGTGACCAATAATAGACAAAGCGTTTCCCTCACCCTGCAAACCCCGATCAAACAGGATCAATATAACGATCGCCTATTCTTTATGCGCCAACCCAGCGGGCAGATATTTTTCCGGGGCACCGTCAGGGTTAGTTATGTGGATGGAGACAACCAATCCCAGGAGCGCTTTTTTCACCTCACCCAACGGCGGGGAGAAATGAGCAATCCCCTCATCACTTTGAATATGCAACCGGGGGAACAACGGGAAGTGACGGTGGATTTGATGTATCCCCCCGATGCTACTCCTCCCCAGGTGTTGACAGTCAAAACAGAGGAGCTTTATTACGGCAGTTTTTCTTCCCCTAGGTAAGTACAGAGACTCCGGCGGGGGAAAGGGTAACAGGTTTCTCCGCCACAACTTTCTTCTCTTCCAAAATAGACGAGTTAAAACGGTAGCCCACATTTCGCACAGTCTGAATTAGACTGGGTTGCCTGGGGTCTGTCTCAATTTTTTTCCGGAGGGAAAGGACGTGGGTGTCGATGGTGCGGGGATTGTCGATCGCCTCGGGCCAGGCCCGGCGGAGTAGCTCTGTGCGGCTGAGGGCACTACCTTCCGCTTGGGTCAGCACGTAGAGCAAACTGAATTCCTGGGGGGTGAGGTCGACAAAATTGCCCTGATATTCCACTCGACGCTGTACCAAATCAATTTTTAGTACTCCATAATCCAACAACAAAGGGGCGGCCACAGTGCGGACCCGGCGAATTAGACATTCTATGCGGGCTAAAAATTCCTGCATGCCAAAGGGCTTGGTTAGATAATCATCAGCCCCAGCCTTTAACCCATGGACAATGTCTTTTTCTGTGTCCTTGGCGGAAAGAATAAAAATCATTGACTGGTGCTGTTGATATAACCAACGGCAAAGCTCAATGCCATCCCCATCAGTAAGGTCAGAATCAATCACGGCCAGGGTGGGCAATTGGTTATTAAATGCCTGGCGGGCTTGGTGGAAACCGCTACATTGTTGGACAAGGTAGCCGCTCTGCTGGAGGTGCCAGCTCAATAGAGAGCGGAGATGGGGGTTACCCTCTACGACTGATATGTAGACTGGATTCACCGATCTAGACCCCTGACTGAAAGTTCCCTGTTAATCTAACAAAGTCAATGTCAAGGCTTTGTAACAACAGTTACCTGCATGGGGGGGCAAATCTTCAAAAAATATAAAGAATTTGCTCGCCATAATGTTAATTGTTCGTACCATTTCCGTCGCTCAACGGTTAACTTTTGTCAGACCAATGGGCCATGAAAAAATTTGAAAATCCCTTAGCAAGGTTTTGGTGTAGAGCACAAATTTACCCAATCAAGCTCCCTCAATACCAGGAGACTTTGATGTTCGCCCCAAATCTGGGGAGTCTGGGTGCTTTAAAAATCTATTCCGGGTCATCTTCACTGCGCTGCTAAGACTAGGGGTTTGAATTGTTCCATAAGTTCCCTGCGACTGGCGGTAATGCAGGGATAGGGGCGATCGCCATAGTCTTCTCCTATCGTAAGCGGAAACAATGGTTCGGGGCGGAGGCAAAGAAATTCCCCTCCGGCGGCCAACAGGATTGGCCAGGCTCCAGCAATGTCCCAAATTTTTGGTGTTTTTTCCGTTCCCCCGAGGGCAGCCCCTAGGGCCACCAGGGCCAGATTGTAACTACTAACCCCAATGAGCCTCAATTTACAGGGAAAGGGATTGGTTAAAATTCCGGCGCTACGGGCACAAAGATTAAACAAATGATTTTGACTAGGCTCGGCGTCACTAACCTGGATTGGTTCCCCATTCAGAAAGGCCCCCTGGGGCCCGGTTAACCCAGAATTTTCTAGCCAATAGCCCCAAAAGGATTGCTGTAGTAAAGGAAAATGGAGAAAACCAAACACTGGTGTGCCCCGGTAGAGTAGGCCAAGGGAAATGCCCCAGATGGGAATGCCCCTGGCGAAATTGGTGGTGCCATCAATGGGATCGACAATCCAACACCAGTCATTAGCAGGAAAAATGTGGGCGGTTTCCTCCGTCAGCACTCCATGGTCGGGAAATTGGACGGCAATACGTTGGCGCAATTCCTGGTCAGACCATTGATCGGCGGCGGTGACCAAACTACCGTCGGCTTTGCGTTGGGCAGGGATTCTGGCGGATTGGGCCACCAACTCTGTGGCGATCGCCTTGGTGGTGGACTGACAAAAGCTCAAAACCTCTGGCCAAAAAGTCTCCATGTCGAATCTTGATATAGTAAATAGACTGCCTGACAAGGGCAATATGGCCATCATCACACATCGCAGGAATTTGCTGTGACCCAGGTTTGGTTTCCCTCCAAAAAATCGGCTACGTCGGTGAAATCAACCGGTCAGTTTTTGCCCCTTTCCCCCAAGGAAATTACAGCCCTGGCCCTTCGTTTGACTGAGTATCGCTGGCTATACCGTTGGGGCCCCTGGAGTGGGGGGGCTTTTTTGGTGACTATGCTCTGGGCAACGGAATGGCGACTGATGCTTGCCACGGGCCTGGGGGTAGGTAGTATGCGGTTGGTCTATTGGCTTTTGACCCATCACCAGGAACTCCAAGCCAAACAGTGGCACCAGTTTTTTTCTGGACCCCAGGGTCGATTGACCATTGCCGGTGGTGGAGGTGGTTTAACTGCGGTCGGCACCTATATGGCCACCATGGTGTGGTCGGAAGTGGAAAATCCTTGGTTGGCCACGGGCATTATTTTGCAGGGTTTGGGTTCCCTCGCTACAGTAGGATTATTGCTCTGGCAACGGCGAAAAGTGGCTGCTCCCAAATTACTCACTGCCCCAGTTTCCGATTTTGACCGTTGTTTGCATTACCTGGCCCATGGCGATCGCCTGCAGAAATTAATTGCCCTGCGTCAGTTACAACAATGGCAAAATCAGCCCAGTCCAGACTCTCCGAACCCGAGAGAACTGGCCTTATACCTCCAAGCTTTTTTAGACATTGAACAGGACCTAGCCCTACAACGGGTAGCGTTGCATTTGCTCCAGCAGTGCGGACAATCTCCCATCCGCCAAGAACCTTTATCCATTCCCCAACGACAAAAACAACGGCAAGCGATTGAATGATGCGGCTCCCACCGGTTGAGTTGTGCGGGTAACAATTCAGCCATTACTGTTAACTTCTTAGTCCTTATTTCAAGGGCCACCAGTTAACCTTTTCCCGGGTGGCACTGTAAACTTCCTTGAGTCCTTCCGGGGCCAGAATTTGAATTAAGTCTTCTTTTTCTCCCTTGGGAATGGCAATCAGATGGTGTTTTTGCATACCCTTCAGCACCTGCTCCACCGTTCTTTGATTGAGCTGGCAAGCCCTGGCGATCATATCAATGGGCAAATCGAAAATATAATTCCCCTGGCGATCGGGTTGGTTGCCCAGTTCTCTTTCTTGATAAATCAACGCCCGCAGTAAACTCGCCACCGCTTGGGGAGGGTAGGTACTGCAATTGAGCAGATGATATTCAAATTTTTGTTGTAATTCAAATAGAAAACGATACCGTTCCCGAAAAATTTCGCTATTTTCATAAATTTGCTCAACAGTAGCGAGGGGAATTTTAATGACGTGGGTGGTCTTATAAACCTCGACAGAACAAGGAAAAGATTTACTGGCCAAACCATAGCTAAAGGGCAAACTGCGCCAACCAAAGCAACTGCCAGCATAGTTAATGGCAATGATGCGGTCCAGAGGAGTGCTACGGGTGATGACGACACCATCATCCAACATCACATAAAGATTATCCAGGGTTTGATCCGGCAGAAATGCAGTGTAAATGGGTCGATTGGAAAACAGTTTTTCGATTTTAAGTTCTGCTGAAGCAAGATAATCCGCCACCAAGGGGAGATCCATGCCCCGAAAAAGATAGCTTTCTTGCACTAATCGTTCCGGCAGGGCAGGGGATAAAGCAGGCGATCGTTTAGCCATAGAACTCAGAGATAACGTCCAGTGCCCCAGTTCACGGTCGGGCAAACCCCAGCTCAATCATGACACAGACCGAATCCCGACAGAACGGAGAATTCACACGAATAACAAAACATTAACGATGCGAGCAAAATATTTTTATGTGCATTTTAAAAATAAATTGCAAAACATTTCAAATTCAACTATGATTTATCGAGATTACACACAGGTCACAATTTCAAGGAGTTAACGATGGCTCGATCTGCTTTTGGCTGGGGATTTTCGGTGATCGCCGTTTTGATGGTGGGCAGTATCACCGCTTGCAACACCACCACCACCACCGAGCCAGGGCAAGGGGAAAATGCTAGCCAGGCCCCCGCTAATTTGACCTTGGTCAGCTACGCCGTTACCAGGGATGCCTTTGAAAAAATCATTCCCAAATTCACCGAAGAATGGAAAAGCAAAACCGGTCAAGATGTCACCTTTGAGCAAAGCTATGGCGGTTCCGGCAGTCAAACTAGGGCCGTGGTGGATGGTCTAGAAGCGGATATTGTTGCCTTAGCCCTCAGTTCCGACGTGCAAAAAATTGAAAGTGCAGGGCTGATTCAGCCGGGGTGGGAACAGGAAGCCCCCAATGGATCGATTGTGACTAACTCGGTCATCGCCTTTGTGACCAAAGCATCGGACAACATCAAAGTAGAAAAATGGGCAGATTTGGCCAACCCTGAAGTCAAAGTGATTACCGCCAACCCAAAAACTTCCGGGGGGGCTCGCTGGAATTTCCTCGGCATTTGGGGTTCGGTAACCAAAACCGGAGGCACAGAAGAACAAGCCTTTGATTTTGCTGGTAAGGTTTTAGCTAATGCTCCAGTATTACCAAAGGATGCGCGGGAGTCCACCGATGTTTTTTATAAACAGGGTCAGGGCAACGTTTTGCTCAATTATGAAAACGAAGTGCTATTAGCCAAGCAAAAAGGGGAAAATCAACCCTATATCATTCCCCAGGATTTCAATGTTTCCATTAGCGGCCCTGTCGCTGTTGTGGATACTACCGTGGACAAAAAAGGTACCAGGGAAGTAGCTGACGCCTTTGTGCAATATTTGTTCACCCCAGAAGCACAACAAATTTTTGCTGAAACCGGATTCCGCCCTGTGAATGAAGAAGTTTTGGCTAAGTTTGCTAGCCAATATCCCAAAGTTGAGAATTTAGCCACCATTGAAGAGTTCGGCGGTTGGAAAAAAGCCCAAGCAGAATTCTTTGATGAAGGGGGTATTTTCGACAAAGTTATTACCAAAATTGGTAGGCAATAACAATTCCAAGCAGTTTTGATTGAAGCTAATTAACCCATGCAAGCACAAACTTTCTCCCACCTCCATAGCCAGAGTTCTCAACGAACTACCGAGGTAACCCTTTACCTAACTATTCCCGAAAGCTATCGTCAAGAACCGATTGTCACCCAACTGGTGAGCCGTTACCAACTCCAGGTAAATATCCTCGCGGCAACTTTGGGCACTAACGGCGGTCAAGGTCAATTTAAACTAACTTTAATTGGCCATGCCCAAGCAATTAATAACGCCCTAGCTTACCTAGAGCAATTGCAAGTCACCATAGTTTTAGACCAGGAGTCCGACGGCTGGTAACATGACCACAAATCTTCCTTTTTCTTCCCCGTCTAAACAACTCAATAGGTTTAGTTTTTGGCAATCTATTTCTATACCCTGGGTAGTAACAATTATTTATCTGTTACTAATTTTGGTATTACCCATTGCAGCTCTCTTAGTTAAATCTGCCTCCTTGGGTTTAGAAGGATTTTGGCAAATTGCCACCACTCCTATCGCCATTTCCACCTATAACGTCACCTTTATCACGGCTCTGGCGGCAGGGCTGGTCAACGGTGTAATGGGCACTTTAGTGGCATGGGTGCTAGTCCGCTGTCAATTTCCAGGCAAAAAAATTGTTGATGCCATGGTGGATTTACCCTTTGCTCTGCCCACCTCCGTTGCTGGTTTAGTGTTGGCTACTTTGTATAGTCAAACGGGTTGGGTAGGTCGCTTTTTTGCTCCATTTGGCATTCAAATAGCTTTCAGTCGCCTGGGGGTATTTGTGGCTATGGTTTTCATTTCCCTGCCTTTTATTGTGCGAACTCTACAGCCAGTTTTACAGGAGTTGGAAGAAGAGGCAGAGGAAGCAGCATGGTCCTTAGGGGCAACGGAATTCCAAACTTTTTGGCGGGTAATTTTTCCCCCTTTAATTCCGCCGATTTTAACAGGGATTGCTTTGGGGTTTTCCAGGGCAGTGGGGGAATATGGCTCGGTGGTTTTAATTGCTTCCAATATTCCTTTTAAAGATCTGATTGCCCCGGTGTTAGTGTTTGAGCGGTTGGAACAATATGATTATCCTGCTGCAACGGTAATTGGGGCAGTACTGTTATCTGTTTCTCTGATTTTATTGCTAATTATTAACCTACTGCAACAATGGGGTCGCCGCTATGCTAACGATTAATTTACCGAAAACTTTTAAAGTTAAATATCTACTCATTGCCCTAGCTTTATTTTATTTAATTTTAGTTTTACTACTGCCGGCGATCGCCGTTTTTTATGAGGCTTTTCATAAAGGAGTAGAGCCATTTATACAAGCTATGGGAGATCGAAATTTTCAGTCGGCCCTGCAATTAACCGTTGTCATGGCGCTGATTTCCGTTCCTTTGAACACGGTATTTGGTCTCTGTGCCGCTTGGGTTTTAGCCCGCAATCAATTTCCCGGTCGAGCCTTATTTTTAAGCGTTTTAGATTTACCTTTCTCCATCTCTCCCGTAGTCGCAGGTTTAATGATTGTTCTCCTCTACGGCAAAAATGGCTGGATCGGTAGCTGGTTTGCTAGCTGGGATATTCAGATTATTTTTTCTGTGCCCGGCATGGCGATCGCCACTATTTTTGTTACCTTGCCCTTCGTGGCCAGGGAAGTAATTCCCGTACTAGAAGAATTGGGACCAGAACAGGAGGAAGCGGCCCGCACTTTAGGGGCTAAAGATTGGCAAATTTTCTGGCGGGTTACCTTACCCAATATTCGCTGGGGCTTACTTTATGGAGTTCTGTTAACCAATGCTCGGGCCATGGGAGAGTTTGGCGCAGTGGCGGTGGTTTCCGGCAGTATTCTGGGCAAAACCAGTACATTACCTATTTTTGTGGAGCAGGAATACAAAAACTATCAAACGGAAGCGGCCTTTGGGGCAGCGGTGGTATTAGCTTTATTGGCAGTGGTGACCCTAGTTCTAAAGGAAATTTTAGAGCAGCGCACCGGGCATCATAAAGCTGTTTAACCTTTCACTTTCCCTGCCAAATTTCCGGGAAACTAAATAAAAGTACCAGGTATTACTGGAACTGCGGAGGGGACAGACCAAAATTTTGTCAACATAGCCTGAAACTAACACCATTTTTGAGTTTGACAATCTAACTTCTCTTATATTTAACTGAGGACATCATGAGTATTATTATTAATAACGTTTCTAAACAATTTGGCGATTTTACTGCTTTAAAAGATATTAACCTAGAAGTTCCCGATGGTAAGTTAGTTGCCTTATTGGGCCCTTCCGGTTCCGGAAAATCAACTTTGCTCAGGGCGATCGCCGGATTGGAAGAGCCGGATCAAGGGCAAATTATTATTAATGGTCAGGATGCCACCCATGTGGATATTCGTAAGCGCAACATTGGTTTTGTTTTTCAGCACTACGCTTTGTTTAAACATTTAACTATTCGACAAAATATTGCTTTTGGTTTGGAAATTCGCAAGCATCCCCCAGCGAAAACTAAGGAAAGGGTGGAGGAATTACTTTCATTAATCCAATTGGAAGGTTTAGGTAATCGTTACCCCTCCCAACTCTCTGGCGGCCAACGGCAACGGGTAGCCTTAGCCAGGGCTTTAGCAGTACAACCCCAGGTTTTATTATTAGATGAACCATTTGGGGCTCTGGATGCTAAAGTACGGAAAGAATTGCGGGCTTGGCTGCGAAAATTACATGATGAAGTGCATCTAACCAGCGTGTTTGTTACCCATGACCAGGAAGAGGCTATGGAAGTGGCGGATGAAATTGTGGTGATGA